>JAEOTC010000020.1 GCA_016840035.1 Candidatus Hodarchaeota archaeon | reverse complement strand
CAATTGGTAACTTTTCCAAGGCCGAGTTTGGTGGAAAAGATAATACCCTTATCAAATGTAATTCCTTCATTCAGAAGCAATTGTTCTTGAATATCCTCAAGCTCCATTCTTCTGGGGAATATGATCTCATGTATGAATACGAAACAAGTGTTGAAGTAACTCATCATGGTCCTTATACACCCAATCCTCTTACCTATATTGAAGTTGGATCCTCAGAAGATCAATGGAATGATCTAGAAGCGTGTAGATTAATTGCAGATGTGGTTAATATGACTGATTTTTTGTCATTAAAAACAAGGGAATCTTGGGTTAAAAAAGGAATGGCATACTTTGCACACATATGCCCGAGGGCATAATCTGTTTCACTCATTTGTTTTGTAAATTTTTGAGGATAATGATTTCCACCAAATCCAATACTTGAAATCCAAGAATCGCTCTCTTTTAGTGATTGAAAATCGGTTAAATTTATTGCATCAGCAATTAACCTACACGCCTCTAAATCATTCCATTGATCTTCTGAAGAGCCAACTTCAATATAAGTAAGAGGATTGGGTGTATAAGGACCATGATGAGTCACTTCAACGCTTGTTTCGTACTCATACTCTAGATCATACTCCCCAGAGGAGTGAAGCTGGATTATGTTCAAGAATAAACGTTTTTGAATATAAGAATTGCATTTGATCAGAGTATTGTCTTTTCCGCCAAATTCAGCCTTGGAGAAATTCCCAATTGGATGAAGAGTTAAGCTAGGTCGTCCGCTTTTAGCCCGATGGCGGGATAAGAAGATAATGCTACTGCTTTCACTGGTTACATGTGATGCAAGTTCTTTATCTGCGAATATTGACTCCCCTTGAATGACTATAGTCTCATCCTTCAGAGGATTATTAATATATTTTAAAATATTCATTCCAGCATTGTCAATGGCGCTAGCTAGTAGTTGAATTTGAAGGGGGGAAGTATTTTGCATAGATTTCACATTAAATGTTCGTATTTGAGCCATTAGATAACTCAAGATAAATATATGCTAGTAATAATCGCAGTGCATCAGTAACTAAGGTCTCATCTACATTTTCAAAGTGATCGTTTTTGGAATGGATAAACCTACTACTGTTTATTAGCCAGTTTGTTTGATATCCATCATATAACCAATGAGCAAAATCTGATCCTGGGTACGGAAAACTTGATTCTTTGAGTTCTATCTCCAATTGATTTGCTATTGATATGAGTTTGTTATTAAAAGTGGAGTTTAACTTAGTTTTGATAAGTGGATTTATCCCTTTGACAAATTTCAAAGGAGCTTTCTCACCGATCATATCTACAGAAATAATATGAGTATTATGGGGTAAAGAAGAATGTCTGTGATAATATGATGAACCAATTAAACCCGCTTCCTCTGCACCAAAAAATCCAAGAGTAAACTTGTGGTTGATAAGTTTCTGACTTTTAAGATATTTTGCAAGTTCCAACAAGATAGCTACTCCGCTTCCATCATCGATAATCCCGTGGGATTCGTTACCACGAAAACTACGTAAGAATATTATAGTTTCCAACAGAATCAAACATGTCAGTACAAGTATAAGATAGAAAAGTGTCCAAGAATTCATAAAATACGAATCAAAGATGATTACTAACAGAAAATTCAAAGTATAACCTAATGAAAAGAGACAGAAGGAGCCGAAGCCGAAAATTCCAGCGATTTTAGTAAATCTCATTGGAAGTTTAGAGGAAATGGAATCCAAATGTGCAGTGAATAAAAAGTGATGAGTAGCATTATGATCACCAATTTCCGCAATTACATTCTGACTTGTGTTAATCCTTTTCAGTTCATGTTCTGTCAGTTTCTCCTGTTTAATATTTAACTCTAATTCTTCTGATTGTTTTCTTCTTCGTTTAAAAAAGAATTTCACAAAAAATTCAAAATTAAATATACCTATCAAAATTACTGTAGGAAGAATGAGTGTTATCAAACTAATAATGGGATTATTCTCTAGATAAAGTATATTT
Source organism: Candidatus Hodarchaeota archaeon (assembly GCA_016840035.1). Lineage (GTDB taxonomy): Archaea > Asgardarchaeota > Heimdallarchaeia > Hodarchaeales > Hodarchaeaceae > Hodarchaeum. The sequence continues at coordinate 24,325 of JAEOTC010000020.1, read as the reverse complement.
AAGATTGTAAGAACTCCCCAGCTAAATATCACGAGTGGAAAACGCAAGCTTGTAGGTTTTGATGAAGCAAGATATTTAAATTCTTGAATTTCGGGATTGTAACCTAAATTTTGAAGAGTAGAACTTATGTACTCTACTGCTTTTTTATCACCTGGTGAACCAGCTCTTCTTGGGTAATTTAATTTCTCTAAATGCTTTATCGGATCATATCCAGAGGAGATCACTTTCTGAATGGAATTTTTAAGGTTAATATCAATAGTTTCCTTTTCATTACTTGGCAATATTAAACAAATCCTTTAAGAAAATCTCATATTATGCTAACTAAGAAGCTCTACAGCTTCAATAGCACATTTTATAGAATTAACTACCCCAGCTTCGAACTTCTTAAGATTTTCTTCAACTGATCCTACATAAATGCTATCAGGATCATTAAGATTCCCATCAGATGTAAGAATTGTCCCTGTTTGTACTTTTTTCAATAATCCAAAAATATAAAGAAGAGCAGACTCCATTTCGACACAGGTTCCACCCACTTTACTCCATTCTTTGAATCGGTTGGGATCCTCAAAATAATACACATCAGAGGTCCATACCAAACCTGTATTAAATGAAATATTCAAATTCTCGGCAGCTTGACATAAAGCTTGGAAAATCGATGGGGAGGCAATTGCAGGAACCTTCATAGAGGCAAGCTTTGGAGAGGTACCATCGTCACGAATCGCACCATATGGGATATAGATGGAACCAATACCATGTTTTTCTCCTGGCAAAAGAGATCCAGTAGAACCTATTCTGATAAAAATACGTCCTCCTGCTCGATAAGCTTCTTCTAATACGATCGCTGTACTCGGGCACCCCATCCCTGTGGTTAAAATAGTCACAGGGATATTTTTAGAAGGAGTAACACCCTTATATGCAACAAGTCCTCGATGTTCAGCTAGTTTTTCTGCATTTTCTAGATGAGATGCAATAACAGAAATTCTATCAGGATTTCCAGCAATAAAACAAATCTTGTCAACTTCTCGTACCTTTATATGAGGTTGCAATGGTTTATTAGACATGATCAATTCCCCAAATAACTTGAACTATTCATAATTAGAATTCGTATAGAATCTTGAAAACAAATAATGAAAAGAAAAGACTTATGACTAAATTTGTCAGACAACTTCTTAAAACAAGTTCTGGACGGGAGAAGTCACAACTCCTCTATCCGGTAGAGATCCTTCGCGGGTGGAAGTATCCATTGGGATTACTTGGAATTTTCTTTTGAACCGCTGAAAAATATTTCGTGCAGCATTCTAATCAGCATTCATCTGAAAATCACAGGCCAGACAATGGAAGCACCCTTGGGAGAGTCTATTCCATTTATGACGATAACCGCAAGGCTACATTGCTGGGAAGTATAAGTTTCAGTGACTCGAACCATAGTTATTCCTACTAGTTTTCCCTTATATTCCAGCATTTGTATAAATCTTAAGAACGGGATTTGAACAAATGTTTGATTGGTCCGCTTTCCGAGGGTACATTGCTGTTTCCATCTCGGATTATATAAGGATATGAGACAGAGAGAGCAGTGAAAACGTCGAAAATAACCAACTCTTCGGATTTTAATCCAGTCTTTTTCATACAAAATTAATCACGTCTATGAGTGAATACCAATCATTAAGATAATAATTTATTTTTCATCTTTATAGATACAGAGGTTTTGATTTGGTTCGTATTGCCGGGATACAAATTGCTCCAGTGTTTCTGAACAGTAAAAAGACTTGGGAAAAATTGAAAGAATTTATCCAAGAAGCACAAGAGAATGATGCACAATTAGTTGCTTGGGGGGAAACACTTATTCCAGGGTATCCTTTTTGGCCTTCTCCGACTGGAGGGGCAAAGTGGAGCGATCCTGAACAGAAGAAAACGTACAGTACATATTGGTGTGAAGCTCTTGACTTATCTAATTCTGCTATTTTGCGTGAAATGAAACAATTAGCCCAAGAGTTGAAGATAATGATGATGGGTGGAATAACTGAGAAATCAAGTGGTTCCACATATTGCACTCTTATTACTATTAACGAAAATGGGGAGCTCATCAATAGACATCGAAAGATCAAACCCACTTATGAAGAGCGCTTAGTTTGGGCAGATGGTGATAGCGAAGGATTGCGTACCGTCCCATTCCATGGATACAAGATTGGTGGATTGAACTGTTGGGAAAACTGGATCCCGTATACCCGCGCCGCTCTACATAAACAAAACGAGCTCTTACATATTGCTGTGTGGCCAGGAAGCGACGGTTTAACGAAAGACATAACCAAATTTATTGCTTTAGAGGGTCGGTATTGGGTGCTATCTGTATCAGGTCTACTTCGAACAGAGGACCTTCTTGATCTATCTGATTCTGACTTTCCCGTTAAGAAATACCTAAATCTAGAAGAGAATAAGGGGAAATTCTGGCAGAATGGGGGAACAGTCATTGCTGATCCGAAAGGAAATTTCGTTGAAGAACCTTTCATTGAGAAGGAAGGAATTGTCTATGCTGATATCGATTTCCTTAAAGCCATTGAAGAAAGACAGAATTTTGACTATTCTGGCCATTATTCTCGTTTTGACATTTTTAACTACCCTCTAAAGAAAAAAGATTAACTAATTGAATAGTTCTTAATTAAGTACTTATTCAACGATTTTTTTGGCTATGTTCTTTTAACAATTCCTTTGCGTCGGCCAAATAATTATAAATCTCAGTTTCACTTTGTATCAGTGGCTTTTGATGATTTAGACTTGACTTGAGTTTAAGATTGGATTGGGAGTCAGATTTAGGTGACATTTTAAACATCTTCTAACCCTTACTCATCATGATAGATCTTTTTCCATATCATTTTCAAAATTGGTTTCTTCCACAATCTTTTCAAGCTTATCTAGTAGCTCCTGTGCCTGCTCTTCCCTTTTCATTAACTCTTGAGCGAAGAATTTTACCATTTCAGGTAGATCAGAAACCAACTGAAATTGGACTTTTGAGGGTAACTCGATAAATTTTAGTTGTTTACCCTTTCTTAATGTCGGTAGATAATTAGACTTTACATCAGGAGGATAAGCTTTCAGAATCCATAATCCTGATGAATCTAAAGCTAATACTACTGATTTTTCGGGCTCTCCCTGATACTCCAATGTAATATATTGAACAACTTCATCATCTCTACAAAAGTAAATTGGGTCAAACTTTCCTTCGACTTTCAAATATTCATCTGCGAATTTATCAAATGTTGAAACCAATCTATCTGTTATTCGGTTAATATTCACACTTCTCTCTTGCAAGTATCTTATGTCTTTCTGCATCATAATTACCCTTATTCAAATAAGATATCTTATTTGAACAAAGATATTTATTCATATAAATACCTTTCTAGAACTAATCAATTGTGTTAGGAAAAAGAATCACTAACAATTCAATCCTTAAGCGGAATCATACCCAGCTTACTACGTAAGAATAAGATTGCGTGAGATAACAAGAAAATATTTAGAACGTAAGTAACATCAATCAGGAAATTCAAATCAATTTCTACGTTTCCATATCGATTATTACCGATAAGAGTATCAGAAAACACAAACAACCCAGTTGCGATAATCATTAACCACCGAAAGAGTCCTGTTCTACGTTCATACGCGACTCCAAACCAAGAAATACAGGCCATAGCACCAATAGCAATTACGTAAGGGACAACAATAAGGGAATCGGGACCACTAAAAATTAAAACAAAATAGAGTGCTGGAATTAATAACACCCAGAGAATGGTGAATATTATGATTTTCCGAAAGGTAGAGGAATTACTTCTATAACCTAAAGGATTAATTTGAATGATTCCAGAGAAAGCAATGATCAGACATAACTGCATAACTAAATATGAAAGCATTCCATAAATAAAGTCGTAAGCAATTACTACCGTAGAAATGAAACCAACTAGCATAGATATTACCATCCAATTCAAATATCGAGTGGGGTGCAATTCAACATTCTTTATAGGATTGGACTCAGTCATTATTTGATGCACGCGTCCTTCATCAATAGAATAAAATCGAATGACAATTGTAGAAATGACTATAAATAAACTGGCAAGCCATGTAACTTCGATAATTTTTTCTCCTTGATCATAGACGATACACTCAGAAACTAGAATTGTTAAAAAACCTATACTTCCAAGAAAAAGCGGAATCAGAAATCTTTTACTTAAATATGAACTCATGGTGACATCTCCAGATTGACATCAAAATGAGTATTTGGCTTTTATTTTTATTGCCTTTTATCAATCATTCATTATTTTCTCTTCTCTTCCGTGATAATGAATAAACGATACTTTCTTCTTTCTAAAAGACTTTAAAACATGTTGTAGGAAGATACTAGATTAATTAGATCAGGAGGATACCAATGACCCAGTTTAGGGTACTCAAGGAACTCACATGGGATTTTATGTTCATTCAGCAATATAGAAAGGCTTCTTAACCTATCTCGGGGGATAACCAGATCTTCTGTACCACGAATGATTATTCCACGAATATTATGAGGTTTATTTTTATCGATCAGAGATTGCCATTTTTCAGGTTCATCAATCATTCCTCCTCCAGGAGCTACAACTATAAAACCAAATGCAGAGATATCGTGAGTTAATACCATCTGAAGGGCAAGACTTCCTCCCTGAGAGAATCCTCCAAGAATCATACGTTTTGGATCAAGAATATCCTCGTTGATTTTTGCTATATAATTTTTTGTTTGTTTAACCGTTGTTTCGTAATCTGGCCAGTAAGCGTTATCTTTTCCTGACCAGAAGAGTTGATTAGAGCGTGGTATCCCTAGAATGTACCCCTGATCTACTATTGGCTTCCAGTGTTCATATTCATCTTCAATAAATCCACCTCCTCCATGTAAACTAACTATTAGTGGATAAGGAGGATTTTTACTCTCTGGAATAACTGTAATACTTTTGGGTTTTTGGGATTGTTTAGATCGGGCAATGCTTGTAGTTACCAAGTCCTCAAATTCAGATAATCCTTGAAGAGGGTATAATGAAGGACTTTGACGCAAGATCATCTCTGAATACCAACCCCCCTCATCTAGTATTTCTTTGATAAACCTACAAGAAAGGGTGTAATCTTCCATTTTTGCTGCTGCAGCTATCATTGAATAATAAATAGCTGTTTTTTGCTCTGGATATTCTTTGGCTAATTTCATATCACTTTTCAGGACTTCTTCGTAATTGCCAGAATTATATAAATCCGTAGATTCTCTTTGACGAGCTCTATAGCGTAATCTGTCAGTTACATCCATAGTAAACCAATCTTATGTTCATTCTGATTAAACAAAATATCTTGAATATATGTGTTGCAGCAAAGAGCTATTTATATATTTAGACTTCTGCAGGTCAGTCATCAGCTATGGGAATGAGAAAAATAGTGTAATCTTATTCCCGAACCCTCTCAATGAGAGAATATAATTTAGAAAAGAGTCGTTCAATATTGTTGAGAATTTAAGAAAAAAAAGGGGATTTTGGTCACCTTCTCGACCAAAATTTCAATGTTTGTTTTGCAGATTGACGTTTCAATGTCTGAATCGCTTCTGTGGGATTAAGTTCCTTGGGGCAAGCTTCCACACAGTTAAAAGCGGTATGACATCGAAAAACTCCATCTTCAGCAGTAACCCGTTTGATCCTCTGACGTTTATCTTCATCACGAGTATCATTAGCAAAACGGAATGCCTTCAATAAAGCACCTGGACCCAAATAGTTTTTATCTGTCCAAACAGAGACACACGAGGAGTGACAGGCTCCACAGAGAATACATTTGGTAGATTCCTCAATGATATGGAAATCATCTGGACTTTGAAGGATTTCAGCTTCAGGATCCTTAGAATGATCTCGTTTCAAGTAGGGTTCAATAGCTAGTAATTTCTCGTAGAATTGTGACATATCAACAACAAGATCTTTAATCACAGGATAGAAGGGAAGAGGTTCTAACTTAATCTCTTTCTTATTCAACTGTAAAACAAGAGTCTCACAAGCTAAAGCATATTTTTTATTCACTAGAACGGCACAACTACCGCAAACTCCAGCACGACAATTGTATCTCATGGCAATAGAACCATCTTGCTTGGCAATAAGTTCCTGAATTGCAATTAGAACCGTGGTTCCTTCGTTACACTCCAATTCAAATGTATCGAAATAAGGTTTATCATCTACCGCTGGATTAAAACGTTTTATTTTGAAAGTTAACATTTTAGTTTCCTTAGTCGAACTCATGATTTCACCTCAGTATTTCCTCTCTTCAGGTTGCCATTTAGTTATTTGGACATCCTGATAGCTAAGTTTTGCTTCGCCATTAACAAAGTTCACTAGCGAATGCTTTAAGAAATTATCATCGTCTCTCTTCATATGGTCAAGACGCCAATGGCTACCACGACACTCTTTTCTAGCAAGAGCACCTATACAAATCGCCTCTGATTCGTCAAGCATTCCTTTAAGAGCAAAAACCCATTCTAACTCTCGATTATAGTGTCTAACTTTCGATTTAAGAAAAACTCCGTCATTGAATTTCTTCTTTAATGCTCTAATACTGTCAAGAGCTTTTTGAAGTTGGTCTTCCTTACGATAGACGAATACATTGAGTTTCATGACATTTCGCATTTCTTCCATAATTTCGAAAGGATCATTCTGACCTTCGCCACTGTACCAGTAATCAACTTCTTCTTGTTGTTTTTTATACGCATCAAAAATTGAATATTGGGCATCGGAAACTGAAGGGTTTTCTTTGACGTATTTAGCTGCTTCTAAACCAGCAACCTTACCGAAAACAGCACAACCCAATAATGAATTTCCTCCAAGACGATTAGCACCATGAACAGAAATACAAGCTCCTTCACCAGTAGCATAGAAACCTGCTACCTCTGGACTAGCACAATTCTCATCAACATGGGTTCCACCCATCAAATAATGAAAACCTGGCTGTACAGGAATTGGATCCTTGACCATATCCTGACCTGAAAATCTCAAGGCAAGCTCTCGAATTTGTGGAAGTCGTTCTAGTATTTGCGATTCTGGTAGGTGGGTAAGGTCAAGATGGACATAACCATTCTCTTTTGTCCCATAACCACGTCCTTCAAGGACTTCCTGATAGATCGATCTTGAAACGATATCTCTAGGTGCGAGTTCCATTTTTTCAGGTGCATATTTTTCCATGAAGCGTTCTCCCTTGTTGTTACGAAGATATCCACCTTCTCCTCGGGCTGCTTCGCTGATCAGTACATTATTCCCGTAGAGTGATGTTGGATGAAACTGAATAAATTCCATATCCTTCATAGCAACACCAGCCCATGCGGCAACTGCGATACCAAATCCAGTGCAATTTAGTGCATTTGAAGTAGCTCCATAAATTTGGCCTGCACCTCCAATTGCGAAAACAACCGCATCACATTCCCACATTTCTAGTTCGCCAGTCACAAAGTTTAATGCAATTAACCCTGTAACTTTTTTATCTTTGGTGGCTAATTTAACTACAAATCTATCTTCATAAACTGGAACACCAAGTTTGACCGATCTTTCCCACAACACATGAATAACAGAGTGACCCGTTCTATCTGCTGCAAAGCAAGTTCTCGGATATCCGGCTCCTCCAAAAGGTCTTTGACCTATCTTTCCATCTTCAAATCGTGAAAATGGGCAACCCCAGTGTTCAAGCTCGTAGATAGTTTCTTTCGCTAAACCAATCATTTTCAATACGGCTGGTTGGTCAGCAAGATAATCTGAACCTTTTACCGTATCAAAAGCGTGACGTTCAACTGAATCGTCCTTTGACTCAGGAGCATTTCCTAGCGGAGCATTAATTCCTCCTTGTGCTGCTACGCTGTGACTTCTCACAGGTTGACAAATTGATATAACTGCGCAATCTACACCACTTTCTTTAGCCGCTATAGCAGCTCTCATTCCTGAAAGACCAGAACCCACTACTAAAACTGAATGCTTTTTAATCATATTCTTTCACGCTCCTGATGACAAGACAATGGCGGGGACACTAAGAATAAGCCATATTGCCAAGAAATAAGATATAATACCGAGGATGAGCAGTATCCAGAAAACTGTTTTCTGTTTACGAATTCCAATTCCTAAATCGAAGAGAACAACTCGGATCCCATTATAACCATGGTACACTAGTGCAGCTAATAAAGCCGCATCAATGAAGAATGCAAAGGAAAATACATGTTCAAAAATACTTGGGAGGCCCGTTACTTCAATTAAAGGCGAACTCATGGCTGATGTGATACTATTGTATAATTGTCCAGTATTGAATCCAAGGAAATCATCTAATAACATAGTCCCAATAATTCCAAGGTGAATAAATACATACATAACGAGGAACAGACCTGTTAATCGTTGAGCTATCCATGCCCACATACCTACCCCTCGGGAGAATGGATTAAACCAGCTAAGTAAATTTGATAATTTACTACCTGTTGTAGCTTGTGCTTGATCTACTATTACTTCTTTTTCAGCCATTTTACATCACCCAAGAGATAACACCGTTGAATTGAGAACAAAAGCATACAGCACAATTAGGATACCAACCAAAATTAAAAGAATACCGAAAATCTTTCGGAATGAATGTCCTGTTGCTACATCAAGAACCACCATTCTGAATCCATTAAGCATATGTATTATGAGAAATACAACAAATAGAATGGAGACCCAGAAATATAAGGGGTTTTGCATCTTCCATTGGACTGCTTGGAATGAAGCAATACCGTTCGCTAACTCAGGAATATCCTCTGTTTCCATCAGTAATGTTAAATAATGATTAATTACCATATGAAGGAATACAAAGACGAAAACAAAAAATCCCGAGAGTCTTTGTAGGACCCACCAAAATGCTGATGAACCCGAATGTTTTGGAATGAATAACTTTACTCTTTCTTGAGAAGGACTTAATTTCATGAGTGACCTCACTTCTTCACAATTATTTATCAGTAGAATCCGTTTTTCAACGAAATACGATATAAAGTATCTGTTTTTCCACTTTTTAGTAAGATAACATACATATTTTATAATTATAACGCCTGATAGTCATTTTATAGCCTTATCAATTGTGAACTGTTTTTTCTCAGGAAGAATAATCAAGCAGTAGACTTATTACGATTTATTGATGGTTTAATAGAATTCATCGACTTCGAGCTAAATTCCGAAGCATTTTCTCATCATTTGGAATTCCTTTTAACACTAAAGAAAAATAGGTGTGTTGGAGGAGTTTTTGATGTCCAACGAGGTAATTATCAAACTCAATTCTGTGGGTACTTTTGCTGTTGGCAAAACTTCTCTTATTCGGAGGTATACAGAAAATTCATTCTCCGAAGATTATTTACCGACTCTGGGAGTAGATATTACTGTTAAGCGAGGGATTATCATTGATGCAAAACCCATTCGTTTGGTTTTCATGGATACAGCTGGAGAAGAAAAATTCGGTAGTTTGCGACGAACCTATTTTGAAGGCTCCTTAGGTTGTCTTGCTGTTTATGACATAACTCGACCTGATACTTTAAACGATTTGAATAGATGGATTCGAGAATATCAGGAAGTAGCGGGGAAGGATAAAGTTATTTCGATTATTGGAAATAAGATTGATTTAGCTGAACGAAGAGAGGTCAAACAAATTGACGGACAAAGATATGCCAGATCCAAAGGATCTAGCTTCTATGAAGCTTCAGCAAAATTTGGAGGGAAAGTTATCCCCCTAATCTTTCAGGATATTGTTCAAAAGGTATTACGACAGATATCATAACAATGTACGACTCATCTCTATTTACATTGGTTCTATTATCCAATAAAATGAGGTGTGTGTATCTACTTTTTCCTTTGTTACTTCTCCTTTAATTCCGAGCTCTTTTAGTGCAAGAAGAATTGTATTAATTGGTGAGGATCCTTTAATTCTCCGTTTTCTATACCAAGAGATACTTCTGTAACGAAACCAATAGCTGAACTGATCATTCATTAACTTTGAATTGATTTTTTTCGTAATTTCCTCAGAAAACCCACGAATTACCCATTCTTTCTCCTCCTTCATTCCTCTGGTATTCATAAGTTTTCTAAAATTCTTAGAAATCCTAGATTTAAGAAAATTCAGAAGTAGGCAAAAAGGATATTAAATCAAATAGATTAAGATTAAATCAACGTCTACCTTTTTTTCCTATTATTGATCAGGACAATGCCTAGTAGGAGCATTAAGACAGGAAAATTGAACGAAGATTTTTTAGCCGTAGTTTCTGATTTATCATCAGAAGTAAGACCGTGTGCATAGTAAATATCCATCTCATCATTCCTACCATCCGACCATACGACATGAGGTAAATCTTGAGCGTCAAGTCGGATTGTAAAGTAATCACCTGGTCTTGTGAACGTATTTGATGTAGAAATTCCATTTGAAATATCCATTGGGTCACTAAATATCGGTTCTCCTGTTGTTGGAAACTCTAGTATCCGATAATATGGTTTGAAGGATGGTCCCCCATTGTCATCATAATAAACTACATGGACATTTCCTTGAGAGTCTATATCAAGATCTGGCATCCATTGATTCCCAGCGCTATTAGGATTGACTTGATATCGCTCACTCCAAGTCAACCCCTGATCATCTGAAAATCTGATGAAGATATCCCAAAGACCATTTTCCACATATCTACCGGCCCAGATTGCATATAGTCGGCCGTTTGGATCAAAACGGATAACAGGAATTGATCCTTTTGTTGGACGTTGGTCAATAGAAGTTTCGAATGTCCCATTTTCGCTTTCTTGGTTGATATCAACTGGATTACTAAATGATTGTCCTTGATCACTTGAGGAGGTAACATAAATATCCCCCCACATACCATCTGTAAACCATAGCCAAGCAACATAGACATTATCATTACTGTCCGTTGTGATGTAAGGAGCAAGATGATCTATTGGATTTGAGATAGAATCAGCGATAGTACTTATTTCATTGAAAGTACTACCACCATCATCAGATCTAGTTAAACGTACATAAGTAGCTCCAGAGGTCATATTTATATCATCATAAACTACATAGAGTGTTCCGTCATTACTCACTGTCATAGTCTCTTTATCTGCAAAACCTACTCCATACGTAGCCGTTACTTTACTCCAAGTTTCGCCATAGTCTATACTTTTTGCAACAGTCATCTGAGAAAAACTCTTTCCCAAAGGCCCATTAAGATCAAATTCTAAATAGGTATAGAACAAACTTTGACTTCCATCATCCCAGACTAACCACGGATCGGATTGGCCAGTATCTGGTATGAAATGTGGCATATTAAATGGTGTAGACCAAGTTTGTCCATTATCTAATGATTTAGAAAAGCTAACTCGCACTCCTCCTCCATTGTGCGTGTAGGCCTCTTTCCATCCTGCAAAAATGATTCCATTATCACTTAGAGCAATTGTAGGTTCCACATGATGAGTATACGGAGAATCACTTGTTGAGAGTAACTTATTTTCAGAAAAATCTATTAATTTAATCGAATTCTGTCCAAGAATTTGCCCAGTATGAAGAATACTGAAGAAGATTAGAATGAAGAGAAATTCCTTTGTTTTGTTCATTTTTTTATCACCATATAGAACTGAAAGATATAATTGATAGTTTGAGGGGATTTTATAATCACCTAGATATGTGCAATAAATATAATTCCACGTAATATCTAAGGAGATTGTGTTTCATTCCATAAGAAGCTTGAAAATTATCGATTCAAAGAAATATACCGGATTCATTTAAAGAACATGATATTGCTGCAAGTTTGCCTTTAAAATGTTAATTACTTTATTCTGGGGTAAAAACTTAAATATCAGTATTGAGCACTTAGGAAATTATCTTGGCTACATTGTCATTAATTGGTATTTAATCTCAGTTCAAATCTCAGATTTTTCTGACATGTAAGACCAAGATCAAAAAAATACCTAAGGTAGATATTGATGAAAAGACAAAAATTAACCCTTCTTCTATTAGCAGTAATGGTATTGTCGGTTATGACTTTTGAAACAAAAGCAAAAACCAGTGCTTTACCAGCTGAAGTTAGAGTTGGAGGCGTGTTTCCAATAGTTCAACGGCCTGATGCAGGACCTGATCGACGAGACGGATTTTTACTTGCGATTGCCGAAATTAACAATCAATCAGGACCTTCACGAATTCTCCCTGAAGAAACAACCCTTCTTCCGAATGTCCAAGACGACGATAATAGTGCCGCTGGAGGAACAGCTGCAGCCCAAACACTGATCAGCTGGGGAGCTGATATTGTAATTGGTTCCTCTGGTAGTAGTGTAAGCGCTGCCATGGCAACAGAATTAACTCCTCAAAAGATTGTACAAATATCCTATGCTTCCTCCTCACCAGCATTAAGTGATCGAACATTGTATCCATACTTCATGCGAGTTGCAGCCTCAGATGCTGATCAAGGAAAAGCAATTGCAGATTTAGTTGAGAAATTTGGTTGGGAAACTGGAGCAACTATCTCTACTAGTGATAGCTATGGAACTGGACTGATTGACATATTCGATCAGAATTGGGATGGTACAATTGCCACAGCTCAACAATTTGATGCTGGAGCAACTGATGTTTCTTCTCAAGTCCAAGCAATAAAAGATGCAGACCCAGAGTTTGTTGTAGGTAACTTTATCGATGTTGATGCAGCAACATGTATGAAGAAAGCTCACGAATTGGGAATTGATAATATCCCCTGGTTGATGACTGATGGTTGGTCAACTACAGCCACATTCGCAACGGATGATGATGTTAAATCAGCAATGCAAATGCAAATTGGGACAACACCCGCTCCTATAACCGCAGCTGGATATCAAACTTTTAATGACACATGGTATGACGCCGCTTCTGCCTGGTTAGAAGGCCCCGCACGCAGTCAAGGTGGTGGCGCTCACTTCAACTCATATGCACCTTTTGCATACGATGCAGTGTATGTCGCAGCGAAAGGATTGGCTGCCGCTGATTCTGTTGATGGTGATGACTTATTAGCTGCTTTATACGATGTTACTCATCCTGGTGCGTCAGGTAATATCGTATTCAACGCCCTTGGAGAAGTTGTCGGTCGCTATGACTATGTACAGTTAGAAGACGAAACTTACACTTCATTTGGAACATATGATATTCCTTCTGGTGCAACTACCGCTTCACCTATTCTAGATGACACCGATCTGCTTGAATTAGCTGATGGTTCGGAATGGAGTATTGCTGATAACGTAGTCACGCTAGAGAAAGAAGCTGGAGCTGGTGCTCCAGGATTTGGTTATCTAAGTCTCCTTTTTGTTGGAGGAGTTTTAGTCATAATCAGAAAACGACGAAAGTAACTTGGATTAATATCCAATCCCCCCTTTTCTTTTTTTTCAGTCACTGTTTTCAATCATAGTAATCAAATCACACAAAGTATTTTTAGGTCAGCTTAGAGGAAATGTTTTTTATGAGTCAAACAGTTTTGCGGGGAGTAAACATAGTTTCTGGTTATGGGAAGCTTCAAGTAATCAATGGAATCGATATTCACGTAAATGAAAATGAACTTGTTACAATAATAGGCCCTAATGGTAGTGGTAAAAGCACATTAATAAAAACCATGATAGGCCTTGTTAAAATGTTTTCAGGACAAGTTTTCCTTCGTGATCACGATGTAAGTCACCTTCAACCCCATGAAATAATTAGAACAGGTATTCCCTTGGGTTATGTTCCTCAATTAGCCAACGTTTTCCCCAGTTTGACTGTTGAAGAAAATATGAAGATGGGATTCTATACTAAGAAATGGGATGCAGATTATAGTAAGAACATCGATAAAATGGTTGCTCTTTTCCCAATATTAGGAGAGCGAATGGATCAGAAAGCAAGTTTACTTAGTGGTGGAGAAAGACAAATGCTTGCACTAGCACGTGCATTAATGCCTGAACCCGATATGTTAATTTTAGACGAGCCTACCGCAGCAATTCAACCAAACATTGCGGAGGAAATGTTACAACTAATTGTAACTCTAAAGAAAGAGCTAGGAATCGCTATCCTTCTTGTTGAACAACGAGCTAGAAGATCCCTAGAGTTATCAGATCGGGGATATGTACTAGTCACTGGTGAGGTAGCAGCTACAGGTCCAGCTAGTGAATTATTAGCTGAAGATAAGATAAGAAAACTCTATCTAGGAGTTAGAGACAGGAACGAAAATAATACTTGAATAGAAGGTGAAAAATATATGGTACTCTTTTCATTTGACATATTTAGTCATACTGGCTTGGCTTTAATTTATGCAGGAACCTTAATCATATTGACAATCGGTCTAAATATGGTGTATTCTGTTTTAAAATTCTCAAATTTTGCACATGCTGAGTTTGTTACCGCAGGGATGTTCATGTCTTGGTGGGTTTTACAAATTCTAACGTTTGCGATCCCTTGGGATACTACAGGAGAACATCTCATCAATAATTTGTTTATTCAAGCTACTTTTGCATTTGTGATGGTCGGAATAATTGGAGTACTAGGAGAAGTTCTTGTTTATGGTAGATTACGGAGTTTCGATGCCTCTTCGAGATCTTTTACCGTTGCCTCAATAGGTATAGGGCTTATTATTCGGAATTTCTTAGCAATGATTTTCGGCAATTTCCCTCAACATGGACTTGGAGGCACAAGTACACCTTCGTTACCATTTAATCTTAATTTTGATATCAAGCTTCAATTTATTCGAAGACATCCAATCTTTGGCAGTCAAGGAATCTTTATTACTAGTTTTCAACTTCTGATTATTATCATTAGTATACTGACTGTAGTCGTTATTGATTATGTTTTCAAGAAAACTAAATTTGGTATTGCCATGCGAGCTACCTCTGATTCTTTTGAACTTGCTGATGTGTGCGGAATTAATACAAAACGAATTATACTTTACACATGGTTTCTGGCAGCAGGTATAACAGGAATGGGGGCTTCATTTGTCCGTGCTACTCAAGCTCGCTTTAGTTCGCTTGATGGATTCTTTTTACTTCTTCCTATATTCACTGTTGTCATCCTTGGAGGAGTCGGATCGTTCCGAGGAGGGATCGTGGCCGCATTTATTATAGCTTTTAGTAGAGAAATCGCTCTAATCGTTTTAACCGAAATCCAGAAACCAAATGGACTCGAAGATACTATTGAACAGACGCTTGGGTTTACTGTAACCTTTGCACCTGCATATGCTGATGCAATTGCATTTGTGGTCCTTATCATTGTTTTACTTGTGAGGCCTCAAGGTATCTATGGAAGTGTGGAGGCAACACGAGCTCGGGTATAGCTTTTCAGGAGGAAACACAATATGAAGAAAAATTCGGAAAGTGTGGGTAACTTAGTAGAAGGAAGATCAGAATTATACATTGGTTTGGCTTTAGCTGTCCCGATTTTAATACTATATTTATATGCGTTTTTGTTTGGGATCGATATTAGAGGAACATGGATAGTAGGGACACTAACAACTATAATGGTTTTTTTTGTAGGTGCAATAAGTCTTGATCTTGAAGTGGGGAGTATGGGACTACCAAATTTCGGTAAAGTGGGATTTTTTGCAATTGGTGCATATACATCTACTCTCCTCTATAGTGAATGGGGTGTTCCTTTTCCAATTGCGGTATTATTGGCACTGCTTCTCTCTGCTGTTGTGGGATATTTCATCTCAATCCCTACAGTGAAATTGCGTGCAGACTATTTTGCAATTATGACAATTGCTGGAGGAGAAATTATCCGTCTTATGCTAGCATATGAAAAAAGATGGTTATGGGTACTTTCTCCAGCGGGAACTAATACTCAGGTAATAACAAACAAGTTTAAAATCCAATTTACCGGGTTCTTCGATCAAGTAATCGACCTAACGCCCTTTAATGGAGTAACTATTCTCATTATCCGAATTATAATAATACCAATAGAATTATTTGATTCATTACTTGGATCTAACCTGATACCTGCTGGTTGGAAAGTTACTGATTTTACATGGGGGAATGTCTTCTTATGGGAAATCCTATTAGTAGGGGTATTTTTATTGATCAGTCTATTGACTTACTGGCTTGTTCAACAAATTCGGAAATCACCTTATGGTCGAACCATTCGAGCGATTCGTGAGGATGATATCACGGTAACCTCTGTAGGAAAGGATGTTGCGCGCTTTCGCTGGCAAATTACAACCGTAGCTGCCTTATTAGCTGGTTTAGCTGGTGTCATGTATGCTACAACTTTTGGGGCTTTTGAAGCAGCTGAATTTCGACCTGCCTTAACATTTCAACTATATATGTTCATTATAATTGGTGGATTAGGGAATAGTAAAGGTGCGTTTGCTGGAACAGCACTAGTGACGATGTTTTTGCGTGCTGGTCAGGTAGATGCTGTTAAGGAAAATTTCAGCTTCTACTTTGGTCCAGATACTCCTCTTCTAGGCCCAATATTGGAATTTCTGCAATTAGATGTTTTTATAAACCCATTTAATCTTCGATTCGTAATTCTAGGTATAATTTTGGTCTTATTTCTTCTCTTCAAACCCGCTGGATTAATTCGGGAACCGAAAACGGATAATGAGAAGTATCTAAAGCTACTTACTACCGAAGAGAGGGAGGATTCAGATTTAGCCGTGAGTCGAAGACAAAGTTTAACAGAGAGAGAAAGGATCGACGAAGAAGATAAAGCTCCGGCTAAGGAAGGTGCTTAAATGACTTCAACTGAAAAGAATTTAAGTTTAGATGCACAAAATCTTCATAAATACTTCGGAGGCGTACGAGCTCTTGAAGGTGCAAGTATATTAGTAACAAAGAACAAACTAGTCTCATTAATTGGCCCTAATGGCTCTGGGAAAACAACTTTTTTCAATGTAGTTACAGCGTGGCTAGAAAAAACAATTCCCAAGGAACACGAGGAGATGGAATCGCAGGAATACAGTAATTCCATTATCAATTGGTTTTCTCAAAGATTTGATCGATCTCCAAAGGTAGAACATGAAGATGTTGGACATGTCCAATTTGAGGATGTTCGGATTGATGGTATGAACACTCATGAAGCAGCATTAACAGGCATGCTCAGAACATTCCAGACTACTCGTAATTGGCCAAAGTTAACGGTATTGGAAAATCTACTTGTTGCCCCTCATAAACAAACAGGAGAAGGTTTTTTCAACATATTTTTCCGTAAAAGGAAGATAAGGGAAGAGGAACGTCGAAATGTTTTGAAAGCACTTGAGATACTAGATTTCCTTGAGATTACTCACATCCGTGATCAATTAGGGGAAGAACTATCCGGAGGACAATTAAAACTTCTTGCCATTGGTAGACTGCTGATGACTGCTCCACGATTAATCCTATTAGACGAACCAATGGCTGGAGTAAATCCTACTTTGGGGAATAAGATTATGGACAAGATTTTAGAGCTCAAGTCAGACTCTACGATTTTTCTTATTGAACATAATATGGATGTAGTGTTTAATTACTCCGATGAAATCTATGTAATGGCCAGAGGAAAAATCATTGCTCAAGGTACTCCTAAAGAAATAGAAACTAATAAAGAAGTAATTGAGGCTTATTTAGGGGCAGATTATTAATCTAAGACGACTAAAATGTCTATTCCTTATAAGAAGACACTATCTGCAAGGTCTAGCCTTGTTTCTGCATTTCTTGTTCACCTCACAGTTGAAATCCCCTATTTTATTTTTCCAGTGCTAGTTCTTACGGTTGGAGAAGACCTAAACTTAGGGGAATATACTTGGATTGGTCTAGGAACCATTGGTACAATTGGAACATTAGCTGCAGGTTTACCAGCACCTCTATTCGGATGGTTATCAGATCATATTCAACGTGGTAAGATGATGTGTTTGAGCTTAATCCTTAGTGCCTCAGGTGCATTCATTATTGGATTAGTGGGCCCCTCCCTCATTGGTGTTTCCTTTGGATTTAGCCTGGTAGGATTAGGAGTGGGACTCTATCATCCACCTGGTTTATCATGGGTAACTTCAGCCTACAAAAATGAAGAAAAAGGAGAATATTCTGCTTATTTAAACAGAATTTTAGGTATTCACGGTGTTGGAGGTACAATTGGATCTTCAATTGGACCGATTTCTGTTTTTTTCTTAATAGATGTCATGACTTGGCATGAAATATATATAATGTGGTCGTTTCCGTTATTTCTTTTAAGTTTGTTGTTTTGGGTTTTTGTTGCCAGACATGAATCCCCAAGAATTAAATCAGAAGTCAATTATAAAAAGAATAGTGGAAATATTCTGACTTCTAACCTAAAATTTAAGATAAACTCCAATTTATTAATAATATTTGTATTTATGTTTTTAATGTCCCTAACATGGGGAATGATTAACTTTATACTTGCACCTTTCCTTTCTGAAATCAAGGGGTTTGAAATCTCTGATGCCGCTTTATTTATTGGGGTTTCACATCTATTCGGAGCTTCAGGTCAACTATTGGGTGGTAGTATGGCAGATAGGTTCTCTGAGAAAACTGCTCTTTTGTTTGCATCCGCTCTTCAAGGCATTGTAATTTTTGGAATTTTTGTTTTCAATATTCCTTTAGTGTTATTTTTGTTATATATGGTATTATTTGTTGTTAATGCAATTTTCTGGCCAGTTACGAATAGTTTCTTAGCTCAAAACACAATACAAATTGGTAGTGCCTTTGGTGGGTTCATGTTGACCGTAAATGTTGTACGAGCTGTAGGACCAACATTAGATGGTTTTTTAATTACACTATTTCCAAGTAATTATCTTCTGATATTTATATTTGGAATCATTTTCTCGATGGGGGCATTTCTTACGTTAATACCTATAAAAAATAAGAAATAAGAATTTCTTAAGATTTAGGAGGACAATAAACTATAGCTTCAATTTCTACGTGAAATTCTCTTAGTAAGGGACCAACCTGAACTGTTGACCGTGCAGGAGGGTTTTTAGGAAAATATTTTGCATAAGTTTTATTGAATCTCTCAAACAGTCTCATATCTGTCAAAAAAACTGTAGTTTTAACGGTGTGTTCTAAAGACGTACCAGCTGCTTTCGCAATTGCAGAGAGATTCTGCATGATTTGATTTGTTTCAGCTTCGATATTTTCGGTTACTAATTTCTTAGTTTCTGGATCGACCGCAACTTGTCCAGCAATAAAAACAAAATCTCCAGCTTTCACTCCTTGACTATAATATCCACCAGGGGGAGTCCCCTTATCAGTTTTTATTATTTCTACCATTTACATTCCACAGTCTTCAGTTTGATTCTTCTTGATTCATTATAAAAGATAATTAGTAGTAGTACCAGATACTTCGATAATCAGATGGATCCTCACCCGCTTCTAATAATTTATCTAGGTAGGATTGAATACTAACATCAACATAGAGATAAGGTTTTACTTTCGCCAGATTCTTTTCCCAAGGATGGAAAGAGTACATTCTTTTTCCATCAGGAAGTATGGAAATTAATTCGTGATCTTGCCATGCACGTAAGTGATTCTTCCCTAGAAAAGGAACGTTGAATACTGGCTCATCACCACGGAAGATTCCAGGTAGTAGACGAGCTTCTTCTTTTCTTTCTTGTAAAATCCTAGCCATGGGAACTGAATAGTCCTTGATTTCATCTTTACCTTTCATATTAAAACTATAGTATGGATCAATTCCGATTTCTTTAAGTTTAAGTCTTAATGCAACAGTTTCAAATCGTTTACTGTTGTAAAAAGTAAAAACCTGTTGGTTATATACATCTAATTCACTTTGCTTAACCTTCTTAATCGCATCAGCCATATGAAAAGTGATTTCATACGGATGTTCTACATGGATCACCATGCTAAGGTATCTCTTCCCTATTTCTTGATATTTCGCAAAAATCTCACATAAATCCTTTGTAATTCTCATTGGAACAGTAATGGGTATTCTAGTGGCAATACGAATGCTTCGAACTGTTTCAATTCTGGATAAAGCATCTATTATATATTTAATCCGATCATTTGACATTACTAAAGGATCCCCGCCAGTGATCAATACATCCATAATCTCAGGATGCTCTTTAAACCAATTTAAGGCATTTTCCAAGTCTTTTTTATCAGCCATGGCTCTAGGCATAAATGGGGAAGTGATCTCCCAATTTCTTTGACAGTAAACACAAATTTGCGGACAAGAATCATAAGGTTTGATAATTGCGACCTTTGGATACCTCCGAGTGACTAGCTTGATTGGAGTAGTGTCTGATTCACGCATGAAATCAAGAGATGAGCGATCATCTCCAACATCAATCATCTTTTTTACATATGAAATAGGTGGGATAACTTGTCTACGTACAGCTAGATCTTTTGAATTTGGTTTTTCGTCCATTAGATGTAAATAATGGGGAGTGATTCCAAAAGGTATGTTATTCTCGAGAGCAAGCTGTATAGCTGACTCCTCCTCTGAAGTTAATTCGATAAGGTCTTTTAATACTTCAAAGTTATCCAAATCTTTGAAAACATGTTTAAATTGCCATCTCCAATCCATCCAATCATCTTCAGTCCCTCCTAATGCATCTAATATCTTTATTTTATGTTGAATCCTCTCTTGGATAATCTCGGGATTAAATCCACTTGGATATCTTTTAACACGGGACTGCATACTCTGCGAAAGCTGGTCTAAGTAGTCTGATCTTTTGATACTAGCTTCTTGTCCATAAAGACCTTCAAAATTAGGAATACTCAATTTATCCAAATACAAAGGGGGATAAATTTTTGCATTCCCATTAATTGCGTTGAAAAGATGATAAAATTCTTGGATAAAGCCATATTCGACCTCTGCATCTCCTGTAGCAGCAGCTTTCCAAAGCAATTCTAATGAGGAACAAAGAGCTAGTCTCTCATTACGCGGAGAAATAATATTTTTCAAGCATCGAACAGCCTCTTTGAGTATAATATAATCCCAAGATGCAATTTCTGTGACATCTCTCCTATATGCCCACTCTAGTCCCTCCAAATAGTGTAGCAATTTTTCTCTGGCTTCATTTACAGTATTACTTCTCTTAAGCAACATATAGATTGCAGGATCAGCATTCCAACAGTTTTCCCATTTAGGCTTGATTTTTTCGGTACTTGTTAACATTATTAATGTTCCTGTCCTTTTACTTTCAAAAATCATTAGATAATTTTGACATAAATCCAAGTTATAAGGAGAATATCTAATTTTCTTTCTGAATTCCGTGAAATATTAATATTTCTCAGATGAATGAAATGACATGAAAAATTGAAATTCTTCTTTTCTCCATCCTTTCGAAATCAGCATTCATCACCTTTTTATAAGGGGTTGTAACGGGTTAGATACTACTTCAGAAGCGATATCGATACTCTCAAATGTGAAATGCTTTACATTGAGCAGGAAAATAAAAAATGGAAATAGTCCCAGAGATTAAGAAACTAAAACCCTCAGCTACTCTAGCAATTAACGAACTAGTGGTTAAAAAACGTCAGAAAGGACAAAAAATTTATCATATGGGATTTGGAGAATCTCCTTTTCCAGTACACCCTAGAGTTAAACAGGCACTTTGTACTCATGCGGATAAAAAGTATTATTCACCCACACAGGGATTTCTTGCCCTTAGAAAACAGATTTGTGTGTTCTATAAGAAAGCTTTTGGATTAAAATTCAAACCAAAACAAGTAATTGTTGCTCTTGGAAGCAAATCACTAATTTTTCATGCTATTGCTGCATTGGAAGGCCCACTTTTACTCCCAACACCTTCTTGGGTAAGTTACCAACATCAGGCCTATTTAGTTCATAAAAAAGTCCTTTTCCTTGAAACATCCCCTGAAAACTCATACTTACTAACTCCATCGTTGCTATTAGCAGCCTTAGAAAAAACACATTTGGAATTATCCACACAGAAGCTTTTACTACTGAATTATCCAGGTAATCCGACTGCTCAATCATACTCCAAAGAACAACTTGAGGCTTTAGTCCCAATCCTAAGAAAACACAATGTGATTGTGATTTCTGATGAAATATATTCGTTAATTAGTTATAATGGACAAGATCATCATTCTATGGCAGAATTCTATCCTGAAGGGACAATAATAACCGGAGGGTTCTCAAAAGATCGTTCATTGGGTGGATATCGACTAGGGGTTCTCTTACTCCCTAAAAGAAATGATGACGTTAAACGATCCATTTTATCCATTATTAGCGAGATTTGGTCCTCTGCATCTTCCCCAATCCAATATGCAGCAATTGAGGCGTATACTCCTGATAAAGAAATGCTTACTTTCATTCAAAAATGCACAGCGATTCATAAAATAATGACTAATTATGTCTATGAGCGTATGGAAAAAGCTGGAATTTCATGTTTACCTCCAAAAGGGGGATTTTATTTATTTCCGGATTGGAATAACCACAAAAAAACGTTGAAAGAAATGGGAATAAGAACTTCAAAGATGCTAGCGAAATATTTGCTAAAGAAATATAACTTAGCTAGCTTACCAGGTTCTGAATTTGGTATGCCAAGAAAGAATCTTTGTCTTCGTTTATCAACAGTTGACTATGATGGAGGCCTCATTTTAAATGAATATATGGAAAGATCCTTAGAGATCGAAAAGAATCCTGTAGAGTTCATTAGGAATTACGCTCCCAATCTTGTCACAGCTTCTAATATTCTAGAAGAATTTACTAAATCATTACAATGATTTTACTTGTTTTTTATTCTGACATATTGTCATTTCGTTTCCATGTGAATTTCGGTATCCTAAGCTTAGATGTTTATTCGTTTACCTCTCAAAAGGGATTCTTCAAGAAGTGAAAACCAAGGAGATTATGAAGAAGTCAGGTTCCTTTTAAAAATGGTTTAAATAATATATAAGGAGAATTACACTTCCCAAAAGCCTTAAATATTGCAAATACTGAGATGATGTTCACTTCTAACATAACCTACTCTAAAGAGGGTAATGGATGAGATACTGCACTAATTGTGGAAAAGAACTTGACGACTTCGTTACAATTTGTCCTGATTGCAATCAGAGAATTCCATCACAGGATGATCTGATTAAACCACAGGCTCCCCCAGCATATGAACCGCATTATGATCCAGATCGACAATACGGAAGACCAACTGGAATTACGATTGTATCTGTGCTAATCGCATTGGGAATCATCGGAAATCTCTCAGATGGTGTGACAAGCCTAAATCTGATCCCTGTTTACGGAATTTCTTGCCTTATGTTTGTCATATTTCGAATCTTTGCTATATATGGATTATGGAATATGAAGACGTGGGGAGGAAATGCTGCTATCGCATTATATTGTATAAGTATTGTCGTATCGGCTATAATGACATTTACAATGCTAGATATGTTTGTTGAAATTGCTATTCAAAATACTGAAGTACCGTACGGTTTTAGGATCGATGAGGTAGCCACCAGGCAAAACATCCAGAATATGCTAACAATGGCCCTATTAATTGAAGTTGTTCTCGGTGGGATTGTCATTGCTTACGTCAATTCGAAAAAAGAATATTTTGTGAATTAACATGGAGTACTAATTGGACTTACATAATTGGACTTACATAATTTATCAATCATCAACTTCTTAAATCTTAATGCAGAGGTAACTCTTTATGAAACCTCTTGTCAATATAATATTGCGTGTAATTATTGGTGTTCCGATTCTTTTTACCGGTATGGCATTGTTGTTATTTGCACCTTCTAATGACTTTACTTGGTTGGAAGGATGGTTATTTATTTTTATCTTTCTTAGCTATATCGTAATTTACGTACTTTATTATCTAATTACAGATCCAGATACCCTCGTAAAAAGAGGAAAATATATTACTGACGATCCAAATACCAAATCTTTTCCTGATAAAACATCTTTAGCTCTTCTCTCATTGGTTTTCTTATTCATTCTTTTATTTCCAGGGATTGATCATGGTTTAGCAATTTCTCCGATTGTTATAACCTTTGAAATAGAAATTTTAGGTTTTATTGGAATGATATTCTCATTAATCTTTATCACATACGTGAATCAGGTTAATAGATATGCCTCAAAAGGTTTAGTAATTCATAAAGATCATGATTTAATAACAACCGGCCCTTATCGCTATATTCGACACCCGATGTATGTCGGATTCATACTTATGATGATCAGTTTGCCAATAGCCTTAGGATCGTTTTTATCATTTATCGTATCTTGGTTTTTTCCTATAATACTAATAATTAGGATCCGAATTGAGGAAAGAATGCTTATAGATCACCTTCCTGGTTATAAGGAGTATATGGAAGAAGTTCAGTATCGCCTTCTCCCAAGAATTTATTAGAAAGAAACAATCCTT
>JAEOTC010000274.1 GCA_016840035.1 Candidatus Hodarchaeota archaeon | reverse complement strand
ATTACGTCTGGAAAGGATCATCGTATGTCACTGACCATGATACGGGAAATATTGTCCTCGAAGGGGAAACCGTTGATAATATGGGAATGTTTCCAACCCATCTCACTCAGAAAGGATTATCTTCCGACTTTTTACTTGAGTGGTGGGGATGGGGGCGTGATGGTTTTGATCGTGGATATCCTGATTATTATCCCGCCCGTGACGGCAATGTTAAGCTAGTTGAAGGGATTAATGATGCCCATTCTGCCTCTGCTAAAGTTATGTTGTATTTTAACGGACGATTGGTGGATGTCTCGACTGATACATTTACGCAAAATCAGGAATTTCTTACAGGGTATCGAGATTCAATTTATACTGAAACCTATACTCCCTATCTTACAGGCGCTGTAGCGGATCCTTCTTCTGATTGGTGGCAGGAAATCGTTCTTAATTATTCTGTAACGGCTGTCCGTGATTTTCAAGCTGATCTTCTATATTTAGATCAGATTAGTGTGGCCCCACCTATGTTTGATTATCGTGATGTACCCTCTCACCCCCCTGGCTCAGGTAGCTGGTGGCAAATAGCAGAAAACCAGCTTTTAACTCGAACTCGGGATGCCATGCATACCTTCAATCCCGATGCGGGATTAGCTTCAGAAAATGTTGTTGAAACTTATCTGAGTACTATTGATCTATTTTGGAGTTATCATACTAGCTATGAACGTAATAACTGGTTTCCCACAGGGAAGAGTATCCCCCTCTTTAGTTTTGTTTATCATCCCTATCTGTTGACTAGTGGACGTCCTGATATTAATCCAGTTAATTTTCCCCTTTTTTTCTGGGGTTTGTCAGAAAGTCTTAAGGATGGCTATTTTCCTGGTGCTGCAACTCTAATTTCTCCTTCCCGTTTGTCGATTTCTACCAAATCCTATGAAGCATTAATTTCTGCTTATTTAACTCGTAAATTAGATGATTATCAATTCTTCCGAGATGGGGATTTGTTGTTTCCTTTCCTATGGACTGATTG
The DNA here is from genome assembly GCA_016840035.1 of Candidatus Hodarchaeota archaeon. Classification (GTDB taxonomy): domain Archaea; phylum Asgardarchaeota; class Heimdallarchaeia; order Hodarchaeales; family Hodarchaeaceae; genus Hodarchaeum. The sequence goes on along the minus strand of JAEOTC010000274.1, from coordinate 10,475 downwards.
TCCAATGATTTCTCTTCCTGGTCTCAATGTTCCCCAGGGTGTCATTCAGGGATATCGAGGTCCTCGGGGTGATCTCGCAATTTTATTTGCTAATCGTGGTGATTCTACGCTTGTGTGGAGTGGCAATTTTTCCAATCTCCTCGTTCAGTCTGGTGTAGATGCGTGTGAGATCCCAAGTATTGATAATATTGTGACTGTTTATAACGGCATAGAAAGTCTCATTAGTCCTTTTCCTACCACCGATGTCTCTCTACACATACCCGCATATTCTTTTACTACTTTTTTGATGAATTCTTCATTTCTTACGACATCTTTACCTACTATACCACTAAATTCGTCGTTTTCTTCCACTACAACTCATAGCAGCACTACTTCCCAGCAGTCTCCTACTCTTTCTTTCTCATTCACAATTCTCTTATTTTTTCTCTTCACACATTTCTACAGAAGGGAAACTAATTAAAGAATATTTGGAAGAACACGCTGACGATAAATAATGTAACCTCAAATAAAACTAGGATTACCCAGAAAAGGCCTCCAGAAATTCTTATATTCTGTGAACGGTCAGTTTTTTCCTTATCTAACTGGGCTAGATCGAATCTTATGAACTCAGGGGAGTGGTCACTGGTAAACAGGTGATAATAGTCCATAATTATCAATGTGAAGATGATTATTCCCAAACCAACCCCAAGAACACTAAACATATCCAGTATCACGCAGGTTATCCCAATTAGAAGCCACTGGGTACCCAGTTTTTGTATACCTGAAACACCTCCATTCTTATTGGCTATCCAGAAATTTATCCTACTAAACATCATGTACAGTCCAAAAAAGACTGCTGCATATATGACTCCATGTGAAATTGCTGCTATTGGATCAAGAGCCAGATCAGCCATGAATGTTGAAAGTGGAGTCGTAAAATACGCTAATCCTCCGATTGGAACATACTGTTCAGTTGTCAGTTCTAATCTATAATCACCCAATATCCATGTTAATATTGATGAAGATCCGTCTCTTCCACTCATATTCCAGATGAAAAGGCTGAAGAACCTGACTATTGCCAATGTCGTTGTTATTAAAACAATGGGTATGACAGGTGATGTCAACTTTTCTAATTTTGGATGTGTATGTCCTTGGTTACGCTTTCTTGATATTAGAAGCTCCATTATTACAATTACAAGGAAACCTATACCTGCTAAATAGACAGAAAATAGTGATAATGACGGTAAATTTAAATTATGAGTTGGATCGATGCTATAGCGGAAGAATAAATAGTTGAATGCCTTAACAGGTCCTAGTTCCAGTGTCCAATATAGAACTGCCCAGATTATTCCTCGTGCAGAAGTAACCTCTGCGGGCCCTTCTAAGATATTATTTGGTGCTAGAAAAGCCCTCATAACGCGTAGTCCTATTCCAGTTGCCAAAATAAGTGAAATTCCTGATCCGTATCCCCAACCTCTATTTATGAGCTCCACTAGGCAGACTATCAGGATTCCAACAACAGTAAGCTGAATGATTATCGCTAATTGTGAAATTATATCCAGGTCTGTTCCATATATTCCTGAAATCGTCAGAGCAAATGCTAGGATGATTGTAATTAGGATACTCAATATCATTCTCACATTATTGTACCGAGTTCGTTCGACTTGCTTTTCTGGATCGAGTTCGTAAAGATTAAATTTCAGTAAGATGTACATCGTCAATCCAGCTATTAGAATCGGCAGTATTCCTAATTCGACGAGGGATCCATTACTTGATGCACCTATAATACGTATAGTTGACAGTGGATCTCCTTCACCCAAGTCAATTCCTGGTAACCGCATCATGGTAAGTATAAAGTAGATTACTATAACACCTAAGGTTACTAGTAACCGTGTTGTTGCATTATTTTTGTCTAGAAAACTTTTTGGACTATCATATTCGATTTGTGTGGTTTTTTCTTCCTCTGGTCTATTAGATGTCATGTTTTTCCCTTTGCCAAGATGATTTTTTCTTATTATTTCCTCTTTTGCAAGAGCTTCTGTCGCATCACGATCCCGAGTATCAGATAATAAGCTTTCTTTCTAGTTTCAAGGTTTTTAGACGCTTTTATTTCATCTTTCAGATTTTCTAGTCGTTCAACTGATTCTGATACTTGGGTAGGATCCCATAAATATTCTCTTACTAGCTCTAAATACTTAATTAAAATCAAGTCGTGAAGCTTATCCAAATCCTCCTGTTGTAATATGGCAAATATGCTTTCAACTTCGGGATCACGACTTGAGGTAAAAATCATCAATGCTGCGAGTAACCCTTCTTCGGTAATGAGCTCCTGTTCATCCATTGTCTCATAGGCGAGTTTGAATGCCTTTTGGGCTTGTTCAAACATTCTATGACGAAAATACCGAAAGCCACTAAGGGTCCAATCCCGAATTGCATTTTCATATTTTTGTTGTTTGACTGCGGCTTCCGCTCTCCAATGATAAGCACCCGGATTTTCAGATAATTCAATTGCTTTAGAAAATTCGGAATAAGCTTTTGCATATTCTTCTTGCTTTAGGTATATGCTTCCCCGATTATGATAAGCTTGCATATAGCTCGGATCCAAGCTGATAGCTTTTGTTGCATCTGCTAATGCCTGTTCATATTCTTCTTTAGCTTCGTAAGCGATGGATCTGTTAGAATAGGCACCTTTATTCTCCGAGTCCAATTCAATTACTTTATTAAAACTCTGGATGGCTTCATCATATTTTTCTATCCGTAATAGCACCGATCCTTGGTTAAGATGTGCATTGACATATTCTTCGTTGATCGATATCGCCAGTGCATAGTCTGCTAATGCTTTTTCATTCTCTCCCAATTCTCGCCAACAGTTCCCTCGATTAAGGATCGCCTGTTGATCATTTGGATTCAATTCTATGGTCTTGGTAAAATCTGGAATTGCTTCACGAAATTGGTGGTTATAGAACAGAGCATTTCCCCGATTGAAATATCCCAAAAAATCAGTAGGATCTAATTCTATACACTTATTGAAATCAGCTTTTGCCTTGTCAAACTCTCCTCGATATAGATGATTCATCCCCCGACTTCCCCATGCATCTATTCTTTTTGGATTAATCTTGATTACCCGAGAAAAATCGTCATTCGCTCTCACTGTATCTTTTGTACGTGAATATGCAAATCCTCTTTGTATCAATATTGCTTGAGCTTTTCGATCTCTTTCGTCATTAGTTTCGGAATATTGATCAGCCAGCTTTAATGCCTGTGAAAATTCTTCGATTGCTTTCGGGTAATTTTCCATCGCAAAATAACAGTCTCCTCTACCTGCATGACTGATCGCTAATAATGGATTTATTCTGAGCGCCTGTGAATAATCTCTGAGAGCAGGATGATAATCCCCTGCAACATACTGTGTATACGCTCTAAAATGAAAATAAGCTGCATTTTGGGGATCTAACCGTATCGCCTCTGCATAGTCGGTGAGGCTTTTTTCAAATTCACCTAGTCTGCCATATGCCCCTCCCCGATTACAATAAGCCTCTGCCAAGTCGGGTTTTAATTTTAATACTTGTGTATAATCTTTAATGGCACTAGGATAGTCTTTTATTGTCATATAGACTTCTGCTCGAAGTAAATATGGTTCAGTATCCTCTGGGTGTGATTGTATTTGTTTATGATATTTACCGATCAATTTGGCATAATCTGGTTTTTTTCGTATTTTCTCTCTTATTTTTGAGAGAGCTCCCTTCTTCAGTGACAATTTTTACCTCATCCTCGAGAAATTTACATTTCGAATAGAGAGAAGAATTCCTCTCCTCCTATTTCTTACCATTCTTCTAATTCATTCTCATCTAAAATTTCAATATCATCCTCTATCCGAGGAAGGATCACTTTTAGATTACCAACCATTATAGTGGATTGGGTAACAGCCTCGTACAAGGTTGTATCTTGTGGAATATTCATCAGGAGCGATTGACTAACAATATAATTTACTCCCATACCAATCAGTACGAATGGCCCTCCTACAACTAAATATCCCCATCCACTCATCCCAATGAATGTGATAGTTGCCTGAAGGAGATTTGTTGGATCCTTCCCTAGTGCACCTAAGAAGTGTAAGAATTGAATACACAAATATGGAATAAAAGTCCATTTCACGATTTTAATGATTGATATAACTTCATAGCGTCTACTTACTAATTGATTCTGATTCTGGGTCATTTTTAATTTTCACTCCTATTGAAAGAGTTTCCTTTTGCTAATAAACCTTCTGATCTTGGGAAACCTGTTTTATCTCGGATTTCTCAGATTAAGCAAAATTAAACGAAAAGGCTAAATTTCGATATCCTTAATTAATAAGATTGAATTCAAATAATTATTCTTCTTGGGATTTATTTTTTCTAGTGACCTTTCCATGATAGGCATTGAAATTACAAGTAAAGTAAGTGGGATTCCCCTATTCACTCTTGAATTTCGGCCTGATACTCTTTTCAATAGTGAAATACGGGGTGGATTAATCACTGCAATAATGCAAGTTATGGGAGAGACTTTTGGCAAAGGTGAAGGACAGGGGGAAACGAGAATGGTGAATTACGGGCATTATAATGCGATTCTTGTTGAGGGTGATTATGTCTATGGAACTCTCTTTACATTTCAATCAGGCCCGACTTTTGAGAACTTTATTGTCAAATTGATCTCTCAATTCGAAGAAAAATTCAAAGATGATTTAGAAAAGACCGCTACTGGTAGCTCCTTAATTCATCAAGAGCACTATGATTTTGCGGTAGAATGTGCTCAAGCCTACAAATCCTTTTCACACATCGATGTTACCAACTTGAGTAAATTATTAGATTCTATTCATAGCTATGGTGATAAAACGTTTGAAAACATGCTTATTTTCACCCGGCCTGAAATGAGTCAAATATATACTCATCTTATTGACGAAAAATTCAGTGTGTATAGTGAAGATGTCTCAAAAGCTCTTAAGACTATTCTAGATTTGTCTAATCGTACCGCTTTTCCCATTGAGAGTTTTCAGATAGCTCTTTCAAGAGATTTTCATTGTTTGATGTTCAATGTCTTTCCTTATTCTGTAATTGTGTTTGTTGCAGAAACAGATTTAGAATTAACCCACTGGCGGATTTCAGAGATAAAATCTGATTTTGAGGAAGGATAAAGGGCATATTCTCCAGTTTTTTCATAATCATGTCGTGGGGAGAACTCTATCACTCACTAGCTAACTTATTAAGTGATGAAATCTTGTTACAACTCTCGATTTCAATATTTTATGGGGATTCAAATGACTGAAGTAACACAAAAACAGGGATCGTTTTACGATCAAAATCGATCACTTATTCTAATGATAGGATTGTTTGTATTTTTCATTTTCTTTAAAATGCTTGATATCTTCTGGTTAACCTTAGACGAGGATTGGGGAGATATTCTCCTTTCTAAATCATTTTCTTTTGTTTTAATTATATTTCTACTTATATTTATGGGGAAAACGCTGAAGGATATCGGTATTAAAAAGGAATACTTCGTTTATAACTGCTTATTCAGCTTAGGGTTTGTTCTACTTTCAATAGTCACTATGCGTGTCGTTCACACTTTTGTTGCTGGGGATTTCGGAGCATGGGATCTTTCTGAAGTAACGCTCTCATTTCTTTACTTTACATTTGTTACTAATATTGTAAATGTGATGATGGAAGAGAGTCTATTTCGCGGAATATACCTTCGTTTATCTTTGGATGTCACGAAAAAACATTTTTGGAAGGCAAATCTGCTTCAGGCCTTTTTCTTCGGAATTTGGCATTTTCCAACTCCGTTAAAGGAGTACGTAATAGGTGAAATGACCTTACCAGAGGTAATTCTGTACACTTTTGTATTATGCTTATTTTCTTTCTTGGTAGCAATTCCATGGGGGTACTATTATTATAAGACTAGTTCTTTACTTCCTTCCTTGATCTGGCATTTATTTTGGAACTCCACATTAGGGATTCTTCCCCTCTCCTCTGACAATATGGCTGCATATTTGATTGCATTGTCCACAGGTATCGTGGTAGGCTTATTGTCAATTCCTGTATTTGAGCGATTTATTTCACCAAAAATCCTTAAAGAGCTTCCTCCTTGGACATAATATTGATATTTTACAGAAGGATAACAGGTTCTAATGCTTTTTTTCTGGATTTGTTCTACTCCTTCTTTTTTTAAGCTTAAGTACAATCATTATGCTTCCGAGATTTATCAAAATTCCCGTCCAGGGAGTCAGAAATATCCCATCGTTTCCAATCTCAAGTGTAAAGCTACCTTGTAGATCTCGAAAACAAATACGTGTTGAATCAGCATATTTAACGAATAAGTAATAATCAATCACAATGTAATTAATCCCCCTTGATACTCCTTCAGTCCAAGTATGATTTAGAAGAATTACTCCATTCACATTACTAATTCTTGCGTTAAGGAGATTGTCTGTACGCATAATACTAAAGATAAGTGTCCCTGAATACTGCCCTAAGGGGTTTTCATATGGATCTTTTTCGTCAAAAGGCAATCCAACCAATCGATAAGTTCCAATACTACTTTCCCAAACGTCACGAACAGAGAGTGTACTAAGAAAATTATATGCATCAGTGATACGCTCCCCTTTTTTAATGGGAATACCCCACTCACTTCCATTCTCTCTATAATAACTTCCTAGCCGGAATAATGCCGCACCTAGCATAGGTTCAGAATAATTAAAGTCAACTGTGACATTAACTGAAAAATCATGGACAGTTTCGGTATTTGAAACCATATAGATATATGTATCTCCTTCATATTGCCCCGTTTTGTCATAAATGAAATTAATAAAGGTACCTTCATTTTTACTGATTATAGTTGGGGAATCATACCATAATTCAAACGACGTATAATCATTAAAGCTAATTTCTATTTCATTTGGTGATATCGAAAAAAATGACTTGATTTGTTTGTATTCAACCTGACAATAGTCCCCATAACCACTTTTCATATAATATTGTAAAACGATATAATTGAGGGGTTTCGTTATCCCGTATGTCCATGTATGGGAAAGTAAGAGTTCGCCTGTTGATTTTTGTATCTCACAGGTTACTTCATTTCCTTCTCGGCTAGCAAAGAGATTCACACTACCTGAAAGAGGAAAGGAACTAGTTTCTTCATATGTATCTTTTACATCGTTTTGATGACCCACAATTCGATATAATCCACCACTTGCAGTCCAAACATCACGTACCGATAATGTACATAAGTAACTATAACTATCGTTCGACCGTACTCCTTTTTCAGGTTTTAAATCCCAGGAACTTCCATCTTCTGCATAATAGCTTCCAAGTCTAAGAAATGCTGTTCCTAAAATGGAACTCCCTCCTTCATATTCATAATCTATTGTTAAATTGATGCTGAAATCGGTACAATTCCCGTAATCATCAAATGTTGCAAGATAAACGTCATCTACAAGATCTTTTTCCTCATACTCAAATGAAATTTCGTCAGACGAATGTTGGCTAGTAATCATCTCATTATCTAGATGTTGTTGAAAATTTGAGAAATCATTAATTTCGATTTGATTGGTTTCATCTACTTGTCCAAAGGTAACTCCATTCGATAAAACAATGACACTACTTACGCTAATAATTCCTAATATTATGCCCACGATAACATATGGTTTTACTTTGTTTAGGTCACTGCTCATTGACAAATCCTCATACTCATCTATTACTTAATATCACAACTTGGATCCAATAAAAAGCTATTCTGTGGTACAAGTTGTACAATAGATTTGGACACTTTGTTCAGTAGTAGAGTACAAAACTTTTTTCATCTTAATTTTCCCTGAATGGTAAAAGAAAAGGTTTCAAAATTTCAACTTGGATCTTTTCTGGTATATTAAATACAGTTCAAAAAGAAATATTCCAGTGCCAATTGATGTAAAAATGACAAAGAATAACGGGAGTAAAGAGTGGATTCGCACGTCAATTAAAAGAAAAAAGGTAACCAATACCAAGATTGTACCAAAATACGATAAATATAAACAAAACCTGAAAAACATGTCATCCAGAAGCCTAAAGATTTCGGTTTCTACTTCCTTGGTGATTTGATACTTCCCCTCAGTGTTCTGACCTACAATCTCTGCTTGAACCATTTTATTAATGTGATATGAAACTGATGAAGGGGAGGATAATTTTAATGCCTTTTGTATCTCACGGACACCTGAAGGACCATGTTCACGGAGATAAGTATAGATTTCAATTGCTTTTCCTGATAAGACATCTTTTTCAGAGTTTTTCTCAAGAGTCATTTGTTATATCTCTCTTAAACCTTTTACAGAGATATGTTTCTAATTCATTACCATTTCACGAAGCAAACGAGTCACTTTGGGCAGTCCGTAACCTGTTTTTTGGCTAGCGACCAAAATGGCAAAGTGTGAATCATCAGGGACTGCCAACGCTTCTTTTATGGTCATTTCGGTTTCTTGGGGAAGCTTGGAAGAATCTTTGGATTTCCTTTGAGCTTTCAATAGATCAAACTTGTTGCATACAATAATACACGGGATTGTAGAGATGAAAGGTACAATTCTTTTCTGGAACTCTGCTTTCGATTCCTCAAAACGAGATGAATCATTGGCATCAATCACGTAAATGATTGCATGCGATTTTCCCAAATATTCTTCCCATTGGTCACGTAGTGCTTCTTGACCCCCTAAATCGATTATTGTGGCATTTAATAAGCCGTCTTCGTCCTTCAATGAGATTGAATCCATGGTAGAGGCAAGTGTAGGTTTAAGATCGGCAACAAATTTCCCCGTCTTTAATCGGATGTACATCGCTGTTTTACCTGCGAAATCAAGACCACAGAAAACCAAGTTTATTGGGGATCCAATAGCGCGAACAGTTGACTTCAAATGACTCATATGGGATTAAATTTCTCCTTTGTTTATAACAGATTCAATAGCTCGTATTGTCTCGGATATTCAGCTTTTAGTTCGTTATATTTCTCCAATGCCAGATTCACATCATGAGGGATTGTATTGATTTCTGTTGGGTTCTCCTTTGTGATTTCTTCGTGGATACTAATCATGGAGGATCCCACTTCATAGAATAGAATCAATGTATTCCCCATTAGTACATCTTGGGGAATTTTATCTGATGGAGTAAACGTAACGATGTCTTGAGGAGTTATTCCTCGTTTTCCTTGTAACTGAGATTTGTATCCCGCCAACATCGACAAAAATTCCTCTTTAAGTTCTTCTGCGACAATTAAATCTAGTTTTGAATCGATTTTCTCCGAATCAAAGATTTTCAGCAATAGATCGTCTATGAAATAAGGATGATTAAGAACTAAACTAATCTGGTTTGCATATGCTAAATCTGTTTCAAGCCTTCTGCGAGTCGATGATGGATCCGCAATTGTAGAAAGAAAGATCTCACTATCTACAAGTCTTACATTGGAATATGCCATTCTTAAAGTATGCATTTCTGTCGCATGTTGATCAAAATAAATTGAAATAGTTTGATAAAGCTCGTCTGCTAATTGAGAAAGCGTTTGAATTAAGGTTAAGTTTAAGAATTTTCGCTTTCCCCCTTTCTCTCCCATAGATGTTGAATGACAATATTTCTCTAGCCCTGATAATGTATGATTGAATAGCTGTTCACTAGAAAATTTAAACTGGTTAGTCCTTTTATTATAAAAAGTTTCCACCGATTTACTAAGGACTTTTATCTTCTTTGGTGAATAACCTATTTCTGCCAAGTCGGTTTTTATGGATTTTAGATTTGTGGTTAGGGACTGAGGATCAAAATTTTTGATTTGTTCAAGATAGAATTCCCTTTTTGAGGCCTGTCCTCCGTTCACAATTAATTTAGCTAAAATAAGGGCCTGGTTCTCCTCCATCCAAAGGGATGTAAACACACAGAATAGTATAGATAATAAGGAGGGTACAGAGGCACATAATCTTTCTAAATTCGTGTAATATTTCAAGAGAAAGGGAAATTCATCAGATTTCTTATCATTCTCATTTTTCGAGGTTTTTTTGTTTTTTTGAGGGATTGCTCCTTTTTTCTCCAACTTATGGAGAATCTCTTGGGCTAGTTCAGGTGAAAGAAAGGCCTCTGGAATCAAAGCTCGTGTTTCTAATCGATTCAATAAATCCTCAATCTCTAGGGTTAGGATAACTGTTTTGGGTCGATTGTGCGATTTAGCAATTAGATTTAAATCGATTAAACGTGGAAATCCATCAGGTAACTCTAACCGCGAAGGTTTACAATCAAGGTCCGCTGCTAAAGTAGTAGACTTAATTTGGCCACCATGAAGGATGATAGATATGAGAATTTGCGAAGGAAAATCTTCTAAACCTATATCAATGAACATTTTTAGAATCTTGTGTCGAATAAACGAGTTTAATGGAATCGGTTCTAAAAATCTTACTTGGTTATAACTTGCATTACCATTTCCTGTGGGAGGATCGATATTTTCCACAAATT
>JAEOTC010000273.1 GCA_016840035.1 Candidatus Hodarchaeota archaeon | reverse complement strand
CCCGAAATGCTGGTTCAATACTATACTATATTAGAGATCTTAGATGGACTCAATCTCCGTAAAAAAACCATATTTACCACGGGAAATCATGATTATGACCCCAATTTCTTCTTGTGGAAGAAAGCACTACATGTTGTGCCTAAACTTGAGCTTCAAATGAGTACTGGATCCATTCATATTCAACATGGCCATAATCTCGGTCTTGAATCGCTGGGAGAAATAACAGAAAAAAATATTCAAGTGTTACGAAGAAGATTGGGTGTATCCGACGATTCTCAACTGGTACTTGGTCATACCCACGATTTATATGGGAGATGTAAGAAGCCTTTAGGAATTCTCCAAGTTCCCCCCTTCAGGAAATACTGGAAGTCCCCATTGAAGAAAGGATTGGGTTGGCTAGGTGTCATAGGGTATGAATCAAAGTATGAGCTTGAAAACTGTGAACTAGCTATTGATGCTTAGTATTAGAAGAATAACAGATATCAGTCTTATCGGTTAAACTCTGATAAAATTTATGGTGATCCTCTAAATATTCACCATATAAAGAAAGTCGAACTGACAACACAACTGAAAACAAAAAAACAATCTAAATGATGATTCTTTGTACTGCAGAAGGCGCTAGTTGGTATCTTTTTACACCATGATCATAAATGTTTTAAATCATGAAATGTTGAAATTAAAGGAGAATTGAATATTCTAGGGTAGGATTCATTGTGAAGAGAGGGTACTAAATGTCGTATGCTCGAGCGATTAGAGGAAGAATTCGGTTACTTTTTCAGCTCGCAAGAATAAATCTACGAATGTCAATTGTGACTCTAATTGGGTTGACTATAGCCCTTTCAATGGTAGCTGCCTGTTTAATATATTTGGAATCGACTAAGACTGACTTTTATTTAGCTATATTTGAGGAAGATAGCTTTCAACGACCACTGAAATATAGGAATTACCAAATTGGAGTACAGAGCATAAATTATTCAGATATATTATCTATGCAGGAAGCGTTAGAAAACAATATCGCTAATCATGGATTAAGTGATTTTCTCGTTAAACAACCACTAATACCGACCTGTTCTATTGGTGGAAACCTGCAATTTCTAAATCAGGACCATTCCCGAAATTTCCTAGGAGTGGAATTAGTTGATTCGGTTCTCAATGATTGCATTGAAGGAAGTGAATTACCTGCAACCTGGAATGAAGTCATAGTTATATCTCCTTCCATATCGCCTCTTAATATCGGAGACAGCTTTAATATTTCTAGAAGTTACTATCCAGATCCAGATTCGAATATAAAAGCGTATTATAACTTCACAGCAACGATTTCAGGTATCATAACCCCCGAATCTTTAGAAAGGGAATCTCCTCTAAGAAATGTAGAATATATCATCTCTATTGATCGAATCACCCTTTTAACGGATAATAGACACTATATTGCCTTTTATAATGAGGTGGTTTCAGATATAAACACACTAGCAAATAAGACAAACTCCTTTTCTCTCAAGACGGATTTTTATTACAATCCCCAGTTTTCGTACATTAATCATACCAATGTAGTTGACATTGTTCCTGTACTGCTTACATACACAGAAGATACAAGGGGATCCTTCCGAATAGGAGATTTTGTATTTGACAATTATCACTACAGTAGTTTCTATGGAATGAGATATAGGATAGCTGAATTTAGTAATTATTTCTCTGCATTCTTACTCCTGAGTATTCCATCCTTCTTATTGACTATACTATTGATCAGTTTTTCTCTTAGTCTAATTAATGAAAGAAGAAAGAAGTCTTTGGTACTTTTTAAAATGAGAGCCGTATCGAATAAGTTTATTTTTGTCATTTTACTAATTGAAAGCATAGTTATTGCCATTCTAGCTTCCTTCATGGGTTTTATTTTAGGGGTACCATTTTCTGTATTAATTAGTACTACAACTGGATATTTAACATTCAATGCTAGTCCGATTAAAGTAATTATTACTCCGGTTATTTTGCAAATAATTCTGCTAACGAGCTTACTTTTCACATTTATCTCACATATCCGTCCAATGTATCGCTTGGCTAAGTCTCCAATAGCAATTCTCGATCAGGAAGCAGGAAGAAAAAAGAAACGGAAAGTAGGGATGTTTAGGGGTAATGTAGATTTATTTCTTCTGACTCAAGGTATTCTAGGGATAGTGCTTCTAACTTTATTGATGCGAATTCTATCTACAGCAGGAGGAGAGTTTATCATGGTATCCCTTCCGATAATTTTGCTACTTTTAATTGTTAGTCCATTCACTTTCTTGATAGGGTTCATTTTTGCATTCAATCGATTTATACCGATAATCATTCATCACGCTGGGACTTTCTTCTGGAGAAAAGACTGGGGATTGTTGGCAACAGCCACTCGCAATTTATCTGTTAATGCAAAATTGACAGGGAGGACCACACTATTGATTGCTTGTTCAATTAGTTTTCTAATGATATTATCAAGTCTTCCTGTCTCTTTGTATCAATATAATGCTGACAGTATCTATTATCAGGCAGGGAGTGACTTACAAATCAGGTCTTATCAATACAGTTCTGAGACAAGTCAAGAGTTGACTACACAATTACAGTCAATACCAGGTTTAAGCTTTACACACGTCGAGACTTTCTCAGTATGGATGGAAGATTATAGAATCGATTTTCTAGGTATTGACAATAATTTCCATCAAGTAGCCCATTGGCAGAGTAATTATGATGATGAATCGCTTCAAGCATTAGTGTCAGCTCTTTATAACTCACATGCTACTTATCCAGTGATAATAGACTCAATTTCAGCACGTGAGGAGAAATTAGACGTAGAGGGAATTTATCAACCCATTTTAGGTAAGTCAGAAACAATTGAATTCGTTGTTGAAGGAATCACTAACTATTGGCCAACTTTAATTGAAAGAGGGAACAATAATGATCGATTCATGGTGACAAAAAGAAGCCTTTTAGGAAATATTTCAACTATAATAATGGAAGCTAGCTCAAGTTATAGTGATCTCCAAGAAAATTTTTGGTGTAAAATTCTTACAGGTTATGACTATGATGATGTAACTGCAAAAGTGTGGAATGTTTCACAAAATCTGGGGATCCAGCAATCATCTTTCCAATCTATTCGTGATGACCATGATTTGGATGCTGAAAACCTAGAGGGGAAGTTTATATGGGTCATTACTAATTTTAATTTCATAGCTTCACTGGCTGTGATCCTCTTCGTTATTATCTTGTTTACTTTCACAAGAGTAACAAGTCATTCAACTGAGATTGGATTGAGTCGAGCTCTTGGGATGAAATATAAGCAAGTTTTTGTGTTAATGTTTATTGAACCATTCTTACTATTTTTAATAAGTGGGATTCCTGGAGGAATCACGGGAGTGAT
>JAEOTC010000272.1 GCA_016840035.1 Candidatus Hodarchaeota archaeon | reverse complement strand
TTCTTTCTTATCGAGAATTACAGAATGCTAGCGTTCTTACTTGGGATATTCAACAAACTTGTGCCTATCTAGACTCTATCTGGAATGAAAGGAGTTCATCTACAGTAAACTCTCGACTGAATATTTTATTTGAAAGCATAGTGCACTTAGTAGAGAAGAATAAAGAATTCAACAAGTATATTCAGAATAATAGCAATCAAAAAAGGTTAGTGGGCATTCCAAGTAATTTTACGATTGGAGTATGCGGAGGATATGCGAGAGATGAGTATTCTAAATATTCAGATCTGGATATGCTTCTGATCCATGAAGGAAACGATGACCACTTCATTCAGGTAGGTGAAGCCCTCAACAATGTTCTTGGTTTCATTCCAAATCTGGAATTATGCAAACTAGAAAATGTTGTTAATCGCAATTTCCATGAAAATAGCATTCCGAACATATTAAAAGCATTTTTAACTGGAGATAAACACTTCCTAGGACCTAATCAGCAACTCGAAATTCAGGAAATGTTTTCTTCTATTGAGGAACTCCGAAATGCTCCATTAACTCCTGAAGAACGGAAAGATGGTATCAGTAAATATTGCTGGTCTATCTACAAGTCGATTGTAAATATGGTACCAATTTACGAAAAACCTATAGGAAAAGGTGCATTTTTACGCGAGAAAATTACATTATCTACAAAAAGAGCGATTCATGAAATTATTCCCATCCTCTTACGTACCTCTGAGTCGTTAAAAGATGATAATCTACTTGGTGAAAATCTTCAAGTCTGTCAACCTTTCCTCTATGATTCTGTTTTTAAAACTCATTCTGTGATTACGGCTTTACAAGATTTAAGTACTGTTTTAGCGGTAATTGGAGATGTAACATTCAATCAATCTACAATAGACCGATTTAAAGTATCAATGGATCAGATACTTTTAACTAAAGAACAATGCACCAAATTAGTCAAGGGGTATTCCATTTTTTCAGATATTAAATATAATCTCTCCCATGATGTTCCCATCGAGGCTATAGAAATTGTAAATAATGGTCTAAGGAGGGTAATAAAAGAGGTCTATAATAACCTCCTAGAAACCATTGAACCAGGAGATACAATTGAAGAGTCAATTGACATTGCTTATCCCATTTTAGTATTTTCTGATCTTCACTGGGGACTTAATAACAAACTTGCTCAAAAGGGACTAGATGAAATTAATAATACATGTTTAAAACACAATGTACGGTCAATAGTAATCGCCGGCGATGTTTTTAATATTGATCGAGTTAATGAGCTACTGGAAACAGATAAAGAAGGGGTAACACTTCAAAATGAACTTTCCCATATTCAGACTGCGATAGGCGATCAAAGAATTCATCTCCTATCTGGTAATCATGATCCATCTAGTTTCTATAACGAATTTCAAGAAAAACTGGAGCGTGAGTTGGATATTCATTTCATAGGAGATTCATATAGAGATGAACATATCTGGATAGAACATGGTGACAAAGATTTTTGGAAAAATCTTACTCTCCCCCTTGATCAATATATATCAAATTTCCGGAAAAATCATGGTTTATCTTCTCAGAAAATCATTGTAGGACACAATCATAGAATTTATGAGGAAGAGGATTTAGGGTTTTATGCTAACGGGTCAATTGGAAAGTCATTCTCTGCGTTACTCGTTAATAAAGATTCTTTGGAATTTTTGAAACTTCCAATTCATTATACCGTGGATCTTGGGAAGATAGATGAGAAATATGAGGGAATGAAAAATGCAGAATTATTAATTGATGAGTATATCCAGAATAACTTCAGATTAATTGAATGGGATCAATATTGTTCAGAGATTCAAATAGGTGAAGAAGGAAAAGAAACATGGATCATTGTTGAAGATACCTTACCTATTAGTTTTATTCCTTTCAATCTGGTGGACAAAGTAGGTAAATTGAATAACATAAAGGTTTATGAAGTTGCTTTTCCAATCAATTATACCTTTAAAGTTGGACAAGCTCTTAGAGAAGCATGGGAAATTTTCTCAGTTACAGGTGAATCTCTTCTTCCAGTAATGAATGAAACTAATCAGATTATTGGCACACTATCTATCTTTAGTGTTCCAAAACCAGACAAAGAACATACTGAAACTTTCGCAGTGGAAATTGATAGTAAGTTAGAAGAAGTAGGCAAATTTCTAACCGATAAACTCTTTGAAAAGCAAACAGAAATGAAAGAAAATAACGATTAGAACATGATATCAGTCGTCAGATCCAGGCCAAGACGGTTCCTCCTCTCCCCCGTAAGCCCAAGCGACCAATCCTTTAATATTTCTTAGCAAAGCAGGAATAAAATCTTGGCTGAACCCTTCAGTATAGGTTGACCTTATCCATTGTTCAAGTTGATCGTATGGAAAAGTTTTCGATTCATAAAGCATAATTCCCTCTGTATCACTTAAGTTCAGCCCTTGATTTATTGCTGATTGCCATTCTATTGGGTTTTGGGGGTATTTCGGGGTTTTTTGCATTAATTTGTCCTCAATAATTTTGGTTATGGTTTTCCTGCAATTTCGATAATATTTCCATCAGGATCCGAGATCATGAACATAGCATAATCTGAAGAGTATTCTGTGTAGTTCATTACGATAGGAATCTCCCGTTTTCCCACCTCTCTGTAGACATCCTTAACGGATTCAACGCTGAAGCAAATTGTAATATCTGCATAAGCAAGAACTTGATTTCCTACTCGTTTTTTTCTTCCAGGTTCTAGGTAGAAAGATACACCACTTAGTTCTAGCATGCATCCAGAACCCATATCTCCCTTATCCTTAAGTCCAAGTCCATTAACATAGAATTTCTTTGCTCTATCTAAGTCACTTACATATATCCCAATTGTGGCTATATCTTTTACATAAATAGGATTAGTATCCATTTGCTTTTCTCATCCCTGTTGAATTATATCTTTTTTATTCGAAAAATCTGATTTAAGAACTAAACGTTATTAAATTCAGAGGGTAT
>JAEOTC010000271.1 GCA_016840035.1 Candidatus Hodarchaeota archaeon | reverse complement strand
GATTGGGCAATATTTTCTTCTCTGCAACCATTTTGCTAAGTGGCTAGTGTGATAAGTCGTGGAACAAAAGGGACAGATAAAGAGCTTCCTTGTATCTTCTACCTCTCCTCTACAAATTGTGCAGATTTTTATTGTATGAGTGATTTCAGTTTTTGCTACCTCTCTGGTCTCTTCATTACTCACTATCTAGTCCTCAGATAATCTAATCACTACTGTTCATGTGATTTCTATCGTCTAACATTTCTATTCGCTTAAAGGTCCAACTTATCTAGGGCTTAGTTATACAAAAGATCTTCTATGACGGAATCATTTCTCACAAATTTATTCTGCTTACATTGTAGAATCTTTTTCCTCAATTTTTATCCATACAATCGCGTGGAAAGTGTCAGTCCTCTCGTAATCTAAAAGAAATTACCTAAAGGAACATTTTGGTCTCTTCTTGATATATATTAAACCAAAGATTTCAAGGAAAACGGTCAGTCAGTTATTATATTAATCTGTCAGTCCTTTTTTTTCCAGAAAGGAGTAGCTAGCAATAATTTCCCCAGCTAAAATCCTGAAAACTTCATCGACATTGATATTTTCTTTGGCTGAGGTTTCTACATAATGAACAGAAAACCCAAATTCGTCTTTTAGGGATTTGGATAGTTCTTCAGCATATTCTTGACCATATCGGGCTGGAACCTGATTTGGAAATCCCGATTTGCCCCGAAGATCACATTTTGAGCCGACAATGAGCAGAGGGCGTTTCCCCATGCCATTTAAGGTCCAGAAACTTCGAATCCACTCGACGAGATTCATGTACGACTCCTGATTCGTGATATCAAAAAAGCATAATGCACCCACTGCTCCCCTATAATACAGCTCTCGCACTGTTTTAAACATCGGTTGGCCCGCTAAATCCCACACTTGAAATTTGATGTTATAAGTCGTTTTTGCTGGGGGATGATAGTAAGCTACGTCTTGGGAGGCAAAATCAGCGCCAATTGTCATAAGATACTTCTTTTTAAAGTCTTCTCCTAACCATGCACGTCGAAGAGTGGTTTTTCCAACCTCTCCATCTCCAATCAGTACAATTTTTATTCGAATTTTCGTTCCACTCAACATTTTCCTCAACTATTCCCCTCTCTTTGCCTCCTAGCTTCGGCGATGCTGTCCTCTATGTTCTTATTATCTCAATCTAGGGCTTTAGAGTATAATTATAAAACATACCTTCTCCTTCTTTTAA
Organism: Candidatus Hodarchaeota archaeon; assembly: GCA_016840035.1. Taxonomy (GTDB): domain Archaea; phylum Asgardarchaeota; class Heimdallarchaeia; order Hodarchaeales; family Hodarchaeaceae; genus Hodarchaeum. Next base: position 2,991 of record JAEOTC010000271.1, on the reverse strand, counting down.
AACCTTCTTTGTCACCATTTATTTAGAATCAACAGGAAATTTCTTGCAGTTTATCCAATAGTGAGTCATTTACCTGTACAAATTTTGAGTTCCGGGATTAGATCTGGAAATTATGGAATCATCTGGATTTTCTACCAAATTCTCCAAGATTTAACCTTTCTGTGATTCAAAGAAGGATAAGATATTATTTACCCGATCACCACGGTTGCTTCTTCTTCGGTGCCAACAGGTGGGATATCATCAGTTTGTGTGACACCGAAGAACCTTACATCGGTGAAAAACCAGGCAAACGTGATGATAATTGTGCTAGTCAGTGCACAAGCTAGAAAAAGTAGATTAGCGCCTATTAAATCCGACAATAATCCACTTAAGAACATCCCTAATGGAGTGATCCCTGATCCTACAGCGGTCATAACACTGAATACTCGTCCTTGTTTTTCAGGAGGAATTACCTGTTGAAAGATTGTCATAAACATAATATTAACCGCTGGTAATACCAATCCCATTAAAAATAAGCCAATCCCTATGATTACGTATGTAAACGCATTATTTGGAGTAAATGCTAAGATACCATAACCTATGTTCAAGATGTATATTAAAATCCAGGCAAATAGCAATTTTCTTTTGATATCCCGTTTATTCAGGGACATCCCTAGCGCTCCGAGGATTAACCCTACATTAAAACAAGCTATTACTAAAGCCAAGTCTTCTACAGTACCATTATATACAACATTGATAACATAAGGAAGAAGAATATCAATAGGGGTAATTAGGAAATTCAATAGTGAAGATATTACTATGAGGGCTGTGAATCCTGATATCCCCTTTATCACTCCTAATCCTTCTTTAAACTCTCTTACGAATGAAGTTTTCTTCTTTTCAGGATGATCTGCTTCAAAATCAGCTACTGAGGGAATGGTTATCCATATTAAGGGGATTATTGCCATTATGTAGGTAATAATATCAATAAAAAGTACAATTTCAAATTTCAAGAAAATTAATAAAAATACTGCAACCACTGGTCCCACTATATTGATTAAACCATTAGCTAAATAATTCCAGCTATTCATCCGTTGCAATTTTTCTTCAGGAACCATTATTGGTGTAATGGCAGCTATAGCGGGGGAATGAAATGCTTGACACATCCCCCGTATGGTTAGCATAAGGAATACAAACCATAGATTACCCACGTTGACGAAAAAGCTGATAATCAATAATAGAGTTGCTAGGGCTTGTATGGTATCAGTGATAGCAATAATCTTTTTTCTGCTCCACCGATCAACATATACTCCCGCAATTGGTGTTAGTAGTATTTGTGTACCAAATCCTAGAATGGCTGCTAAGGCTAAATACATTGCCGACTGTGTTTCAACTGTTATCCACCAAATTATTACAAATTGAACGACTGCTGATCCTAATAATGATAATCGTTGACCCAACCAGAATATTAAATAATCCTTGTAGGTTTTTTGGCTTGTTTGTACTTCTACCACCATTTAAATTTCTTCCTTATCTTACATTTTTCAGTATCAAACATACATTCATTTTGACTGCATTTTTATATAATACATGGTTCTGGCAATGATTTACATTTCTATTGAAGTCTCAAAAAATGTTGCACAGGTACTAATTCGGAAAAAAAGAAAAGAAAATGTGATGAATAATGATTTAAGCTAAGGAGGTGAGAGAGTTCATTTTCTCAATTCTTATTTATTCTCGATTTCTATATTCATATGTATCTGTGAATAATAACTACTAGGCAGGTGTGAAGATTTTTGTTACCAAGGAGAGGAGGACTTTCCCTAATGCTTCGAAATCATTCTGCTGAATGAAATAGTAGAATTCAGTTGTACCAACCTCCAGCTGGATCCCTTCCTCAGTAATAAGATCATCAGGTGATTCTTGGATCCCAACAAATGCAATTGGAACCTCAGTAGTATTGATATCCTTGAAACGCTGGTATAAGGCCCTTGATGCTTCAAACGAATCATTATTCTCTTTGGAAAATGCAATAATGGCGCCACTAGAGCGAAAGTGGTGACCAAACGTTTGCTTAAAGAATCCACGACCAATAGGTTGGACGAGAATCACTTTTACAATTCTATTAGCAACCCGAATATTTATTGTTGAAGCAGTGAGAGTTAAGTCTTCAATTGTTTGATTTGTAGTTTGCCCTTTATATTTTTGAATCAATGCACGGATTGACGGGAACAGTAGATCCTCAGGATGGCATAAAAGAGAGACTCTAATTATGTACTTATTCTTTTGTTTAATATCAGTCAATTGTTCCCTCGTTAGTTGCGGATAGTAGATTATATATTCTTAACTAGTCCGAATAAAGATGCTTCAAAGGCCAGACCTATATTTCTTGTGTGATTTCTCCTCCCTTTTTTGAGTGATTAAAACTGCTCCTAAGAACTCTAGGCTGAGATGCCCCCTCAAATCATTACTGTTTCTCCTCGAAGTTATCCATCAATATATATCTGAAAATCTGACTTAATTCTTCTTGATTCATAATTTGTTTGATAGTCAATACATTTTCTTTTGAATGGAAACGATCAATCCTCTTGTTTACTAGAAGTAAAAGTCTTAAGGAGTCGTAAAAGTATGTTCATGAGCTGTCTGGTAAAGGTTTTTAAACTCGTTCTTTCTTATGACAGTTACTTTCGGAAAAGTTTACTTTCTCATTCAAAAAATATATTTGAGGTCAGAAAATGGGTAGAAGAATTAAAGAAGATGATACCTACTATAATTCGTTATTGAAGCTAATACCAAGTGAAGTAGTAGCCACGTATATTGCAGTCCAAACATTTCTCATAGATACTGATTTTACTATCAATTTCATTATTACACTAGTTTTTCTTGGTGCCACACCTTTATGGTTATACCGATTCACTAATATTCGGGAAAAAGGATTAAGTACTCAAGAAATACTTCAATTGCTTGTGTCCACAGGCTCGATGTTGATTTGGATCTTTGCCCTCGGTGGTC
>JAEOTC010000270.1 GCA_016840035.1 Candidatus Hodarchaeota archaeon | reverse complement strand
GTAGTAGTCGGATCAGTTAGAGGAGGGACAACTTCATTCCAGACAGCAAAATTATCAACCTGTGAATCACCAACCCACGCGCCAAAGGCAAATCGTGTAGATTCAACAAAGTTAGTATGAGTAGCATTGAAAAGTGGAGGAGAGGAGGAATTTACCGGATCAAAATAGACGTTGAATTCACCTTGAGGAGATCGGGTAATATGAAAATGATGCGACCCCTCAATAGGTGAACCAGGAGCATAGCTACCCCAAATGCCCCAAGGTGTTTCCAACCGAATAAGCGGGTTATCAAAAGCTCCTTTCATTCCTGATTGAAGTACCAAAAAATAACCTGTAATATTGTTCTCAACTATAGATAATCCAGTAAGATCATCAGGAACTCCAGAAACACTGAAGAAGAAAATAAGATAGGAATGATGGGTAGGGCCTGAACCAATAATCACATCGAAACACCAGGAACCATACGCTACCGAGCTGTTACGAACAGCCCCACTCCAATAGTCACCAAAGAAATCACTAGGCGCATTCGTTTGAAAGACACCATCCACAACCGAAGGAGTCGCGGTTGCATCGGGTTGGAAATACACCCCGGGAGTATCCTCATAGGAATAACTCCAGAAGATCCAGTCAGAAGACCCATTTTCCCAATCCTCTACCCAAACCACCTCAGCAGCCACCTGCGTAAGGGGAAACAGAAAAACTACACCCAGAAGAAGGATGCAAGGAACACGAAAAGACTTTATTCTGTTGTTAACCATTTTAAAAAACCTCTTTTACGAAGTTGAGTTTATAATTATGAATAACTAAGCAGAAAAGATGAAAAAACGGTTATTTAAACGTTTCCTCCGAAATGTGCTGTACAGATATTTGTACAGCAGAAATGAAATCCCTAAGAAAGGGAAGAAGATCAATTAGGAAGGTCAGAAAAATTGAAAACAATGAAAAGAAGGGAGGAATCCAAGGATTTCAAGAGTACAAGAAATTACAGAAGACTGTCGTCAGAAGGAAAAAAATCGGCTTAGAATCTCATTCACAATAAGCTCTTTTTGTATACGAATTGCAAGAGCATTGACTATTCGGCAAAATCAGAAGAATATCATTACTAATCGAAATCAGAAAAAAAGGGAGGAAAGAAGACCTAGTGTCTTCGTTTACGAAGATAGAGGAATAGAACGGACAGTCCAAGAACTAACACTTGTAGATCAAAACCAGGCCCCCCAGCAGCAGTCGTCGTACTCGAGGATGACATACGAGCTCCTTCTTCGAAGAGGAGAGTGCGAAGAGCAGGCTGAAAATCATTAAGAAGTGCATCGTCCTGAACCCAGCTACTACCACGGTTGATGAGATAAGTGATCCCAAATGATGGATCGAGATCATCCTCCATAAGGAAATCTGCAAGAAATCCAGGAACAGCTCCTCCATGGCCTTGCCCCCCAAATTTCCATTCCCACCCTAAACCATAAGCCCAGTTATTACCTTCATACGTCCAAGAGGTATGTTTGGTATGCATCTGAGTAATACTGGAAGAACTTAGTAGCTTAAATCCCTTATAATTCCCTTGATTCATATGAGCAATCATAAATTTGGCTAAATCGGGAAGAGAGGTTCTTAAATCACTTATAGAATAACTACCTAGATAATATTCATCAGGAAATTGAAAATTTATATCATTTATTCGTAAATAGGGTTTAGCATGAGTTTGAGCAAAGTTTGATCCGTTAAAACCCGAATTTTCCATTTCTAAAGGAGTAAGGATATTGTCTTGAATATATATCTCATACGCTTGACTAGTCACATTTTGGATGATATACGGTAAGATGAGTTGAACACCTGAATTGGAATATTGATATGTCGTACCAGGTTTATTTGATAACCAAAAGCTAGTATTAGTGATAATAGAAGAAACTACCTCTTCCATGTATTCTTCAAAGGAAATAGGAGTCCAAGAAGTAACATCCCAACCAAGAGTATTAGTTACCCAAGAAACCATTTCTGGATCTCGATCCCAGAGAAGATAGTCGTTAGGAAATTCAAGGAAACTAGATCGATGAGATAAACACATTTGAATAGTAATTGGGTCAGTTGGATAATTTGGATGACGGAATTCAAAAGGTAGATAATTACTCACATCATCATCAAGAGCAAGTGTTCCATCTTCAACAAGTTGCAGGATGGCAGTAGCAATAAATGGTTTTAGAATTGAACCTAACATATAAACCGTATCAAGACTAGGCTGGTCACCGTAGCCTTTCGCCCAGACAAGGGAATCATTGACAACAATTCCCGCAGCTAAAGAAGGGACATCATAATCCTGCAAGAGCTGTTGGATTTGAGTATCAACACTCGAATCAATAGGAATGACAGTTATATCATCCTCAGGAAATACCGCAATAATTGGAAAAATGGTTAATAAAAAAATAATTGTAAGAAAATTAAGACTGAATTTTTTATATAGTTTTGACTTAGTAGAACTCATAAGAATCACTTTGGAAGAACGTCAGGAGATTTTTTAGATTTTAATCGCATACCATGGAGGAAACGGAGAAAATTCACGTTACGAATTATCGCAATAAGGCCAAGAATAATTGCTAATGAGACAACGAGAATGAGTAAAAATTTGAGAGGGAAGGGAAAATCTAATTGGATAATAACCCATCCAACAATAACCATTACCGTTTGATGAAGGATATAAAACGGCATACCGATTTCATTTAATAATTTCAATATCTTAGGATTATACGCGTGAAGAAAATGAATAGCAGAAGAAAAAATCACGATCATCATTGACCAACCATAGACCATGAGAAGCATTAATACAAGGAATTCCAGACGCAACCCTAAGTACATAGGAATGGCAATACAGCCAATAAAAACGCCAATAAAGAGAGAAGGAAGGGTATTTATTTTAAAAATGGCATTAGAAATATCCACAGAGGCAAAAAAGAACCCATAGAGTAAAAACAGGAAGTACGAAATCATACACCACCCCGAGATACGGGGAATAAATAGTGCGGTGAGTTGAGCAAGGAAAGGATGAAAGGAGTCAAGGGAGGATAAAATCGTAGGGAAAAACTCGTAATGAAGAAATTCACCAATAATAATCGGGAGAAGTAAGAGATACAAGCCTCCTGGCCGATTGAGAAGCTGAGCAAAACGGGAAAGATGGAAGCGAATTCGCTCCTTTTTCAGGAAAAGAAAAAGCGGAAGGCCAACGACCGACATGAGAAAAAGAAACAGAATGAACCATAAATGTGCTCCCCAGATAGAGAGTGAGGCCCCCTCATGAATACCAACAATTCCATTTGTTAAATACCCCAAATACCAGTCAAAAAAACTAATAAAGGGCAAAGGGTTACGGAATGGTTTTATTCGAAGAAGATAAAGCTGAAAGGGAAGCTGAAGAAAGATCACAAAAAAATAGGGAACCATAAGACGAATAAAGCGTCCTAAGATGAATTGACGACGAGTAAGGTATTGTAACGAATAGAAAATACCATACCCAGAAATAATGAAGAAAACAGGCATCCCGTTAGCAGCTAAAAGAACGATTAAAATATCGGCAAAGTAGCTCAATTCATCGTTAACAAGAGCAGCAGGCATGATTAAGGCAAAAACACCGAGAAGATGAAAAATAAAAACTAAAAAGACCGCAAGTGCGCGTAACCAATCAAGTTCAAAACGACGGTGGACTTTCACAGCCTCTGAAACAGAATTAGAAGCACTCATAAGGAAGAGAACACCTCAAAGGTCACAGTGAAGTCCCAAAGTCCAAAGCATAGAAGAACCATCGATAAAACTCCATAACCAAGGAGAAACTTTTGTTTAGATTGGAATGTATAAAGTGTAAACGCCCCAAAGGCGAAAATAGAGAGAAGAAGATTGAAAAGTTGCCAAGGAACAAAGAAATCATAGTAGACCAGAAAATCTTGAGGCCATAACCAAACAAGAAAATAATACATTCCCCAGTTTACAAGGGACAAAAACGAAGCAAGAAAAAGACCAATCCCCCCAGTGAAGAGATACTTCTCAACAATAGTGGTACGATTACTATAGGCGATCAGAACAAACGCCATCCCAAGGACCATAAGGAATGCTAATTCAATACCTTGAAACCGAAGGAAATCATACGTAAAACCATACCGAATGTCTTCCCAGTGATCAGATCCCTCGGCAGCATAATAAGCAACATCAGGCAGAAAAACGTCCAGAAAGCTATATAAAAGGATGCTAAGACCAATAATGAAGAGATAATCTGCATATTTCATGTCTGATTCGTTTTTACGAAGACGATATCCACCAAAAACGAGTAAAATATTCGCTAAAATAGCTCCACCAAAGATACTCAATTCCAAGATGTCATACGTTATCAAATCGAAGCGTAAGGGCAATGAATATTCAACTCTTCATATTAGGATAGTAGATCACAAACCTAAGAAGAATTCACCTCATTCTCGGAATTTGGACCATACGCATAACAATCACAAGAACAATGAAACCAGTCAAAAAGACAGGAAATTCGAAACCTGGAGCGCTGGAAGCAACTTTGGAAAATTCCAGTTCCCCAATGATGGTAGAAGCATTGAACACCTTTTGATATTGATTAATAAGCCAGCCAGTAGTCCAATCAAATTTTAGACTGTTAAAAAAAGTGTTATTCAATGGCGGAAGAACGAAGGATTCCTCAACCGTAAATATATTCCCATCTACTGAAGCATTTCGAGTAGGAGTGGTAATACTTGCCGCATATTCCTCCCAATACGTAGTATTATCCACCGTTTTTTGGACGACCTGGGTGGTACGAACCTCAAGGCCGGTAACTTTACCATCGTACGTTCGTTCCAAATAAGCACCGGAATCATTCAAGGTAGAAATCACATACTTCACCTTTGAACCCACACGCCATGTAATATTGACCAGATTACCATTCTCATCAGTGATGAGAAAAGTGAAGGTGTTAATATCGCCATCTCCATCAAGGTCAGTTTTATCATAATACTTAACCAACTCAAATGTAGTGGAATCACCAACCTTGACTTTCCATTCCAGCCCATCTAGTTCCATCCCAGGAGAGAGGGTACCAGAAAGGAACAACAAAACAGTGAGGAAGAAAAATAATTCTTTTTTGATTCGGTTCATGATTGAAATTCCTTCTTTTGTTTCTTATAACGGTATTGATAAAAGGCAAATGCAAACAAACTGATAAAATAGGTGGTTAAAACAAGCATTCCCACTTCACGAGAGACAAGAAAACCATAACCGTTCAGTGTGATACTCCCAACTTGAAGAAGAATTAAATAAATAATTAATCTCTTCGGCCATTTATCAGGGTGATGGCGAGGCTTTTCTTTCGTCCAGGTACGATACCAAAAATCATAACCTAAGAAAATGATAATGGTAGTACTCATCCCGAGGCGGCCAAAATCAAATCCATTCAACACATTGAAAATCCAAAGGAGAGTGAAAGGGATGAGTAACAAATTAAACGGGAGGCCCATTCGTTTCTCCCACTTTTCATTATCATAGGCTCGGAAGAGGAAAACAGCAGTGATAATAACATTGTAGAGAATAGTCGATAAAACAACAAGAATATCAATTAAATCTTGATCCATCATTAGCTCACTAGAAGTATCTTCATCTTTATCCAGATTCTAATGGGAAATGGACTATTCATTTATAAATTTATAATGGAAATTCGAAAAATCAAAAAATCAAAAAGATCAGGTATTTGAGAAAATGGGGGGAAGGGAGGTCTAAGCCCTTCGTTTCCGAGTAAAAAGAAAGAGAAATGAAAAACCAAGGATTAACAAGTGTAGAGAAAATCCAGATCCGCTATCAGCACTGGTGGTACTCGTACTCGCACTGGTAGTTGAAAGTGAGGTATCAGGTAATGAAGTCGTAGTATCTTCAGATAATTTTAACTTAAAGAGCCACATATCTGAAGCACCAGCACCCCAAGACTCAGTTGTCCCAGCCACAACGTAATTACCATCTGAGAGCTGTAAAACAGAATCAGCAGAATCATCTGAGGCGCCTCCAAAAGTAGTATTCCATTCAGCTTGGCCCAAAGTATCAGTTTTTACCAGCCAGATGTCATGATTACTCGCAGAAACATAACGAGTTCCTGCAAGTAAGAAACCTCCATCGGAGGTATGAATCAGAGTTTGAACCTCTTCACTCTTCGAAGTTCCAAAAGTGGTATTCCACAGGGAGTGGCCAGTGGAATTGGTTTTGATGAGCCAGTAATCACTATTTCCAGTCCCCGTAAATGATTGAGTAGGACCTGTGAGGAGAAGACTACCATCGGCGAGCTGGATCACAGCGGTTGCTACATCCCACTCGGATCCACCAAAGGAGGCATTCCATTCATAGACACCATCCATATCAGTCTTAACCATAAAGAAATCAGTTGCTGAATACCCACCAGTCTCACCAGCGAATAGATAACCACCGTCTAACGTCTGAATCACTGAATTAACAACTGTAAATCCCGCAAGGGTTCTGTTCCAGAGATGATGACCAGTAGTATTGGCTTTTACAATCCAGGTGCTCTCCTCCACGTCATTATACCCAGCAAGAAGAACCCCCCCATCTGAAGAGGGAGTGGAAGCATACAACAAATTATGCTGTGAATCACCAAAGGTGGAATTCCAAATAGGATGACCTGTAGAGTTGGTTTTTACCACCCAGTAATCGGCATTCCCCGCTCCGTAAGAATAAGTATTCCCAGCAAGAAGAAATCCACTATCGGCAGTTTGAAGAATGGAATGGGCATTTTGATCCCAAGAAGCAGCTCCAATGGTCCGGTTCCATTCATGTTGGCCACTTGCATCGGTTTTTACCAACCAGAGATCAGTATAGCCCGCCCCAAAGGATTCAACAACTCCAAAAACCACAAAACCACCATCGATAGTTTGAATAAGCATAGAAGCACGCTCATGTGAAATACCTCCAAACGTCTGCTCCCAAACCAGTTCCACAGTTGTGTCTGAAAGAATCCCTCTAACTCCCCTTTCAGAGGGACAAATACTCCTATAACTCAAAAGAATGAGTAGGATAAAAAGAAAAGTGTATTTCCCAAAAGTTTCATATTTGTTTCTCATAAAAAAACACTCATTTCAACTTTGCGTAAATTAAAGGATAAACTAACATCATTTTCCCAATTCCAAGATATTCTGAGAATAGAGGCACAAATAAAGATGTCATCACAATATAAATTCTGATTCAAATAATGAGTATAGATAAAAACTCAAACTAATATGAACTTACAGTTATTTAAGCCTTTCTAACGAAAAACTTAATCAAAAAAAAATCCATGTGTAAAAAATTTACCTAGAATGACATACAAGAAAAAAAAGGAGGAAGACCTAGGGTCTTCGTTTGCGAGTAACAAGTAAGACTACTAGACAGCTGAAGAGAACCAAGGAAAAAACAAAACCAGGAATACCTGTAGACTTATCCGAGACAGAAAATTTGAAAAGCCACATATCCTCCTCACCGGCACCAAAAGACTTAGTAGAACCGGCCACAACAAAATCCGTCTCAGCAGCTTGAAAGACTGAAACTGGCCAATCGTTTGCTGAACCCCTAAAAGTCGTATTCCAGACATGAGCCCCAGTGGCAGTGGTTTTAACCAACCAGATATCCACATTATCAGAAATATCCTCGGTGATACCAGCAAGAAGATACCCACCATCGGTAGTCTGAATCAGTGTGGAAGATCCCTGGATAAAAAGGCCTCCAAAAGTGGTATTCCATAACAGCTGACCAGAAGAATCAGTTTTCACAAGCCAGAAATCCGTACTCGAGAAGGCATAAGATGTTGTAGTACCAGAGATAACAAAGCTACCATCTGCAATCTGAATCACAGATGTACCAACATCCCCTTCATGACCACCAAAGGAAGTATTCCATTCCGCAGTACCAGCAGCATCTAACTTAAGAAGAAATAAATTGAATGACAACTCGCCAATTCCACCAACTAAAAGAAAACCTCCATCTAATGTATGAATCATCTGGTCGAAAAACATAGGAATCCCTACTCCGAGTGTAGAATTCCATTGTTGAACACCAGTCGCATCTAATTTTATTAAGAATCGCGATCCAATTCCGCTATCAACAGCGTTTAATGTTACCAAAAAGCCCCCATCTGTTG
>JAEOTC010000269.1 GCA_016840035.1 Candidatus Hodarchaeota archaeon | reverse complement strand
TCATATGTGAATTGATCAGAATGGCAAAGCTCATTATTGTAAGCGATGTTCATCTTGGAAAACGCTATACCTACCGTGTAGATTTGAAGACTGGAATGAGTGACCGAACATTAGATTTCGTTAATGCCTTATCAAGAGTTGTTTCATATGCGATCGATAACAAAGCAGATGTAGTTGTCATTGCAGGAGATTTATTTGATCGTGTAACTGTTGGCCCTACACTTCTCCGATATGTCAGGGACAAGGTTTGGAAGCCTCTTATCGAATCTAAGATACCAATTGTGTGTATTGGAGGTAACCATGACTCTCCACAGATCTTAGAAAAAGGTTCACCATTAGGAGAAATTTCATTAATCCCAAAAAGTATCGTTGCTAGAACCCCCAAAGCAATTACTGTTCGAGCGGCGAATACAGAAGAAGACATGGGGTTTATCCTCCTTCCCTATCTTACAGCATCGCAAATTGCACAATTTGCTGATAAGAGGCTTGGGAAAACGATTGAAAAAGACCGACGAATGGTTGCAAGTCAAGAATACATCAAATACTTTATTGGACGTGAGCTGGCTAAATTAAAAACGAAAGTAAAAATTATTGTTGGACATTATTTCTATGAGGACTCAAAAATTAATATTATTCCTTACCCTAACCTTCTTCCTCACGAATTCCAAATTAAGAAAGATATGATACCCTTCGATTCAATTGATCTTGCAATCTTTGGTCATGTCCATACCACACAAACACTACATAACGAAAAAGTCCTCATCCCAGGATCATTAGAACGAGTAGATTTTGGGGAAATGGTTGAAGACAAGGGATTCTATGTATTCGAAACTAAGACAGGAAAATTAGAGTTTATCTCTAATAATCCACGTTCATACGTTAAAAAAGCAATAGAAGTTCCGATGGTTGAGGATCCTACTGATTATATCTTACAAAAACTACCAAAAGACATAGAAGGAGCGGTAGTTCGAATTATTATTAGAATCTCTACCGATTTAAAGAATAAGGTGAGATTACTACGTATTCATCAGGCGCTGAAAGCATCCTTTTATTTCGAGTTATTTTGGGATACTTCCACTAAAAAACGAGAAGTAGTTCTTAAAGATTTTGTTTTAGATCCTTTAGTTCTATTCAATGACTTTATAACAAAATCCTTCCATCAAGATCCTAATTTGGAGCAATTACGGAAGAAAGGTCTCGAAATTCTTGACAACGCGCTTGCTCAGGTGGAAGAAAAGCTGTGAGTAGCACAGAAAATAGCTTCATTGGTGGTGGTTTTGACTTAACCAGCATAGAAGTCTACCGCTTTATGAATTATCGAAGTAATCCTACAAAATTTTCCTTCAAAGCTCCAAATATTGTCATTTCAGGGCCCACAGGTTCAGGAAAAACCACCATTTTGGATGCATTGACATTTTCCCTTTTTGGTAGAAGTTCACGATTAGATCTACCGGTAGTTAAAACAGAGGATGTTTGTGGTAAAAATGGGAGAGTCACCTGCCGCTTTAACGTCGGTAAAAACTCGTACAGAGTTATTCGAGGACGTGATACTAAGGGCAAGACCTTTCTTGAATTATTCATTAACAGTAAACCAATAAATGGGAAGATTCCAGAGCTAAATGAAAAAATACGCTCAACAATATTGGGAATGAATTATGCTGCTTTTATCAACTCCACAATAATTCGTCAAGATGAAATGAAATCACTCGGATCTAAATCGTCAACAAAACGTTTAGAAGCATTACAAAATCTTTTTCGATTAGATATTTTCAAAAAAGCTATACAGGACGCACAAGCTCAGTTTAACACCATTAATGGCCTAAAAAATAACGTAGAGGGTGAATTGCGAGAGAAAAAGAGAAATTTTGCTTCAAAAGAGGATCTAGAAAGAAAAGTAAAGAAATTAACCAAAGAACTCAATTCTCTAAAAGACAAGGAGAAGAAGATTCTTTCTCAGCTCTCAGAAAAAGAGAAAGAGAATTCTAAACTTCAAATTCAACATGAAAAATATCAAATTATCCTGGAGAAACAAAAAAATGCTGAAAAACAGCTCGAAAAGTCTATTTATAGTAAAAATGCTACAGAAGGGGAATTAAAGGAATTCAAAAAGCTGAAGGAAAGAGTTAAAGAGTTAGAAAAACAAACTGAAGTTGCTGCCGATCACGATGAAGAGATAAGAAATCTAGAAAGTAAAAAACGGGAATATACACTAATTCATACAAATCTTGAAAAACATCAAAAACGGTTTATTGCAGAGGAATCGCGCATTACTAAAGAGATCAAACAAAAAACTGAACGAAAGAGAGAAACTGCAGATCGAATTTCCAACCTTTCAACCGATATTGACCATCACAAAGCCTTCAAAATCTTGCAACAAGAAGGCCGATTAGGGGAAAGAGTTCAAAGAATTTCTCTTGAAAAGTCATGGAAATTACCAGATAACCTGATTAAGGACCTAAATCATGAACAATTGACAGCCAGAGCAGATCTCAAAGAATTGGTACACGAAAAAGAGAAGATCAATATTGATTCATTTACACTTTCTGAAATTCAGGATTTGGGAAAGCAACTCACAACAGAACTTGATACTCTGAATCAGAGAAAAAAGGAACTCAAAGAATCTTCAACTAAGGACCTTGAAGAAGAAAAATCTAGACTTAAACAGTTAAAATTCACTCCAGAAATTCAAAAACATCTTGATACATTGAAGAAATCTCAGAAATCGAATGAAAAGATTAGAACTGATTATAGGAAAGCCAAACAAAAGCTTGAAACAAAAATTGATCCAACCAGCAAAATCAAGACGTTGGAAGCACAAATAGAATCAATAAAAGAAGAACAAACAGGTTACAAAAAAGAACTTACAAGTTTCAAACAATTTCAGCTAAAATTTGACGAAGTAAAGGCCGATTTTAAGGAAAAAACCGAACAAGCTGAGAAGATCCAGATACAATGTGTTCGAATAGATCAAGATATAAAAAATCTTAAGTCTAATGTACAAGAAATATTGAAATTAGAACCTGAGATCAAAAATCTTGAGAAAAAATATAACGAATTCGTTCAAGAAGAAAATATTCTAAATAAACTAAAGAACGAGATTTTTCATACAAAAGGAGCTCCTTTCTATGCCATTAACAAGATTCTCCCATATTTAGGAAGAAGAGCTTCTCTAATTCTTTCAGATTTGACCAATCAAAGACTCACAAGTGTTCAATTAGAACGTACTGAAAAAGGAAAGCAAGGACTTGGTTTTAAGATAAATATCCACACCTCTCAAGGAGCAAGAGACATTTCTACTTTTTCTGGAGGTGAAAGAACGCAGATTAACGCTGCACTTCGATTAGCAATTAGTGAAGAACTCTCGTCATTTGGGGGAACAAGTACACGTGATTCTCCATCTAAGAAAACACTATTTATTGATGAAGGTGATTTGGGATCTCTTGATACTACTGAAGCTCAACAAGCGTTTGTGAAGAAGCTGTTTGAATTAAGTGGTAGATTTAAGATCATATTGATCACCCACATCACAGAAATTGCAAACCAATTTCCCCATTCAATCCAAATTACCCGTGATAGTTCAGGAAGATCCATGAAGAGTACTGCGAGTGATATTCTGTGATTTCTGAGTTCATTAACCAAATAAAATCTAATAAATCTTATAAAAACCAGATCATATTTCATAAATCTATTCCTGCAAAGAAACCCCAATTTGGTACACTGAATTTTCAAATTGCACCAGAACTCGAACATTGGTTACAAAATAACGAATGGAAACTATATTCTCATCAGGCCGAGGCACTCAATAAAATAAATGAAGGGAAGGATATTGTTGTTACTACCTCGACTGCCTCAGGAAAGACGTTAATTTTTTCCTTAGCAGTCGCTCAAGCCATTACTCAAAAAAGAAACTCCACAGCATTGTTTTTATACCCCATGAAAGCACTAGCTAATGATCAGCTTTCCAAAATGGAAGAATTAAACGCTGTACTAGATGGAAGACTACGTCCGTTCATATATGATGGTGATACTCCATCTGAAAGACGACCAGCAATTCGAAACACCGCTAAAGTGATTATTTCAAATCCGTACGCCTTTCACCGGTATTTAGACTGGCATTCGAAATGGGAACGGTTTTTTCGGAATTTACGCTATATTGTCATAGATGAAGCTCATACATATCGAGGAGTTTTCGGGTCAAATGTTGCTCAACTTATTCGGAGATTGCATAGAATTTGTGAGTTTTATCGTACTCAACCACAATTCATTCTTTCTTCTGCAACAATAAATAATCCCAAGGATTTTACTGAAAAATTAATCGGTAAACCTGTTCATGTTGTCACGAATGATGGTTCTCAACAAGGGTCAAAAGAATTAGTGATTTGGAATCCCCCTTATATAGACCAATTTGAACTAGAACGACGATCACCTCATCAAGAAACTCGAAACCTGTTATTTACTCATTTAAAAGAGCATTATCAAACATTATGTTTCACACTGTCAAGAAAAATGTCTGAAATACTAACTGTTTGGGCCAGACAAGACCTAGAACAGACGGGGGATGATCCAAACCAAATAATGGCATATCGCGCTGGTTATCGTCCTCACGAAAGAAGAAAAATTGAAGCTCAGTTAAGAAATCGGGAACTAACTGCAGTTGTCAGTACAAATGCACTTGAGGTAGGTATAGACATTGGAAACCTCGATGCTGTAATACTAAGTGGATTCCCAGGTACGATAATCTCAACATGGCAACAAATAGGACGCGTAGGTAGAACTACCCGTCCTTCCCTTGCAACCTTAGTTTTATTTGAGGATGCATATCAACAATTTTTAGGTCGACATCCGGAGTATTTCCTTGATAAATCTCCAGAAAATGCTATTATTGATTTATCAAATAAATACATTCTGAAAGGGCACATCTTATGTGCTGCAGCAGAACTACCCATAAAAAAATCTGAAATTAGTAAAATTTGGGGAAAGACTGGTCTCAAATTAGTTAAAGAATTATTGAAAAATGATATTATCAAAATTCTTCCTGCAGGTATCGTTCTTAAATCAATCAAACACCCCTCAGCACAGGTAAGTTTGAATTCAGCATTTACTGAAACTATAGAGATAGTTGTTAATAATAAATTGTTAGAAACGATGACCACATCGCAAGCATATCGTGAAGCACACGAAGGAGCAATATTAATTCATCAAGGCGAGAAATATTTACTTGAAACGATTGATTGGAAGAACAGGAAAGCCATCGCATCCCGTCATGATGTTGATTATTATACTGAAGCAATTTCAACAAGTGATGTCGAAGTTCTTTCAAAGATTCAAGAAAAAGATAATGGTTATACTATTACATTTGGAAATGTCAAGGTAACTGAATATTACTTTGCTTATCGAAAAAAGACCTACGATGAACTTCTCGAAATTAATCCTCTCGATCTCCCGCCGTTGGAGTTTGAAACAAAATCTGTTTGGATAGAAATTCCCTCATCTATCGTGGAGAAACTAAAAACAGAAAAAAAAGACTTTCCAGGAGGGATCCATGCATTAGAGCATGCTACTATTGCTCTATCTCCCTTATTTGCACTTTGTGATCGTTGGGATATTGGAGGAACTTCATATCCGAATTTCCCGGCTGATGGGACATCTAAAATATTTATTTACGATGGATTTCCAGGAGGGATTGGTATTGCTGAAAAACTCTATGAAAATTGGAGTTTATTATTATCTAATGTCCAACAATTAATCCTCGAATGTTTTTGTAGTGATGGTTGTCCATCGTGCGTTCAATCACCCAAATGTGGAAATGATAACTCTCCATTGAGTAAAAGTGTAGCTTTTGAAATCATAAATCAACTAAAACTCCTATCCAGAAATTGAATGAGGAGATAATCAAGGGATTATTCGCTGTTATTCTAATAACCTTATTCTTGGGTCTAAATAACCATAAACAAGATCAACAATGAGGTTTGTAATTACGAAAATAATGGCAGAGATCATTACAAATCCTTGGATAATTGCCATATCTATAGAATTAATCCCATCTGTTGCAAATGTTCCCAATCCTGGCCATCTAAAAACAGTTTCAATTAGAACTGATCCTGTTAAGAGTGTAGCAAGGATTATAGAACCAATCGTAAACGTAGGAAAGATAGCATTTCTTAGAGCATGCTTGTAAATTACTGTTCTTTCTGATAATCCTTTCGCTCTAGCTAAAAGTATGTAATCTTCCTTCAATGTCTCTAGCATACTCGCTCTTGTCATTCGAGATATAATTGCTACCTGAGAGTAAGCTAATACACAAGCGGGTATAATTATGTGTAAAAGGGAATCAAAGAATAACACAATATTAAATGAAAGTAGACTATCAAGAGTCAATAATCCAGTAGAAGGGAATAGACCAAATAGTATTTTCGAAGGATATTCAAAGTAATCCTGGTGGTACCTACCTTCATAAGGTATCAAACCAAGTAACCGATGGTCTTGGAAAAAGAACTCACTAATCCACATGCTACCATCATGAATAACCGCTTGAATTAACATACCTAACACAAATACTGGTATAGCTACTCCCACTAATGACGTTAAACGCGCGAATACATCCGTTTTCATGTTTTTCTTAATTGCTGATAATACTCCTAGGGGAATACCTACACTTATTGCGATGATCATCGAAATGATGGCTAATTCAATCGTCGCAGGTAATCTAACAATTAGTAAATCAAGAATAGCCGATCCTCGGAATACTTTGGGACTAATCCCCCAATCTCCTTGAATTAGCTTGATTGTATGGTCAATGAAACGAATATACCAAGGCCGATTCAAGCCTAATTCTTCGCTCATTGCATCCAATTCATCATTCGTCATCACATCCAATTGAAAAGGATTTATATGAGCAGCAAGGGGATCTCCAATTATATCACTCAAATACCAACTAGTAAAACTAATTCCGAGCATTACAGGAATCAATAGAAGAATTCTTTTAATGACATACTGTTTGTATTTCATTTATCTTTCCCTTGAGTCCTGAATAATACGATTACTGATTTTCATAATCAAAATTTAGGATTTTACCACAATATGGGCAGTACTGAGCTTGAAAGGCTAATCGTTGTCCACAGTTAATACAATACTTATGTAAAGAAGATTTAGGTTTTGTACTAACTTCTTGGGTTCGGGTTTGATGATAGGAGTAAGGATCATACATTCTTCGTTGGTTTCGTTGAAGGAGAAATACTATCACTCCAGTTGCTACGAGCGCAAATAATACAACAACAATAACAAGTGTCATATCCATTGCTCCCGCAGATGAGATTTGAAAAAAGATTGGTTCAATAATTGAATTTCCTTGGGCATCTCGTATAAAGAATAGGAGGACAAAATATTCACCAACTAATTCCACTTCAAATCCCTCCTCATCTGGTAATGGAATTGGAAGATCGGGTACAGAAAATATCCCTGAATGAATACTACTATCTGAAGAAGTAGGATACAGAATATGGGTATTTAATACGATTCTATCTGCAGCGAAGAGATAATAATGAAGAAGCTGATAATATACCTCAAAATGACTTGATTCGACATCCAGAAGCTGTAAGTAAATATCAATCTGTTCTCCTGGTTTCCATTTTGGAAGATCTTCGAAAGTAAGTATATTCCGATGGTCATTTATGGTTAAATCTCCAACGTAACTCTGATCAATGTGTATTTCAGGTTCAGTATCTGGAACGAAAAAGGTTTCTCGAATAGATTCTAGCAAAACAATTTGATTAAATTCATTTTTCCACCATACTTGAACTTCATAACTATAGTAGCCAGTTAGTAAACCGTCTGGTTTATCCCAAAGCGCTGATTTTAATTCCAACGATTCATTAGTAAAGTTTATTTCGTCTACGTAACTAACCTCAAAAAATGGGGACGTTAGAGGAGGAAGGATTACATCAAGCGATTTCTGATATTGACTGAATATTAAAGCAGTTGCTGAAATTCTTGCGGATGTTGAATGATTCACTGATAATATTAATCCAGTGTCAACGAGTGTTTCTGATTCTTCCCACCATGACGGTTTTTGGACACCCGCTTCATCGATCGAACCTACTAATATTTCTTCAACAAGAGGAAGGTTACTTGAAGACAGAAATATGTTAAAAGTCACATTAAATTTTTCTGGATGATCTCCAAAAATGTTTGCCTTAATTTCAACCCCCTCAACGCTATTTAGCTTATACTGCCTATAGGAAAAGTTGAGGTATTGATCATAAAAAACTGCTATATTAGAAATCTTTGTACCATTTGCTAATTCAATTGAAAGGGAAAAATTTTGAGCTGATTCTGGATAGACTGCAATCTCTATATCATTACTCAGTGGATCAAACCGCACATTAAATGCGGGTTGGTCAGGAGACAACCATTTAAGAATATTTGTCGTAAATATTTCACCAGAAGTACTTTGAAGATAAGATGGTGCCAACCAATTTTCTGTTCCCAGTATCAAAACTTTTCCTTTATTGGATTTCTCTATACTTGCTAAAAGCAGATGATCATCAATCTGAGCATAGTGAGTTAAAGACTCGTCTGTCATATTACCGTAGAATGCATTTTCTCCTAATTTTGGAAGTTCTTCAACATCTTTAAGGAATGGGTTGCCTAAACTTATTTCTAAACTCTCTAAAGATAGGGTCCAAGGGACTGGATATCTTTCACGTCCATTATCAACATAATTAACAAATTCTCTGTTATCAGAAAGGTTAATTGGTAAATTTAATGCTTTTACGATCTTTTCATAGGGATCAAGGTTGAAATATGGTAGGAATGAAGTCATCATAAGAATAGATCCGTTATTATTGTGAAAGTTCTTAATTTCCTTAATTTCGCGAGAAGTTAAGGGATTTTCAAGATCCGTTAAAACTAATATACCACTCTGTGTTAGATTCGCGTTAACAATGGGAGAAGTATAGTCATCTATATCATAACGATGGTTTGGTCCTTGGATATACTGATTAAAGGATCTATAATTAAGGAAATATGAATCATCGACCCCAGTGTGATATGTATCCCAATAAAGTTTATCCTTCGGTAGGAGTACTTCAATCGAAATTGGAAGTTCATAATCCTTTGTACCAAAAGAGAATCCAATATCTCCCTGATAAAGCCCTGAAGGAACATTCAAGGGAATATCGATTGTAATTAATTTCTCAAAATATTTAGCAGAGGGAATAACTGTAGGTGTAGTGTCAAATTCAATAAATGAACTAATTTCACCACTGATTTCCCATGTGATGGTTCCAGCTGATCCAGTAACAAAGGGTAGTGTGAATTCTGCCTGATCTCCTGGAAATCTTGCTGGATGAAAAAATTCTATAGCTCTATCATTTGCTCTAGGATTTGTTGAAATAATTTCAAAACCAGAGCTAATTTGAGTCCTCTCTAACTCCTCTGCAGCTAAACCAACGTTAATCAATCCAGCTCCTTGAGTATAGATAGTTTCACTTTCACCTAGATCAGTTGCAGATTCTTGGAGTGCAGCTCGTATAGCATACGGAGAAGCATTAGGAAATTGATCTAAAAGTAAAGCTACTGCTCCACTCACAACAGGAGCTGCCATTGAGGTACCTGACAATATCACATAATCCACAATAGATACATCAACTAAAGCATTATAGGCTAAATCAATCACACCTCCTGAAGCAAGAGGCCCAATTATTTGATATCCTGGAGCTACGAGATCAGGGTCTGGACGAAAATCAAACGTAGGCCCTTGACTTGAAAATCGTACGACATTCTCACTCCCGTTTGTAGCTCCAACTGTAATTGCTTTTTGTGCGGAAGCAGGAGTATTTATTGTCATGAAAGGAGTAGAACTATCAGCTTCATTACCGGCAGAAACGACAACGATTATTCCATGTTCAACAGCAGAATTTACCGCAAGATCTAAAACATTTTCTGAGCCCCAAGGATCCGTAAGACCGAATCCGAGTGAAATTGAGACTACATCAACATTTAGCTCGATAGCTTTATCCAAAGCGGCAATTACTGCTGCACTGGAAGCACCACCAAACATATCTGCTACTTTTAAATTAACGATTTCTGATCCAGGAGCAATTCCTGGATATGAACCACTCGCTGCTGCAATTCCAGTAACATGCGTGCCATGACCATGTAAATCAGAAGTCCCCTCTTCGGAAGAAAATCCATATTCAGGTAAAATGAAGGACTCTTGATACCCAACATTATCTATATCAGGATGAGTGGTATCTATTCCTGAATCTAAGATAGCTATCTTAATACCCGAACCATCATATCCCTTTCCTATTTGTACTGAAGCGTTAACAATACTACTGGGAAGTTGAAGACCCTGGCTAGATGCTCGGATCCTTTGGATATTTAACTCCTCAATCGAAGGGAGGACATTTATTACGCTAGAAGTTTGCATACGGGAAGAAAACAAGCCAAAAGTACTACGAACGTCGGTATATTCCTCCTCTGTAATAGATACCATACCTATCTGCACATTCTGGAAAAATTTTGGTACTTTGTTGAAATTTTGGACAAAATAGTTCATTATCTCCTCCATTTCTTCGTGCTTATACGTGAAGAGATGAAGGGTAGATTCTTCGTTACTCTTTTGACTTGAAATCGCATTATTTAATGATTTACTCCCTAACTGACCACTTAATATAAATAATGGACTTGGGAATAAAAGTAAGAGTACTAAAATCAATCTTGCAATGAAATATGTATATTGATAAGTTGTTGATTTCAATAAAAAGCCTCAATCACTTTTCAAAGTAATTATAGTCAATATTCTTGAATATCCCTTAATTTAGGTTCCTAGAAATGTTATGTAAAAACGCTTGCTATGGAAAAACTGAATGTTAATTATAAAATTAGAGAATGGTGCATACGAAATCAAGATCTAGACAAGGAAAACATCTCCGATTTTTGGTGTACGCTCTAAGAGAATTAAGAGGAGGCCAAAGAATCAAATAGAAGAATTAAAGGTCTAATTTGTCTCTAATTTCTTTCATTCCTTCTCTTAATTGCTTCGCGGCAGTTTCTTTTCTACGTTGATATACTTGGTCTATTTGAATCTGCCTTTCTCTCTCTTGTCGTAAAACTTTTAACTGATCCTCAAGAGAAATGTTTGCTTTCTTGTTTTTCTGATCCTCAACCGAACGTTTCAGTCGTTCTACAACTTCTTGGAAATTCTCGTTACTCATTTCATCAAAACACCCTACAACATTACCCTCATGCTGTTTTCTCGAATTTTCGTCAAATTATCTGCTCGACCAATTACTTATGATTTCATCTTTTAAAAGGGTTATCACCATGACTCTGGGCAGGGTTTGAGACAATAAAAAACAAATTTGATTTATCGTTTCGGAGCTTGACGAACTCTACGCCTTCTTTTCACCACGAGATCATTTCTATGTTGCCCTTTCCCCAAGAAAGACTCATGCGCTACTAACTCACCTGGATAAACATTCATAGTTTTTTCAGCGAGAAAATCTTTCAGATGTTGAGGTAGTTCAGAAATGATTTCTTCCTTCACTTCCTCAGGATCAATGCTTATCCTATAGATCCTTCTAAAGAACTGGTTAATATTTTTAATATCAATTTCGAGCATTTTAACAGCTCTGTCAATACGAATGCGTACAGGGGTATTGACGAATGTCTTACTATTATATTCTACAGACTGAGAAACATCCATTGTAAAAAGCTTTCCAGAATGTGTTTGGATCATAAGATTGTGTTCAGAAAAGTCTCCATGGATCATCTGAGATTTGAGAAATACTTGAGCCAATATATCAATTGCTGAATAGAGGATTTCTTCTGGATTGAAAGATGTGAGATCAACATCCCTGATTAAAGGTGCTGGAATCATAGGATTGGATGGATTTTCCGAAATGAATTCCATTAAGACAATATTCTCGAGGAGAGCAATAGGTTTTGGTACAGAAGTTTGTTTGACCATTGCATGGAGGTTCCAATATTCCTGTCTTGCAGCGATCATTGCCATATCACTATGCAAGAGATGTTTAGTTCCCTTGAGACGTTTTCTGTTTGTACTTGTATAGAAACGAAATACTTTAGCACAAACAAGCTTTCCTTCTGGATCCTCACCTAATAAAACAGTAGCTTCTTTTCCCCCTCCGATAACAGAATACACCTGTCTTACTTTCCGAGTTTCAAGAAGTTGAGTTATCGCATCTGTGATCCGAACCTCTTTTGGCTGGACTTTACTCTCCCGGGAAATTCGATACTCTTCCCGTCCAGGAGCGATTTTCCCATATCTTTCAAATCCGATTCTCTGATTGTGATCTGAACTCATTTTAAACACCTCCTGGTGAACGAATAATCAGTATTTCTTCTACATATACCGCTTATTATTCTGAAAGTTACTTTTAAAGGTAAATTTTCCTTCAATATTGTTTTTCACCACTAAAGACTGTCTATCAACAGTACAATCAGTTTTTATAACTTCACTATAAAAACATTTTGCTTAAACGCTTTCTATGACTGAAATACGGAGTATCCACTGATGAAAGGAGATATGACTACGGAACTTCTGAATTTTCGCATCTTGATCACTTAAAATCAAAGATTATGAAATTCAATCCAAGCTAATGGATTGAACGTATGTTTCAAGGGTATTTTTTTAAAAAAATCCATCTGGATTTGTATCTCTAAGCCCTACTTGCAAAATAAGCAAAAGAAAAATGAGAATCGATAGACAGTGTCCCTATCTCAAATTACCCGCGATTTTTGTGCAAGTAGAATGAGCCAAATGGATTTTCATTAACATTGTGTTACTTAACATTGCACAAATTCACCTCGGGTCTTTGGTTATCATGAAAATGACGAAATTCTTGTCTTTCCATATATAAACATAATTACATGTAAGAAAAGATCTAAGAATTTCGGTTAAAAAAACTATGGTTTTGGCAATTCAAGGGACTTCAAAAACAATTCCAGTTGGGTTAATATTTTCCAACTTATTTCCTGACGCATCTGAACTCGTGGGAGAGTAGAATCGACATCTAACTGCACAGAGAGAGAGTCGGATTTTGTACTAATCGCTAAGTAAACTTCTCCCGCTTTTTTTCGAGTTCGTCGTTTATTAAAATCCGT
>JAEOTC010000011.1 GCA_016840035.1 Candidatus Hodarchaeota archaeon | reverse complement strand
GTGGATTTGTCTTTTCGAGGTGCGTTTCGTGCTTAGATGCATTCAGCACTTATCGCTTGGCACGTGGCGGCCGGGCGGTACCCTTCCGGATAACCCGTAGACTAGAGGCGCCGGCGTCCCGTTCCTCTCGTACTGAGAACGTCTTCCTCTCACAAATCCAACACGTTCTTTATAAGAGCTATATAAGTTTACAAAGTTATTTAAGAATAGCAATCTGATACTAGTCTGTTAAAGATCAATCTTCCGACTCTAGGTTTAATTGTCTAGGGTCTCTCTTCTCCAGAGGAGAGAAGTGAATTGGTTCGGCCAGGTCGAGAGAGTTTTAAACGTTTTATCAAAACCATTATTGAACAGCTCCCAGCTCATATTGAGGAGTATCCGCCAGCTGATCAATATTTACTAATGGAATTCCTCTCAGTCCTTCAACATTATGAAGAGGCCGACTACCAAAGAACCAAGCTCTCACAGCGTTTAATAGAGTACAATGAGAGAGTTATAGGAACGAAAAAATACTTGAACACAGCTTTCCTTTGGTTTATTGAAAGTTATTTTTCAACTGCGAATATTTTGTTAAATGTCTCAACATTTCACGCAAATTCATTCTATGAGTACTTGACAAAATATTTGCGTGGTAGCTCTACCACTCCAGGAGTTTATGGACTTGTTCGCGAAAGTATTCCATTAACAGATCTTGCTTGGGAACAATTGCAGTATTCATGTGATAAACTCCTTGTTCCACTTACAAATGTTCAACTTAGGATATTAAAGACTATTTTTTCCTTCATCACAGAAGACGGGGTATATGCCTTGGATCCTCGTAAGCTCAAGGCCGTTATTGTCAAGAATGTGGTGTTTCCGAAAAAAAACAAGCCATCTGAAGAATTAACTCGTTTCTTCACTCTAATGGATGGACGATGGTTTTTCCTTTTTTTTTCACCCGCTTTTGGTTTGAATCGGTTGGTTTTTCAGTTTCAACTACAAGAATCCACTTCGTTGGAAGATGTTATCGATTTTCGTAATCCTGCAAACACGGTATTAACAGTTAGTGATGTATATAGCTTTAGAAAAGTACCAAATAATTATATTGCCATTCTATTGGTACCTACTGAGGATATAGACCGTTTAGAATCCTATCTTCAGAATTGCGAACGTCAGGGGTACATTATCTTAAGAGAATTGTCAAAAATCACAACTGTACGCAAATGTATCTCTTTAAACCATTATCAAGAGAATATTGGCTGGATTGAATTAAGCCCAACAAAACTTCGTAGGTTGACTCAATTATTACAATCAAAAAATCCAAAAAAAAGACAAAGAGAGAAAAACTCTTTTTTTATTACCCCCGAATTTAATCTCCAGTGGTATTATAGCCAGCATCAATTGCCCAAGGAGATAATTAAGTTATATTGTAAGAATCCTCCAGAGTATTCATACTCAAACCTTCCATTAAGATTAATTGATAATCAGGATTCTAATCGTCTCTCTAGAACCGAGGTCGGGTTGTTAAAACAGTTACATTACAATCATCAGGTAGTTCAAATAGGATTTGTGCCTTGGCGACTGGTGTACGATTTCTCTCTCGATTTGCATTGCATTATTCTACATAAAATCCCGTTTTTTCAGTTAGAACGATTTTTGAACTTAATACCATTTAGTGAAATTTATTCTGGGGAGAAATCCATCTATATATGGGCTCGATTAACTCCTAAACTCGTAAAATGGATAAAAAATGATCTCAAATGGACGGTTATTTCAATAATACGAAAACAATATCCTCTTAATCTTGATTTTAAGTGGTTTAATGTGTCAAGGTTAAAGTGGAAAATCCCAAATTTGTTAAAAGAATGAAAAACGAAGAGAATCTCCTAAAAAAAAGGAGGATATGAGGGGAAATCATCCCAAAATTATTATTCTCAATTATTTCCAGTTCCACCATCTTTTGGGGGCATCATTTTATTCGACCTCGTGATTTTTGCCTTAATAAAAACACAAAAATTCCGGAAGGAATGAAAAGAAAGCTTTCTTGCAGTTCTCGCCATTATATATACCCTAAAATTTTTGTTTAGAGGCAAAAAACGAAGTATCTATTGGAAAAATCTATTTTAATACCCTCCAAACGAAATTGAGAATATATAAAGGCGAATTTGGGTATATTTAAAGCGGGAAAATCGAATGTGAGAGGGATAATAGATGATGCTATTTTCAGGCACTATGAGATTCCATTCTTTCAGAATCAAAATAGGGAGATAATGAAATCACTCACTGTTGCTAGTCAAAAGGATAAATCCAGTTAATGATAGTGAGGCTCTAACATGTTGAATCACACCATTCGAATAGACAACCGAGAACCCGCTATCCTTACAGCTGAGTTAACCTATTTGGGATATCGTGTGGAAAATGCGCTGTTAAAAGCAGGAGATTTCGAAGGGAAGACCATCATTGGAGAAATCAAACGCAACAAGGATTTTTATCAATCGATTGTAGATCAACGGATCTATTACCAACCACAGAGGACAACGACTACAACATCAACGACTACAACAACTACCACAACCACAACAACGACAACCACGACGACCACGGAAGAAGCTCCCCTGACATTCATTCCTGTGGTGATGGCGATGAGTGTAGTGACACTCCTCCTGATTCCTCAAAGACGACAAATCAAGAGAAAGCGCAAATAAGTGGGTCAAGACATTTCAGGCCTTTTGGATTTCCGAAAATTAAAAATCAGACATCAGACAGAAACACCCCTACGCGAAGATTTACGTTCCTCAAGCCACCTGACGATAGTTTTTTCTCAAAATACTCGTTTTCCACAATTTTCTCAAAAATTAGCCCGTGTACTAGTGGCAATTATGAGTTCTTATAATGGATTAACTAGTCAAACATCGACACGAAGAATGAATGAATTAAAAATCGTCTATAAACGATTGGAGCTCTTGGAGCAGGAAGAAAGCATTGTTAATTGTTTCCTTGCTTTCCTGAGAGGTTATTTGAATACAAATTCTTCCTATTGGAGGGGATTCGACTTTGACAAGTGCTGTACCGAGAGAAATCAATCGGTTAGCGATTTCTCTACGCTGTTTAATTCCTTGAATAACGTCCTCATTTCCGATGAGAGTAATATCCCGCCATGGCTCGTCATAAGAAAATTGTGTAGGTGATTCATCAATTTTCAACTCGAGCTTTATTAGTCGTTTGTCTCGCTGTTCCAACCAACCTCGCATTATGATTTGATTACGATCAAATTGAGTCGTCATCTCTTTAATTGACCCAAAATAGGGAATAAGACGGACAAAAAAGTCAGTTTCACTTTGCTCATAGATAATGTCTTGAACTCGGTACTGAATGGAGGAAAATAAGGCCCGTTTATCGTCAATTGTGGGTACTATAGGGGATGATACAGGGGATACTCCCTTAATAGGTTTCCAATCTGACACACCAGCTGGGTCAAGAGGCTTGGGTGTTAATGGTTGAGCGGAGGGTTTTGAAGAGGGAAGATCGGAAGATCTAACAAAAAGTTCGGATTCGATTCTGGAAGAATCTTTCGGGAAGGGTTGTTTGGTGATGGAAGGGGGCTTACTTTCAGAAGAAAACCTTGAAGTAGGTCTCTTACTCAGGCCCTCACGCCATAATGCAAACCCAACAAGGCCTCCTACCCCAAGAATTAAAAGCATAAAGAGCATCAGAAGAGATTCCATGAAGTTTGCCGAGGGTAGGGGTATACCACGCCGGGGTGGTTCTGTCACATAGGGTGACTCTGTTTGAGTTACAGTCTGCGTAGAAATGGGTTCATGGACAGAAAATTCACTAAAATGGGACAAGACTTCCTCCGCACTTAAAGATCGGTTGTAAATACGGACTTCGTCGATACGGCCGTTGAAGTTACCACTGTCATCATTACAGTGAGTTCCAATCACCAACGGCGAAGAAGTATTACGAACCGGAATGGTAGTTTCAAAAGACCCAGTCTCCTTACCATTTATGAAAACTCTCATAACAGAACCATTATAAGTTCCTGTGACAAAGGTCCATTTATTGAAGCTAATTTGCTCAGAAGAAAAACACTCAACCCAATGGGGTTCTCCATCTTGGCATAGTGTCAATACAAGCGTCTGGGAATCTGTCCATAGCTCAAACACATAAGCATCGTCTAATACCTGATCCTCATTTTGATATTTAGCTAAGATTTGATGACATCCTCCAGTGGACCCATAAATATACAGCCAAGCCTGAATGGTAAAAGTACCTACATCAAAGCATGAATCATTACCACAATCCACCCAATCTCCCTGAGTGAATTCCAGAGCCGTTCCTGAAATACCATTCGTCCAACTAGCACCATAAATCGTCCCATAGTTACCATTACCAGATCGATCATATGCAGTATCACCAGCCCCCTCGTCAAAACTCCAATAACCCACAAGGCCCACCTCAGGACGAGTAAGAAGAAAGGGGAAAGGATCGGTAGCACTCGCGCTACCATCAATTAGATACGCTCCAGTACCAGAGTAGTCAGACCAATAATTGCCTTCGTTAACCGAGGAGTCATACCACTGATTATTGGATCCAGCATCAAAAGCTTGAGACGATGAAGCTCCTCCACCATTATTCAAAAAGGAATTGTGGTGAAGAACATGATTAGCACTACCACTAGGGAGATGCACGCCGTACTCAATATTTTCTTGGAGGAAATTCCACTTAACCAAACAATCAGTGGATGGATCCCATGCCCCTTCTCGAGTAAGCTGAATACCATACCTATTCTTTCGACACGTATTATTAGCTATTGTAGAGAAGGAACTCCCCTCCCACAACCAAATCCCTGATTGAGAATTGTCATTGCAGGTATTATTAAGAATGCGAGTATGGCCGGAGGATTTAATTTCCAAACCACGGTAATTCCCATTGCAGGTATTATTGACCAGTAGGCAATGAGTCGAAAATCCATCAAGCCAGACCCCACAATCACCGTTATGGTTGAAATTATTGTTGATAAGCGAAGAAGAACCAGAATTATAACGGTAAATGCCACCTACCCCATTTTGAGAACAAATATTGCCAGCTACGGTGGAATTCGGACTATTTTGAAGATCAATACCATTCCTTCCTTGTTGGTTACAGAAATTATGAGTAACAGTGGAATTAGAGGCGTCCTGAAGGAAGATCCCGCCAGTAGTATTCGTGATTGTGGCTGTTCCAGGTGCCACATTGGTTATAGTAATAGCATAATGGTCACTGCCAGGAGTTATCAAACAATTGCGAATGATGAAATGGACAGTTGTATCATGAATATTAATACCAGAAGCGTCCGTAGAAGTAATTTGCCAGCCCTCGAGAATATACGGATCAGAAATCGTACCAGTCCCACTTGCCGAAACAGCATTAAATTCAGTATCCGACGAAATCTCGATAGGAGCATGAGGAGTATATGCACAAATACTTAAAGGGGGAATTTCCTCTGGAAATCCCTCAGTAGATGAAACGGGACTTGGTCCTTCTTGTATTGTAAGGTTTCCACTCCCCAATCGTACCATGACAATTAAAATTAGGAATAAAGTAAGAAAAGTACTCATCCCTTGGTTAAATTTGCGTTTCAAATCAAATCCCTCGATTTGACACTATGACAACCATAGCTGAAACAGTATTCTTCGCCTTTAAAAAATCTGATGAAGAGTTTTGTGAAAAAATACTTTGTGGCACAAAATTAAAGCTACCTGACAAGAGTATTTGTAGAAAAGACTCGGTGTCCACAATGGTCTCAAATTTTTCTTAAAAAAGTCCGAGTGCGATTAGTGGCAACGATTTTGTGATTCACTTATCTAATACCGATAACAAAGGGAGGCCTACTCAATAGGAACTAACCTTTTAAGCAAGGAGGAAAATGAATCTTTATGACTGTTTCCTCGAGGAGGTTTACCATTGAAAAAGAAATTGATATGGTTAGTTATTATAATAATGTGGTTAGGACTCTTGAAAATAGTTATAGCGGGTGTTTCTAAGGAAAATTTCGAATGGAAAGTTGAAGCAGGAGATACTTTGACGCTAACTTATACAAAACTTATCGATAAAGCAAAAAATAACCAAGAGATTCGAGAAGGAACAGATGAAGAGGGAAATAAATTCAATATTACACTACAAAAGGGATCAACTGTAAAATATACAATTATGTCAATTAAATATGCGATTGTATATGGAAACATTGAGATGAATGGAATTATATTCGCAAGAAATACGTCACTTCTGGAAGCAGTTCGTCAAACAACGGATAATAAGACTTATTGGGAAGAAAAATATAAAGATCAGGAAGGTTATTCTATAGAGGGAGATCATATTGTTCATGAACTTGAAGGAGAGTATGGCAGCTTTCATCAGAAGAGCATCACTAAATGGAACTGGAAAACTGGTTGGAAAACTTACAATTATTTCAAATCCACAAATAACTCCCAAGTTACCAGAGAGGTAGAATTGACCACAGAAACAGGGGGATTAAAAAGTCCAGGATTTGAGCTATTTCCCCCCATCATGGCTATTGTTACAACACGAGGTTTGGTTAAAAGACGAAAAAGCAGACATCAGACCGAATTGCTCCTACTCGAGGATTTACGCTCCTAAACCAACTGATGCTAGATTTTTCTCAGAATTTTACCCAATGATTTGATAATCAGCCCGTTCATAATGATCTGATCAATTGGTTACACTGTAACTAGTTATCGGAATACATGATATAAATTGAATGGAAAATACCTCAATACAGGACTTTCTGCAAGCGTCAAGTGCTTCCAGAAGTTTTCTGTGCTTCCCACTGTTTCTTACTGCGTTCATCATAGTAAATTATTAGAGAAGTGATAATAGATGCACCAATAATGAATAATCCAAGGAAAGCGGGCTCATCTCTTGCTCTTGTCGCTGCCCGTGTATTTCCATCCATAGCCATTCGACGGTCATATGCTACGATACCAGAAATGATGAGGAACAGACCAATAACGACAAACATAACACAAAGGTAATACTTTTTTTTTGCCATAGGATGTGAAGGGCATCACTGACTTTTATAAGGTTTTACCAAAAGCTCCTTAAAATTCTATCAGGATAACTCAACTTACTAATTTGAAGAAAGGTTCAACAGGGGCGGGAATATCCAAAATTATCCCATACGAATTCAAATACTCTCGCTCCGAAAAGGAAAAAACCAGACGCCAGACCGACACGCTCCTACTCGAAGAATTACACTCCTAAAGCCAACTGACGATAGGTCCACTCAGTTTCCACAATTTTCTCAAATACCAGCCGGCCGGCGTGGTATTCTATATTCACGATAACGAGTGAGGAACCTTTCAATTAAACAAATAGATATTGAACATACAAGAAAAGGAGTCAAAGTCCCATAAGAATCAATTCTATATTCTCTTCCTGATTTGGAATACTCTATAAAGTCAAGCCATTTTACTATGAAGGATAAATTGTCATTTGAATCAGTAATAGAGCACTCAGTAGTTTTTTGAATCCTTTTCTCCCCGCGTTTTTCAGTTTGGTAGGACGCTTCTGCTTTGTATACGCCAAAAGTTGTTTGTACCTCTCCTGTATGAAGTTGAGCCTCTCTAAGTTGTCTGTACTTCCCTGAAATGCGGAGGGAGGGGTCATATATCGATATACTGGCATGCTTTTCCTTAAATGGGTCTAAAATCTTCCACTTGTTTCCAAAAGAGTCCGTTTTTATTATTTCTCCCATCTGAGTGCCATCAGGACTTTGAACGAGTTGATATTTCTCAAATTCACCAATGAATTTACCTATAATCCACTGAGGTATTGCTAATCCAAACAAGAGTATGATAAATGGAAGTATTGGAGCGATTAATTCAAGTAACTGAGTGGGAGTATTAGTCATGATACTTGATATCACGACAAAAATGGCTTGAAAAAAGATAATGAGGAGAATCCAGCTGATAATCCTTCGAACAACAAGCCACCCAAACCTGATGCTTTTCTTACTCAGCGGTTGGATGATCAGAATGTCATTCCCACGGTCATCATGGATGGAATAGGATGAAGGAGGTGGGTCCCATAAGAAGAAGAGCTGAAAGAGTGGGTTCAGTTGCGGTGGAGATCTTTGAATGTCATATGTAAAAGCTGGTTGTGCCAAGAGATCTACTTCAATTGACATGAGTATTCAAATATTTGAAACTTACCTTCTCCGAAAACTAAAAACCAGACACCAGACCGAAACACTCCAACTCGAAGAATTACACTCCTAAAGCCAACTGACGATAGGATTTTTGACAATACTCGTTTTCCACCATTTTATAGACAATTAGCCCGTGTGCGAGTAGTGGCAGCTCGTTACTCTGCAAAACAGGAGGAATATGAAAGGACGATAGCCAAATGACTGGTTATACCTCTATAGATTCAGAAGAATAAATAAAAAAGCGGATTATGAATCTTGAGTTCTAAAACTTAATATAAGGGATAATCGTATCTAATACTATTTGTCTAATTTCGGAGAGAATCACATGTGAGTGGACGAAATAAGGCGATATTAATCGTAGTAACGATAATTCTAATCTCACCCTGTTTTGTCGGTGTTAAGGCCAGCACAACGAAAATTAAAGAGTCACAAGACCATAATCCAATCTTATTTCTTCATGGATGGACGAAAAGCATGATGGATTGGGTCACCATGAAAGAGTGGTTCAAAGCTGATGGATGGCTGGAGACAGCTCTCTATGCCTATAATTTTGATGATAGGAGTAATTGTGATGTTCAAGCAAATATAAACAATGCCAATAGGATAAAACAATGGGTAGACACCATTTTAAATGACACTGGTGCGGAAAAAATTGATCTTGTCGGACATAGTATGGGCGGATTGAGTAGCAGGTATTATATCAAATATTTGGGGGGGATAGATAAGGTTGATGATTATGCGAGTTTGGGGGCTGATCATCATGGGGATATTCCCTCTCGTTATACTTCATGTCCTGATTATCTTCCATGGGCATCAAGTATGAACGAAGGGGATGAAACTCCAGGGGGTATTTTAAACGATACTCTAGGGAATCGGACAGATCCTATTTCGGGAATTATCTATAACAGTACTCATATTCCAGGAACTATCAATTATACATCCATTTATAGTCGAGATGATGAGTGGGTCTCATATATATCTTCTCCACTTGACGGAGCACATAATATAGAGGTTGAAAATCTATTTCATTCTGATCTATATCAGGATGAGGCCGTGTATGGACTGGTGAAAACAGCAGTGGATGACCCGCACCCACCCACGACCACAACTACTCAACCAACTACCACTACAACGACCACAACCACAACGATTACCACAACCATGACGACCACGGAAGAAACGCCCCTCATGCTTCTTCCTGTGGTGGTTGCGATGAGTGTAGTAGCACTCATTATGATTCCTCAAAGAAGACAAAACAAGAGAATACGCATTTGAAGTTGGTCAAGACATTTCAGGACTTTTAGATCACCGAAAATTAAAAAGACAGACATCAGACCGAAACACTCAACCTCAAAGAATTACGCTCCTCAAGCCACCTGACGATAGTATTTTCTAACATTACTCGTTTTCCACACGATTCACACCGCCAAAGGTTCTCCACAACTCTCACATCCAGCTTAAGGTTAAACGAAGTCTTATCTCATAGGATTTGATAAA
The DNA here is from genome assembly GCA_016840035.1 of Candidatus Hodarchaeota archaeon. Taxonomy (GTDB): domain Archaea; phylum Asgardarchaeota; class Heimdallarchaeia; order Hodarchaeales; family Hodarchaeaceae; genus Hodarchaeum. The sequence goes on along the minus strand of JAEOTC010000011.1, from coordinate 2,151 downwards.
AAGATTATTCATCCATAATTCAAAAGGTGACTTTCAATCTTCGAAGATGTCTTTTCAATCGTTGTCGTTCTGTCTTACCATATGAAATCTTTTAGAATCAAGGGATCATTTTGTGTTGAAATCCAAGACGGATTTCAAGAATCTCTTGATAAGTACTTACTTCAAAGTATTTTAATGTGTGAATAATTGGGGATACAATTTTTTCCATTTCTTCTACAGTTAATCTGGCTCCCATTTCTTCGTCAGTGATATTATATTGCCATGTTATTAGCCAAAGATCATCAGCCTTCTCGAAGACGTCTCTTAAGTATTTTCTACGGGCCTTAAAGGTAGACTCTTCTATTTCTATTGTTGTTATCAAAAAAGTCGTTAAATCGAAAACTATTTGAAGAGGGGGTTTAGACATTTCAACTCATGTAATAACATAGTATTGAATAGATAAAAATGTTTCCCCTCTTTATAACATATAATATATTATATGTTGGAAATGGAATTATTAATGTTTTATTACAAACATTTATATATAGTAATATTCTGATATTAAGCGGTGCTTTAGGAATTATTAATATTTTATTACAAACGTTTATGTATTCTAATATTCTGATATTAAGTGGTGCTTTAGGAATGTCAAGTATGTGGATTAAAGATACATTTTTGACTGAAAAAGAGTCAAAAGTTCTTGAATTTTTCATCGAAGGAAAAGACACTGAGTTCATAGCGAAAGAGTTAGATGTAACAAGAAATAGAGTTTATGCAATTCTCGACACTCTTACTCAGAAAAAAAAGCGTTCTATTAACACAACAAGCAGACTTCAAGAATTTTCTTATGAAAAACGAAAAACAAAAACGAAAGGACTGCTAAGAATTGATAGCCAAATCCGCAGGATTATGCTTGTAGGTAAAACAGCCCACGTACTATTACGAAATATAGCAAAGTCACTTTCTTCACGACCCACTATAAGTTCTACTCCATTATGGATTGGTCGAGTTCAGCTTGATGACCCCGATGACCCCGATAACCCCGCGGTAGCTGTTATTTTTTCTGTTGATAGTGAAGCGCACCCTGACTATGGCCGTTATTCTTCAAAGATGGAAACAATTATCCAAGTTACTGAAACGGAAACAAAAAAGGGTTTAGAACAATCCATAGGAGAGGCCATTCTTACCATTCAATGAGAAAGAATCCTGCGAATGATAAGATGGCTCTTTTTTTCTAATACTTGGAAGCGTCTCAAGTGGTTTATACTTTAATTACAATAAGATGATAACAGAGAGGAAAACCGTATAAGTTAGCACGAAAATGAGTCTGTACGCGTGTGTCAGTCGTATTGATCATTAGTTCTTTGAATAATTCTTATACATCCCTTTTAAATAGGATCAAGTAGATAAATAAGATCAGAAAAGTGATGCCTAAACTGAGAAGTGCATAATATAAAAGAGATTCCACAAATAATTGAGTATCTACATAAACTTTATCAATTTCTACCCTATTTCGTAAGCTGAATGAACTCTCTTCTTGCCATATGATATCATTATCAGTAAGAGTGAAGGCTGGTTTAGTCCCCGCACTGGCAAAATAAAAATCGATATAAATCTCATCAAAAGAACTAATTTGATCATTATTGGATACCGCTGATAAAGTTATATCACCAACCTCAACGGGTAATAATTCAAACGGATAAGTCGAATTCGTCAAATTCCAATTCTTATCCATCAGCGTGAAATCAATATTAATGAGTTGCTCGGTCCTAAAACCAGAATTAAATAAATTTATTCTAATAGTGTCGATTTCGGTGTCATTATTACTATCAAATCCATTTACATTAGATAGATCGATGGAAGAATGAATAATATACTGTGGAGGAGGAATTCCCCCAGAAGAAAAGAAGAGAAAGAAAAATGTAGAGAAGAAGATGAGAACTCCAATTAGACCCACCTTGATATATTTGTGCATCGCGAAAAACCGTTCGACCTATATGAATTCACAAAGAACTAAAAAAACATACTGAATTTTCACCTGGATGGATTTTTTCTTACTAGAAATAAACATCAAATGCAAATCCTCAAGCCCCGAAAATCAAAAAGACAGACATTAGACTGTATTAAACCTCTAGTCATCAAAATACCTTTCCAATCTTTTACGAGTAAGTG
>JAEOTC010000268.1 GCA_016840035.1 Candidatus Hodarchaeota archaeon | reverse complement strand
ATCCATATTTAGGTGGAATTCTTGAATTTCCACGTAAAGGTGGATTATGCGTAGTGATAGGTGATTCTGCTTTCCCGACAAATGATATGATCTCACGAGAACAGAATCGTGGATTTCTCTTAGATCTTGTCCGCCTGATAACTCAGAATAACGCTGAAAACATCCTTTTTGATGAGAGTCGGAAATTGTGGATTCCACCTTCTGGGGATTCCTTGATCTCTTACATAGCAGTCTTAATATTAGGGATATTTCATTCACCGATGATTGCTTTCAGTTCTATAATTATTATAGCTGGAGTACTAGCAATAAGAAAAAATGAACAAATTACAGAGTTTGCACAAAGATTAAAAGAACCGTTTGATAGGATTTTGAGAATTCCAACTCAAGCTTATTTACAATCAGCAGAGGAGGAGGTTTTCAGTTACTATGGCAAGAAGGTCTCAAGATCGGCCCTTTACCGAGATTTAATTGTTGAAGAGTTACTAGAAATTGAAAATACTCTTACTTTGAAAGAAAGGAGGTATTTTGAGGATTCATTGCGCCAACGGATATTTACTTTCGCTGATTATGAGAAACATAAATATCAAATTGAACAAATTAAGAAAAACCAAGAAGAGGAGTAAAGAAATGGATGCTTTAGAAATAAAAACCATTGTTGAACAAATTATTGAAGAGATGCAGAATCGAGTTATAGGATTAGATTTTGCGATTAAAAATATCATGACAAGTTATTTTGCCAATGGACATGTCTTACTAGAAGGGGTTCCAGGTATCGCGAAATCCATGATGGCTTTTTCTCTTGCAGAGGTATTAGGACTTGATTTTACTCGTATCCAGTTTACTCCTGATTTAATGCCTGGTGATATAACAGGGGTATCCGTTTATAATATGAAGACACAAGAGTTTAATTTCATTAAGGGGCCTGTTTTTTCCAATATTATCCTTTGTGACGAGATTAGTCGTGCTCCGCCAAAAACACATTCAGCTCTTTTAGAGGCAATGCAAGAGAGACAAGTCAGTCATGAGGGAATAACTTACAAACTTCCTGATCCTTTTCTTGTAATTGCCACACAGAATCCCATTGAACAAGCTGGTGTCTACCCCCTTCCTGAAGCTCAACTTGATCGATTCCTCATTCGACAAATTATTCCTTATCCCTCCATTGAGGCCGAGTTAAGAATTCTCAAATTGAAGCAACGTCAAGATATGCTTCCTGTGAATGTTTTAACTGATAGAACAACGATATTAAAGATTCAGCAATTCGTACGAGAAGAAGTGCTTGTAAGTGAAAAAATTATGGAATATATTGTTAATCTTATACGAAAGACTCGCGATCATTACGGTCTAACTTTAGGGGGTTCTCCACGTGCATCAATATCTCTACTCACAGTAGCTCAGTCTCGCGCTGCGATTTCTGGCAGAGATTATGTAGAACCTGATGATGTCAAGCAACTCTTCTTTCCTGTAGTTAATCATCGACTTATTTTAACCCCTGAATCCGAAATGGAACGAGTTCCAATACTTCAGATTGTTGATAACATACTGAAGAACACAGAAGTTGTTTTGTAAAATTAGAGGTTTATGGATTTTGGAGCACATTCGAGAGATTTCACCAAGTGGAATTTTGGTATTAATTCTCAGTTCATTTGGGGGGATAATTGGAATGAACCTGAATTTCCCGATCCTCTGGTTTCCAAGTTTCATCTGCATTTTTTATTTTCTCCCATTCATTACATATTTCTATAGAGAATGGGGTGTATCTGCTCAACACTACGTTTCCTCTTCAATTGTGACCCTTGGTGACTTTTTTTATTTGAGGATCACACTTAAAAATGTCAATCGGAGGAAAATCCGATTTTATCTTAATATGAATATTTCGGAATCATTTGTGCTTGTAAAGGGCTGGAATTTTAAAAAAGTAGCACTATTTCCTGGAGAGTCAAAATCTTATTCCTTTATATTTGCTGTATCCAAGCGAGGAATTCATGAAATCCAATCCTTCTGCCTATTAAGATGTGATCCATTAGGTTTGTATCGAGATGTAATTAAGTTTTCAGACCCTATATCTATCCAAGTAATTCCAGCTAAACCCCAGATTCCACTTGATAAAAATCAAAAACAAGAAGTTAGGCAAACTTTAATTGGTCAGTACGCATTTAGAAGAAAAGGACAGGGTGATGAATTTTTCTCTTTAAATGATTATCAGCGTGGTGATGAACCACGTAAGATTTACTGGAAGAAAAGTGCTCATCTTGGGAAATTAATATCCAAGGAGTTCGAGGATGAAATTGTGTTTAGACTTTTTGTGGCTGTGGATACTAGTTATACGATGAGATCGAGGAAATTAGAATATTCACTTACAAGTTTGTTGGAATTAGCGGAAATGTGTTCACTTACTCATGATATATTCGGATTCATTACCTTTTCAGATCGTCCTATCCACTATCTCAAACCGACAACTAGTCCACGCTTGTATGAAAAAGTTTCTAGGTTAATATTTGATTTAGCTTCTCAGAATGAGCCTGCCCGATTTGATACCATATTACCGTATATTTTTTCCTTGAAAGGAACTAGAAGTGTATTAGTTATACTTAGTGATTCAGAAGGCGTGTTGGAAGACAAATTAAAAGCGATTGTTAAACTAAGTAAGTTTGGTCATCATTTAATATTCTGTGAATTACGTGCAGATAAATTTGGTATTTCTGATTCTAAAATCAACCCTTATAATTTAGATACATATGAAAAGTTAACAAACTTACGATTAGCTCATGAAAAAATTGCCGAAAACTATCGTATAAGAGAAGTTCGAATTCGAGAAGTATTAGAAGAAGTAAATGGTACATATATTCAGATAGGATCCTATTCCGATAATCTGATGCTGTTGATAAGACATGAAATTACTCAAATTCAACCATTATTGTCCCCTGTGATGTTAAAATGAGTAGAAAGTTTAAATATCTAGATACTGGACTATCAGGATACTGGGTAAAACGTCAGGATCCAAAAATGGTTGCTCAAGTTCTTAAGCTAAACTATGTGTTAACTTTTATAATCATAAGTCTACTTGGGGTAAAAATACTTACTAATTTATCATTACTTACCTTTTCGCTTTTGTTAATTGCAATAACGAGTTTAATATTTTTAGAACTGAATTTGAGAAAGTATCCTCATTTTATTATTCCTCTCTCTCAATTATCACTGATTCTTCTTATTAGCTATTTACAGCTAATCATCTCTAAAACAAGCGTAATCATATTATATCCATCATTATTTGACCTATTCCTTAGTTTATTTGTAACTTTAAAGCTGTTTCTTCAATTGTTCTATTTTCGAAGATATTTATATGATTCTGAAGCTCTAATCCCAAAAACAGACATAAATAAGCAGTTTCTAAAATCATTTATTGATCAATTGAGATTGGCAGAACCTTTGCTTGATCACGAGTTTGAAGAACCAACTAGATCGGAATTAACAGATTTTTTACTCCAGATTTTACGTGTGATTATTTTTATGATTCTATTGTTAACCCCGCTTGGTCTCTTCCTGTTTTTACGAGTAATAATCTATCCTTATATCATCCTTGTACCTACTGTTTTAATTTCACTATTTCTATTAGTCATTCACAATAGGCAAGAATCCTAGTGAAATTTATTTTAATGGAAAAAACCGAAAATCAACCAGGAGAGGAAACACGTACCAAGTTCCCTTAACACAGGATATTTAAAACACGGAAGGAATAAAACCAAGAGACCCCGATTCGGATGAGGTGAAAGTGAGAAAATGAGTTATTATGCGGCCAACGAATTAGGGTATTATGCAATCCCCGCATTGCTTTTAAGCCTGGTCTTAGGCTTTATCTGTGCGTGGATATTGGGAAGTATTTACTGGCGGGAGAAATGGCAGAATCGGGACGCCCGTGATAGACCCGAGGTGGATGCATTAGATCCCGGTGCCGGGATAGAAATTATGTGGCATATTGGGGAAAAATTACTGTTTTCCCGGAAATTTTATTACGTATTTGGGCTCTGCTCGTTGGTAATCTTTTTGTTCCTCCTGTGGTACACTTCAGTGTAAAAACAGAAGAGGAGAAGTAAAACCATAATTGATATCGTTTAAGCTTCCAAGAGGGTTCGATCATCCCTCAACTGCTGAGTAACTTCTTTCTGGAGTCTTCGTAAGCGAAAAATGAGCTCATGATGGTTGTAAATTAAATCCCTGGATTCAATTGCCAATTCTCCGAGTTTTTGCCATTCAGATGGTTTAATTGCATCATTTAAGACCTGATCGACTCTTTCGATTATCAACCTTTTCCTTTCAGCTCTACGTCTGGATTTTTTATGAAACATATCAATGAGAGTCTGAGAGTCTAACAACTTCGTTATACTTGCTTTACCCACCTCGGCTGTGAGAAGGCTTAGAAAGATCTCTTTAAAATCCATCCTAGTATCCCTCTTACTAAATTCAGCTTGCATTGCTACTAAACGTGTTGAGAGGTACGGTAAGTTGATTTCTAGTTGATTGCTAATAGAATCAATTCCCTTAGAAATAATTGCACGTTTCTCGCAATACTCAGAATATTTGTCTGTAAAGTAGTAATAACTCCACACACCCTTCTCAGTTACAGGAAGAAGAGTACTCTTCTTAAAAAAATTGAGACGATTAAGACCACCATCAGCAAAGAATTGTTCATAGTGATCTTTCAAAAGGGATGATAATTCAACACCGAGAAAAACTAATTTTTCCTCCTGTAAAGCGGTAGAAATATGATCGATCTCATTTACAATTTCTTCTCGTAATTCTGTCCAAGCT
>JAEOTC010000267.1 GCA_016840035.1 Candidatus Hodarchaeota archaeon | reverse complement strand
TTTTTTACACGTTTTGAAGCATAATTCAGATAATCTATTGAATTACTTGGTAAATTCATGATAATTCTATCAAAAGATTTTTTTTCACTGAAAATTCTACTAGAATCCCCAATAATTGGGATAATTACCCCTCTGAGTTTATTTCTCTTGATACTCATTTTAAGACTCATTATTGCACTGGGATTAATATCAACCGCAATACATGTACACTCTTGTTGTTTAGTACAATGGAGTGAGAAAGGACCCACACCAGTAAATAGATCCAAGATCCGTTCTCCATTGGTTATATCTAAGGATAAACGTCGATGTTCCTCTGCAAGGCGGGGATTGAAATATGCCGTCTGTAAATCTATTTTTATGAATACACCATATTCTTTATGCCAACTGTCGAACTTCTGTTCTCCAGCTAACAACTCAACGGGAAAAACTCTATTCACGCCATCAGTAATATCAAATTTATTTATTACGGTGATAATTTTTGGGTATTTGTTTATTATTTCGATTCCGGCCTGTTCTCGAAATTCTTTGGTTGTTATACTGGGATCTAATCGCAATAATCCAATGTCACCAATTTGATCAAATTTAATCGAAATATTATCCCAAGGCTCATCAGGAAATTGAATTCTCAAAGAATCCAGAATAGAGGGTTTGATATTGTCTTCTGGGAACATATAGTCATCAAGGTGAAATTCCAAATCACTAAGGATGATAGATGCTTTCGATGGTTCAGAAATGGGAAAAAATACGAAATCATTGTCTCGAATAATCTTTCTCGTCTTCAGTAATAATCCTGCTTGAAGCAGACGAAGACGAGCTGTTTCTGCGTAAATACGTGGTAACTTTACTCCCTTTGAGAGAATCTTTTCTTGTATGTTATTCATCTCCAATGTGTGATAATTATTACCCCGTAGAGACTTTTTTACATACTATAATGACGGTCAATATAATATTCCTAATCTGGATTATTTTTAACGGGCGCAGAGGGACTTGAACCCCCGACCAATGGGTCTCTCTCAAAGAATTCTTAGATACTTGTTCACTTACAACTATCTTGGTTGAATCCTTTGTTAAGAGCCCACCGCTCTACCTTGCTGAGCTATGCGCCCTCTTAAACTCGTTTTATTCATTTTAGTCCTAATTATAAAAATTCTAGGTATATTCCTAGGTCATATTTCACCCACAAATTTCAAATAATCTGGGGGGGTCATTGTTAGTAAAACTGAGTGTGTACTCTGTATTTACTCAGAATCAAGTAATTATATTAAATAATTTGTAAATGACCGTAAATATCTTCAGGAGCTGAATATTAATGGATTCACCCTCAAAACGGTCGAAAAATAATATATTCAACTATTTAGACATACTAATTGCACTAGGAAAATTGGGAGGAGGTAGGCGACTTGTAACATGTACAACTTCCGAACTAGGTAAATCTATCGGAATTTCTCAACAATCGACATCACGTAAGCTAGTGGAAATGGAGAATATGAATTTGATCGTTAGAAATTATTCACAGAGAGGAAATTCTATTAAAATCACTCCGGAAGGCATTGCAAGCTTAGAACAAGTTTTTACTGACTTATGGATGATTCTCACTACAAGTGGAAGAGAAGTTTCTGAAAAAATGATTTTACGAGGGAAAGTGATTACTGGAATGGCAGAGGGGGCATATTATATGGGTCAAAAAGCTTATCAAGATCAGTTTTCAATGATCCTAGACTTCATACCTTTCCCAGGAACCTTAAACCTCCAAATACTTGATGAAATTACAATTCGTAACTTCGAACGGCTCTTACGAGTACCTGCGAAATTTATTTCTGGTTTCAAGGATGGAGATCGTGTCTTTGGGAAAGTATTTATATGGCCTACTTTTATTTTACTAAATAACGAAAAGATTCCAGCTGCAATTGTACGTCCAGAACGAACACATCATATAAACCAAATTGAATTAATCTCCCCTGATCATATCAAGAAAAAATATGGAGTTAAGGATGGAGACGAACTAGAAATAATTCTGGAATAAATATTGAATCATAAACAGCTTCCTGAAGCTATTCAAACGAGTGTTGATCGAGATTCTTAATTTTTAGTGAGGATTTTTCGTTAGGAATCTGAACCTCTAACTTCTTTATCTCAATGTTATCAATTTCCGATCTTTCCAATTCTGCAAGTAACATTTTTTCCGTAGAAGCCTGATCATACCCCAATGCAATAATATTCGGCTCAAAATCAAATACAGTCTCTAAGAATTTCGATTTGTCTGGATTTCCTTTTGCAGTTATATCTACAATACTTAATTCTTCAAGAAGTTTCATGCGATTTTCTTGAGAGTTTAAAGGAGGTCTTCCTTTTGTTGATTGAACCATTTCATCCGAAGCTACTACCACTACAAGAATATCTGCTTCTTCTTTAGCTGCTTTCAACGTTTTAACATGGCCTAAATGTATTATATCAAATACACCTCCAGTTAAAACGACTTTCAAATTATTTTTCCCTCCTTGAGTTAATATAAAATGATTAGTCGGTTTTACCACTCGTTTAATAAGATTCATACTCATTAAAACAGAAAGTAAGGCTTTTCCTTCTTCCGAAGTTCGATCAAGTTTTGTAGAAAACTCTTCAACGGTAAATGAGCCTTTA
>JAEOTC010000019.1 GCA_016840035.1 Candidatus Hodarchaeota archaeon | reverse complement strand
CAGGAAACAGAGAAGAATTTAGCCATCTTATCAAAGATCGAATCTGTCGGTGAAACTCTGATCTCAGATGGACGGATGGATAGAGAAGATCTAGCGTTTATCAGTCAACCACTTGTAGACAAAGACGATTACTTAACCATGTCGAATCAGAATTATCTTAATTGGAAAGAAAAACAGATAAGTGACAATTAATCCTTTTTGTTCAATTCTCAATCTAGAATTGTGCATATTTTGTATCAGATTCTCTGAACATTTCGTTGAGCAAACAGAGAGCGAAAAAGATATCCTAATGTGACAAGTAGAAATATGAGAAGATAATTTTGTATGAAAAGAGGATTGAGAAGGGAGTGAACAAAACACATTTTATTAGGGTAATACTGTACGACTAAGTTAACGAGGAAAATGACGGTGGAAATTAAACTGATATCTAAGAGTCGCGCGGATATCGCTAAAATCATATTAATACGAGATTCTGGAGACATATGAGTCATTCACCGTTAATATTCCGATTCTCTTTTGCTTTTACAAGTATTTTGGCAGATATTAGATTATCACTGACACAACCCAAAGGTCTTTCTACTCAAAAAGGATAAAAGTTAGGTTATCATCAAAGACGAAAAGTCTTACAAAGGTACTTACCATGTTAAAAAGCCAGAGAAATGCTTTAATCAAAGTTTTAGCTGCGGGAGGATTTTCTACGGTATTGATAGTAAGTTTACTTGTACCAATAGATATGATTCCTCCTTTAGGTTCATTACTCTTACCTGGTAACGGAATTTGGAACGTTCCTCAAGAAATCGCTAGTTTTGAAGAGATAACTTACTCAGGACTTTCGGATGAGGTAAAAGTTTACCGTGATGAGTGGGGAATCCCGCATATTTATGGGTCTGCCTTTGGGGATCTCGTTTTTGCACTGGGTTATTGCCATGCACAAGACCGATGGTTTGAAATGGATATGGCGCGGAGAAGTGTGCGTGGACTGCTTTCAGAACTTTTAGGGCCTGAAATGTTGGAACAAGACAAATTTAATCTCATGAAGCTTGAAGAATACTGGGCAAATGAAACTCTGAAAGTTTTAGCTTCAAGCGATGATCCTGATATCCAAGAAATGTATGATGACTTTATCTTGTACACAGCAGGGGTGAATTTATATCTTACGGAACATTATGATACCAAACCCGTTGAGTACTATCTTCTTGATGCCGAAATTCGTCCGTGGGAAATGATTGATAGTTTATGTATGGTAAAATACCTTTCAGAGTATTTTACATGGAATTACTATGATATGGATAGATTTGAGGTAGTAAATGCTCTAGGACTTGAGGATTATACCGAATTATTCGCTTATCCTTTTCCTTACCAGATACCAGTTACTCCTGGATATGGAGAATATGATGATGTTTCCTATCCTTCTACGATTTCTACGTCATTAGAAGAGGATTTTGATACTAATGCTGAATTTCGTGTTGCTCAGTTAACAAATGCTTTTCAAAAAAACCTAGAGAAATTTCCACAAGAGAAAGAACGTTTAGAACGTGAATCAGTTATTTCAGGTGGGAGTATCTTGGGTTCAAATAACTGGGCCGTTTCAGGGAATAAGACTTCTACTGGCAAACCGATGCTTGCAACTGACATGCACGCAGGATGGCCACTCCCAGGAATATGGTATGAGGCCCATTTAGTGGATATTACCTCAGATTTTAATGCTTATGGATTATGCTTTCCTGGAATACCTTTTCCGATTACTGGTAATACTAGGTACATTGGATGGGCCAATACCATCGCTATGTTTGATATGATCGATTGGTATTATTATAATACAATTGATGAATCCCATTATTGGTACAAAGATCAAGTCATGGAGTATGAAACAATGGAGGTGACTATTCCCGTAAGAGGGCAGTCCCCTGAAACTTTTACAATAAAATCTACGGTTCATGGGCCAGTTTTTACTGATTTAGTGCCTACTCCAGATGAATTTTCGGATCTAGCAATTGCCTGTAAATGGGTTGCACAAAATGTAACACGGGATTATCTTGCCATCTGGGGCTATTTACACGCAGAAACAGCACAGGAATTTGATGAGGCCTCACGTTATATGGAAATGTTACCATTAAACATTGTGTATGCAGATATTCATGGAAATATTGGGATCAGACCAAATGCAAAAGTTCCCATTAGAAATGATACCGGTATTCCATCATGGAATCCAGGTGGGGGTGCTATGATGTATAATGGTTCTGCTGGACAAGGAGAATGGATAGGTTATCTACCATTTGAGGAATTACCACATGCAGAAAATCCTTCACAAGGATATCTCTGCTCCGCAAATCAAATAATAGCTGGCCCTGACTATCCAAATATTGCAATTATTAATCAAGCTGGCACGGCAATGGGATACCGTGCCAGAAGACTCAATAACCTTCTAGCCTCTGATGATTCCATTACCATAGATGATATGAAGGCATTCCAGTTGGATGTGTACAGCGTTCGTGCCGGAAATTTCACTCCCTACTTTTTAAATGTTCTAGATTCTCTATCTTCTCTTACCCCGTTACAGCAATCAGTTTATGATCAATTATCCTCATGGGATTTTGTTATGGATAAAGATGAGGTTGCACCGACCATATTTAACATTTGGTTTGAGGCTTATGATACAGCTACCTTTGGTGATGAGATAGAGAAGTATAATCTCTCACAATCACCTTCATGGGCAGTTTTGGAAAAATTCACGCGAGAAAATGAAACATCGAAGTGGTTTGACAATGGTACTACATTGAATATTGAGACTAGGGATGATATTATTTTGCAGGCATTTCATATAGCATTAAATGCATTAGTAGAGTATTTTGAAACAGAAGATATAACTGAGTGGATCTGGGGAGAAATTCATCAGCTATTTTTCTGGCATATTTCAGGATTATTACCTTTTAATGCGGGACCATTCCCAGGGGATGGAACAGGGGTCACTCTTAATCCTTCTGGGACGGATAATCTTGTCGGTGGAATCATAAAACGACGATCTGCTCGAGGAGGAGCTTCTGAACGGATGATTATTGATTTTGCCAATTTTAGCAATTCACTTTCAGTTCTTCCTTCAGGACAACGTGGTATATCTACGTCAAAACATTATACGGATCAACTTGAACAATTATTTCTCAATGGGGAATATCACTATACTCATTTTGATCTAGATACCCCAGAAAAGATATTAAGTAGAATAGAAGTTGAATCAACAATCATTTTCAAACCAGGAGGAGATTAAATGGATTTAGAACAATTTAACAAATATTCACCAATCGTAGCGATCATATTATGCTTTCTCCTCGATTTAATTATAATTACAACTTCTTACTGGCCATTAAACCTATTTCCTGCAATAATTGGGGGATTGTTTTGCGTAGAAATGAAATGGGGGGCGGTGTCTGGTGCTTTAGGTATCATTTTCGCTTGGTTATTGGCTTCTATCTTTTCAATGAATGATCTATACCTGCAAGCAGATCAACTTGGCCAACTACTCACTGACTCCAGTGGGGTAGGAATAGTAATAATCCTGCTAATTTTTACGATAGGAGCACTTTTCGGATTTTTGGGTGGGTCGATTGGCAGTGGAATCAGAATACTTGTTTTTCCAGTCATAGATGAAGTTACAGAGTGAGAAATTTCATCTAAATTCTCACTCTACTTCTTGATCCTCCCAATATAAATGATGGAAACTAATCGTGATCCTGAACTACTGCTTGATTCTAAGCCTCTCTTCGATTTTTTTCGAAGTTTTTGTTATTGATAAGCCACCTAAAGCAGTGCATCGTAATTCATGCGCAATACTTCTACCTACCTGATCCATAGCCTTGAGGACTTCTTCTAAAGGAACAACTACATCGTAATTTGCTAAAGCCATATTTGCACAGGCTACTGCATTGCTTGCAGCCATTACATTTTTCCCTAAGCATGGTACTTCCACCCTATTAGCTACTGGATCACAGACCATCCCGAAACTATTTTGCAAAGCCATGGCTGCAGCATCAATAGCTTGTTGCGTAGTACCATGAGCTAAAGTTACCAGTCCTGCAGCCGCCATTCCAGAAGCTGATCCACATTCAGCTTGACAACCGCCTACTTCAGCAGAAAAAGTTCCTGATTCAGATATAAATATACCTATCAGACCTGCTGCAAGCATTGCTCGAACTATTTCCTCCTCAGATAACTTCATTACACTGCCTGCTCCTATCAAAGTTCCTGGAATAGTACCACACGCACCAGCAGTTGGAGCAGCAACTATCACCCCCATTGAGCTTTTAATTTCCATCATAGCAGTAATATACAAAATTATTTGATTCAGGATACCAGTATCGAGGAGGTTCCCGTTTTCCATGTGCATTTTGAAATCTCCCGATTGATAACCCAAAATTCTATCAATGAAATCAGTACCCTTTATTCCCTCATATATCGATGTCTTCATAACTATGTAGATTTGCTTCATTTTATTGAAAACTTCTTCGTAAGAAATATTACCTCTGATACTTTCATAGTGTACTGCTAATTTCCATAGATCCCAATTTTTATTCTCATTGAATTTTAACATCTCTTCAGAAGTTGAATATGGAACAATCATTTCCCTGTGTGAAAGAATCGGCAAGACTGGACGTATTTCCTTGATTCTTAAATTCCTAAAATTGGAAATAATGAAATCTTTGACACTCTTTTCTAAAAATTTCTGACTTTTGATTTCAATAACATAAGTGTCTCCTTCTTGAAAGCTGATAATTTTGTCAGTAAAATTTAAATTCGTCAAATATTCCAAAACTTTAGACTCTTTAGTATAGATTAATGTTTCGTAATAGTCTCCTAACATTGAAACCTTCATACGATCGATTTCAATGATTTCTACCATCCCTCCACCAGTAGATATAGCTATTATTTCATGGCTATCTTTCTCATTCGTGAGTGTCAATTTATAGGTGTTAGGATGTTTAACACTAATCTCAGTAATTTCTATCTTTATTGTGATTCCTGCTTCTTCTATTGCTTTTGTATAATTCACTAGTCTCTCATCATAGGCCTTCCAACCGAGAAAGCCTCCACAAAGACCCATATCTGATCCTTGACTGTCATGTGTTGTTGCTAATGAACCTGTTGGATCAAATTCTATTAATACTTCTAGAATATTCCCATCCATCAAATCTCTTGCCATTCTCCCAATACGAATAGAAGCTGCACAATGAGAACTAGACGGTCCCCTCATAATTGGGCCTATAACATCGTTAAAAATACTCGGATAATTTTTTTCGACCATTAATAATCACCTTGCAGGTTTTCATTCAATGATTCAACAGAAAATTAAGTTACCTATTTGAATTCTCGTTTTCACCAGAAAGGTGTACCAAAAGTCAGTTTGGATAGGAGGCTATTCCTCAACCTATAAACTAGTATAGCTATTCTAAAAACAGAAAAAAGGATGAGAATTCATATATTTACTTGAATTCTCGTTTTTGGCGGATTGGATTATCAAAGAGGAATAAGGCAAGAAGAATCGCGCCTACACCAATGGCGAGAATAAATACTAGTTGTAGGAAGGGGAAAGCACCATAACCATCTTTTATAATGTCATCAGTAATGGAAATTCCATCTAGATAGTAATATAGGGAAGTATACTGCAGTATATCAGCGATTCCTTCATCAGCTATCCTTATAATACCCGCTAGTGTATCAAGGATCCATGATACTCCGATAAGGAGTCCTCCAAAACCAAGAGTCTTACTAGTATCCATAAAAACTGTAGAAATGAAAATTACTAGGCAAGTAAGAGTTAGGTAAAGAACCCATCTTCCAAATAACCCCAAAAAGAATGCAGGTAATCCACGAGGATGAAAATCTACTCCAGGGACAAATAATGATCCTATAATAGCAGCACCAACAGTAAAAATAGGGTAGGTAGCTGATATTGTAATAAATGCGAATAACTTTTCTAAAAGAAATCGACTTCGTCGTATTGGGAAACTCAGCATGAAATCCAAGCTTCCACTATCAACTTCACGAGTAATACTTTGAACTCCAACTAGTAAGATAACCCCCATAAAGAAAATATCTGAAATAATGAAGAGCTCCATAGTAAGTAAGGACTCCACAGTAGTTAAAGCGGCACCTTCTCCTAGTAGGGCTTGATAAATCGGTAATTCCATCATTTCTTGTAGTGATTCAACATAAGGTTCAAAGGAGGGCCAGATTACTACCATAAAAAAAGAAAATAGTGCGGTAACAAATGAAACGGCAGAGTAAGCTAACCACTTCTTTCGTAATTGTTTCAGGTATATTTCTAACATTATAATACCTCCTCTGGTTCGTCTAATTCATCTTTATAATACGTCAAAAATATATCTTCCAGGCTACTGTCTTCTAGTGTCATTCTTTTAATTCTATTAGTCGTGATAAACTTCAATAGATCATTGATATCTTCTTTAACCTTTATATAGAAAGTACTGTTATCCCTTTTTACGCTGAATACATTTGATAATCCTTCAATATCGGAGATATCTGGTACCTCTCCATCTGCAAATTCGACAGTTAATTGCTGCATGGATTTGGTGCGAAGCTCTTTGACTGTTTCAATTACGATAATTCTCCCTTTTCTTATGATACCGACTCGGTCACAAATTTCTTGGACCTCAGAAAGATTGTGGCTGGAGAGAAAAATCGTTTTACCCTCGGCACGCATTTGAAGTAATAAACGATGAAATCTCTTTGCCATCAAAGGATCTAATCCACTTGATGGTTCATCCAGAATAACAAAGTCAGGGTTCGAGGCTAGTGCAGTAATAATTATCACTTGTTGCCGATTACCTGTCGATAAGCTTTTAAATTCAAGACTGAGGTCAACTTTAAAAATAGATCTCAATTTTTTCAAGAATTGCTGATCGATTGGACGAAACTTCCCGAAGTACGAGATTATCTCATTTCCGGTAAAATTACCATATAATTCAATCTCACTCCGAATAAATCCAAGACTTTCACGGATTTCCAATGCATCTTTCAGGTAATCGAGACCATTAATCATTATTAACCCTGATTTAATCGATAAATAACCAAGAATAGACCGGATAGTAGTTGTTTTTCCTGCCCCGTTTGGGCCTAGAAAACCAAAAATTTCCCCTTTTTTGACTGAAAAACTCACATCAGTCACTGCTTCAACTCGTCTACCAATTCTACGAGGACCAAGCTGAAATTCCCAGCCGTAGACCTTTGTTAAGTTTGAGACTTGAAGAACAGTGCTTTTTTCGCTTTCACTCATGGCAATAATACTCCTTACTATTTGCGTACTTGGCACAATTATCGAAAGTATTAAAATCTTTGCCTTAGATTTTTCCTCTTTTCAACAAGGATTTCGGCAAAGGATTGTTTTTTAACCAATATTGTGAGAGTGTTGGAAAGATTATTCCCTTTTTCGGAATTGAGGGAAGAATCTACTAGTTGATTTCATATATTGTATATACTCTTCTCCAAATTCATCCAACAATGCTTTTTCTTCAATGGGTGCCCGTAAAAGAATGAATAGTATCATAAATGGTACCCCTAATGATACTAACCAATTTGAAGCAATCAGTGCGGTTGAGAGCCCCCAGCTTATGAATACAACGTACATAGGATGTCGAATATATCTGTAAGGCCCTGAAGACACAATAGAACGCTCGTTCCCCATTTGAGAGAAATTTACTCCGAGTTCATGTAATACTAGCCACATTGCAATATCTGTCCCAAAATATCCAATTATACCTAATAATCGAATTTCATCAGGAATGTGCATACTAAAATCGATTAGAAAATCCGTGAAAACATACACCAGTGCCAACCCGATTATACTTAGCGATGAGATAGCTGCCATCACTTTCACGATTATCGGATATGATGATAGCAATTCTTCCTCCTCTGCTAAATATTTCTTTGAATAATAAAGTCGAATAACGATAAAAACACAAAAAAACAGTAAAAGGGTAAGCTTATAGAATATTTCAGCCATTCATGTTCTCTCCTGAGTTAATCGATTGTTTCCTTTTGGAATTTATATTTTCTATTTCAGATTTACCTCTTTTGTATCAGACATTTTTGCAATTAAAATTTAAATGATATCTTTCCCTTCAATATTTGGTGCGCATATGTCACAGCATGAAAAATTATTCGACAAATGGATAAATGCACGATTTGATGGAAAAATGGTAGTCTCTGTAACACAGAAGGATCAATACAAGAATTTAGGTTTCTCTGTAATTAACGGTCGATCATACTCTACTAAGCTTGGTCCTGCTATGTCACTCCAATTAGGTCCAGGTGATCTGCAGGAGTTAATTGAGGTTCTTCAAGAAGTTCAATCACAGTACATTCCTCCTCCAACTAAGAAACTAGAAGAATAATGCCTTTTTGATGTGTTTACATCCCATGAAAATTAATGATTTCCTTTTAGAAAGGTATTTTGCTAAGTATGAATTCGAGATCCCACATTTACTCTGTGCATCTGATTGTGAAACATTTTCTATTGAAGAGATTCTTCAATTAGAAGAGGGAGCTAAAGAGAAATTTAACAATTTGAAGTTAGGATATACTGATTCCCAAGGAAGTCCTGATTTAAGAGCTGCTATAACCTCCCTCTATGGTACTATATCTGAAGAAAATATTTTAGCTTTTTCAGGGGCTGAAGAGGGAATTTTTGCATTTATGAACGTTATATTAGAACCTGAGGACCAAATAATTGTTCAATATCCGGCGTATCAATCTTTGTTTGAAGTTGCTGAAGCTATTGGGTGTGAGGTAAAAAAGTGGACCATGGATCCCGAAGACAATTGGAGTTTAAATTTAGAGGAACTAAAAGATTCTATTACTCCCAAAACCAAAGCCATTGTTATAAATTTTCCTCATAATCCAACTGGAAAGTTGATATCTAAATCTGAATTTCGATCCATCCTCGATATCGCTCGTGAGAACAACCTCTATCTTTTCTCGGATGAAGTTTATCGTTTACTTGAATATGACTCCACAGCACGCCTTCCCCCTGCGTGTGATTTGTATGAGAAAGCTTTATCGTTAGGGGTCATGTCAAAATCCTATGGTTTAGCAGGTTTGAGAATCGGTTGGATCGCAACGCGAGATCAAGCACTCCTTGACAAGCTAGCCCGTTTTAAAGATTATACTACTATTTGTAATAGTATAGCGAGTGAATTTCTAGCTACAATAGCCCTCCGAAATTATCAACCACTGGTTCAACGAAATTTGTCCATCATTTCATCAAATCTTCAGTTATTAGATGAATTTTTTGATTCTGCACAAATTTTGGAGTGGATTAGACCACAAGCAGGACCGATTGCATTTCCTAGACTAAAAATCTCAGTATCTTCAAAAGATTTCTGTACAGATTTGGTAAAAAACGCAGGTGTTTTACTTTTGCCCAGTAGTGCGTTTCTATACGGGGATAAACACGTTAGACTTGGATTTGGTCGACAAAATATGCCTCAAGCACTTTCTCAATTGAAATCTTATCTGAAGAATACTCACTGAGAATAAAACAATGATTTTAAGTTGGTGTCTTAGTGTCGCTCCCGCAGTAGCATAGGTAGTTTAAAAGACATGACAGTTACCATATCCCTCACACTCGCAAAAGAGACGGAATTTTTTAACGAGACTGTTATAAATCATGTTTACCATGAGGTCATCACTACTGCAGATTTAATAAATGCTACTGGGGGCTCTATGGATAAAAAATCGTATCAATCCCTTCTCTCGAGATATAGTAAGGAATCCACTGGGGATGTTATTCCGGGAGGACGACACACTCCATTTCTTTACTATTTTCCCGTATCTGCTTTAACAGCCTTCATAATTAAACCTTACCATCTGAAATTGCAGGATATTGCGAATCACTATGCAGCAGTGGAGGATGTAAACGCAATCTATCGCAACCATCGATTTAAATTCGGAAATGAAGTGATCCGAATAATTTTCTCTGATGTATTTGGCTTTGGGACTTTTACTGTCGACCAAAAAGTACTTCCTTTTATCATTCAAAGATATAGTACTGGAACTAAATTTACTGAGGTTAAAACTAGTGAATCTAACCGACTAATTGGTTTCTTACCTCTTGCTGTTAAGCATTTGGCCAAAGAGGGTGTGATCGTCGATCCCTATAACCGAAACTGGTTTATTCATGGATTTTCAGATGATCGTCGATGTCTTGAGTGTGAACTGATTGAATATGTCGATATAGCCTATATGCACTCTTTGGATACAAATAACAAAGTCAAAGAAGTAATTGAGTCTTTGAAGCCCCTCCCTCACTAAGAATCATCTTAATACTTTTAAATTTGAAATATCAGAGGATTAACAGGGAATATTGAACTCAAAGTGATATCACAATGAATTCCTCAATGATGGTTAGTTCTGTTAATCATGACCTTATTACGTTCTTTACAAGAGGAAACAAAGGGCGGGGTATTTTTTTTGGAGTGTTAGGATTACTATTTGAAATTATTTTTGGATTTATTTGGTTCTCGGTAGCTTCTTCAGATCCTGAGCTCTCCTTCCTATTTTTTACCCTCTTAAACAGTGAAATGGTTCCATTTCTTTTTATCGCATTCACCTTTGGAGGAGGGTGTCTACTCGTCGCTCTTAAAGAATTCGGCTGGGAAGAATCCATTCATGTTAAGAGGGCGTTTTTTGATGGGAAGCCAGGAATACGTAAAATTAGTAAGCTTTTTTTCTGGTCTCGAAACTTTGACATCCAGACATCCCAAATTATTGTTTTACGATTACACTCTGTTCTTCTAGATCGAATAGGCATGAATAAAGTACATTTAATAGAAATTGATTATCGTCTCTCTTCCGATTCCCATTTAGAAACTCTTATCCTTTATAAAGATAATATAGATCGGCATTTTGAACCTGCCTCAACTCTTGTAGTGAAAATACATGATATATTAGCATTAAGTGGTGACATTGAGAAAACAGAGTCGAGTCAGTAAAAAAAAGAAGGGGAAAGGAATGAGTTACTCTGGGTAATCTAGATAAGTCTAGAAATACTCAGCTGGATCACGCATTCCACGTTTCTTGACATCTTTACGTGCGAGGACTTTAAACTCATCACGTAATTCGGCGGGTAATCTACTTGGTTTCTTGAATCCTTCAATTGAATCCTTGGCATATGAGTAGATAAAGGTTCGAAACGCAACTTTCATAGGCATGGTAACAACATTATAAGGAAGAGATCCGAGAACCACGAAAATTATTGCAAATACAACTCCATACATTAATTCTTGGGTTACCGCTAATCCTAGAGCAAATCCTGCTCCAAGCCATAGGAGTGAATTTACAATGGCGAAAATAAAAGTTGTTAACCCAAACCCAGTTTCCCCTACAAGCACATCTACTAATGCTCCCCAAGTGGTTTTAGCTGAATCTTTAATAGAGTCACTCAGACCTTTTTTATTTTGAACTATACTAACTAATGTAAAGTAGTTCAAGAACATCCAGATAGCACCAATAATAGAAATCATAACTGCTGCTATCGCAGCAAATATTAATCCACCTATTACAGCACCAGCATTCCCTCTACCACGAGATCTTGTGGCTTGACCCCGTGTTGCTCCCGTAAAAATTTGCATAATAATCTTTACCGAAGCCATCGCAAATGCAAATTTGAGGATGACGGGAAATACTTGACGAACATCTTTCATTGCCGATCCCAGATCTGGATCTAATCCTCGATACCAATCGCTTGCATAAGAAATTACACCAGCTGAGAGGCTATAGTATATACCAAGGTATACGATCAGATAGAAGTATTCAAATATTATAGCTAGTATTAAACCAGGGTAACTTAATTGTTGCTCATCCATGGCGTTAGTTACTTCGAAAAAGGAATATATTTCGATAAAACCAAATAACATGAAAAATCCAGTGATAATGGAAAATACTCCAAGTATTAACGGCATTGCTAAGACAGCTTTCTCATCAAGCACTAATCTTGCAGAAAATTCCACAAACTTTCCACTTCGTGCTATAACTCGAAATTTCCATACTACAAATGCTAAAAGTAGGAATCCAAAACCAGCAATAAACATTCCCATCATTGAAGCGCCAATTTGATCTTCTGGCATTAGAATTCCACCACCAACCATGAGGACTCCAATTGCAATCATCAAGACTGGAAAGAGGACAGAAACAAATATAGTGACTTGTTTTGCCACCT
>JAEOTC010000266.1 GCA_016840035.1 Candidatus Hodarchaeota archaeon | reverse complement strand
GTATTAAATCCATTTGAAAGATAGGCGGTGTTTGAACTTGCAGTCCCATCGTTTGGTGATTCATAAGTAGCGTTTATCTGCAATAGTGGGTAAGAAGAAGCGTTATAATTTGCTTGATCAGGAGGAGTATAGGAAAATCTAGTCATGGTATCTCCTGACATTTCCACAATTCGCAAACCCTTGTGAGCCTGTTTACCAACACAATCATCTGTTCCAATATGGACTATTCCGTCATGAACATCATAAGCATCAGCATGCAGGTGACCATGTAAGAAAAAGTCCACATCGTTTGTATTCATTAGATTCAAGAGTTCTGTAGTCATGTCGACACTTTCTCCACTACCATAATAATTTGGAGAGAGAGGGTGATGGAGCATGAAGAACAACAAGCTCGTTCCAGCGGGAGGTGATGCAAGTGAATCAGTTATATGGTCCCATACTGCTTGAGCAAAGGGTCCTGCGTTTATACCATTTGGATCCATCTGCTGATCATCACTAAATCCAGAAACAAAATGATGGGTTCCATAACTAAACTTCATATATGGTAGACCACCAAATATCCTTAGATATACTCCCAAACCACTGCCATATTCTCCACTACCAGCAGTACCAGTCAGCTCGAACTCATCATGATTCCCAGGCACTATGAACAAGGGAACATTCAGATACTGAGTGTACCATTGTTTCGCATTATGCATTGCGACCTCATCAGTCCACTCTGTTATATCTCCTAGAACAATTACAAAATCAGGATTAATGTGGTTTACTTCAGTCAGGGTCTTAGAAAGATTTCCATCTCCTGTTGATGCATCCCGATTTATTGGATAAGATCCATCTCGTATATGTTGAGGATCAGCAAGAATCACGAAATTATAATCAGTTTTATATTCACTTAAAACTTTCAATGCATGAGGTTCAGATCTAAACCTTGCATTCCCATTGATTGTTGCAGTATATCTCAGGTCATATAACATTGTTGGAAGATTAGAAGGTATATCTACCTCTAAGTCCCATAAACCAGCTGTAGCGTCATAAGTAGCTGTCGGGGCCAAACTTAAGGGTGAGTCTAGCTTTCCTTCCACAAGTAAATCCCACGAGGTAGCAGAAGGAGATGCATTCACAAAGATATGTTTTGTATCCCCTGGTATTGCAAACATAGGACATGAAAGAGCGGCATTAATGGATCCTATCTGTTCACCTTTCAGTGCTGATTCTATTTCCCATTTATTTGCATCATTATTATCTGTAGTAGCTCCTGATTTAAACTGAACAACAACTGAATCAGCAATATCATCCCAAGTAATATCAACTTCCCAATTATTCGCAGATGTTTCCGTCATTGGTGTTATTGCATATAGCCAATTCGTACTTGCACTTGGAGCAGTTGTTCCAGCTGGCCACATGGAGTGACTCGGAGGGACTCCTCCAGCGTTGTTTTTCGTTCCTTCAACAGTCATGTACCACCACATTTCTACGCCAGACATTCCATCCAAAGGACCACCAGTAGTATCAAACGTTATTGTAACAACGTCATCTGGTTCAGGTTCCGTGGGAGACCAAGTCAGGGTGCCTGCTGCGCCTGAAACGGTGATTACATTAATTGTTGAAAATAGTACCATACCTAACAGTACAATTATAAGGTATTTTTTCATTCTCATGATTATCCACCATTTTTAAGAATTCTAATTCGAATTCTATCAAATAATTAAGCAGAATGCTCATATTTTGAATTTACTCATGAACAAACTTAGTGCTATTCAGGTAGATTTACTGAGAAAAACCTTTCGTTGAGAAAACAGTTAATCATTCCTTTGATGTTGCAGGAAGATATTCTTCCTTAAGGAATTTGATTAAATCATCAACGGAAATAAACGTCTTATCAGCGAAAAAGCTAGTAAAAGGACTGTAGTTTTCCGCGGGAAATACTGCAAATACATATTTATTATTTCGAAACCCATACGCCTGTTCATTGACGACTCCTGAAGAGTGGACTATCTCAGGATAAAAAATAACTACCATTGTTCCTTGATCAATGAGTTGAAAATCTCTATACACTGTTTGATAAAAATCAAAGACTCTTATGTCTTCAGGAATATCTACATGTACTTTTTCTAGTTCCATTGTACCAGGATCAAAAACCACAAATCCTAGCTCTCTTAGTTTATTCCCCAACCCCTCAATTTCTTTTTTTTTTGACTCTTCCTTAATATGCGTCATAGGATATGACAGATATACTTTCTCACTGATTTCATGCTCAAAGATGAGTTTATAGAGAGTTGTAGGAGGTTGACGTCGTGCAACAATATAGAATGGTTTTTTCATGGTTTCGGCCATCAGCTTTGTGGTAAAAGCTTCCTCTTCTTGCCAGATTCCAAGCTGTAATCGATTATTCATACCACCCCACAATGGATTAGCCTCAAGGGTGTCATAGATATCATTTATGACATTTATAATTGTAATGAAGATATCTGGTTTGAGTTTAGTTAGATAAAAGAAATCCCACCCAGGCATTAGGTGTTCTCTCCAGCGAAACGTAGCGTGAGTATTTATAATAATTGCGACATCTTTCTGTCCTTTCTCATGTTCCTCGACCTCTCTAAGTATTCGTTCGAATACAGTTGATCTAAGAGCTTGTAAGGTAGGGGGAGAGAGATCTAGCATCTTCTCTCGTTTTACATCCATTCTTAATTCTTTTGCTGTATCCCACATCATCCGATTCGTATTCATCATTATTATTTTCTTTTTGGGATAATGTTTTTTGACATATTTCTCCATATCCTTAATGGCATCAGACCTACCTGAACCACTGATTCCGCTTATAATTACACGCATAAGTTTGTCCCTTTTTTCTTCTTTGGTACAATTAATACTTATAAATCTCTTCAATACGAATATTTATTTCTTTAAATACTTTTTAGAATTCTTTTAATTAATTTTTTCTGAAAACATAGGGTATATCGAAAAACACATTTATTGGAACTAAAGAAACTCAAAATATGTCTGAAGCGAGTACCAAGATCAAAAACTTTCAAAAATCGTTAATCGCATTTGATTTCGATGGTACACTGACCACAGCAAAATTTCGATCCTCTTGGCAAGCAGTTCATGAATATTTTGGTACTTGGGCAACGCATGGTAAAAGAGCTCTTCAACAATATATTAATGGTGAAATCAGTTATACAGAATTTTGTATTGCTGACGCTTATCCTTGGATTGATAAATCGGAAGAAGAATATCAGGAAGCATTAGCAACAATTAATTTACGATCTGGAATAGAGGAACTTCTCTCATTTTTCAAGGATAATGACTGTATTCTTGTTATAATATCACAAGGTCTAGGGGATTTGGTGAAGAAAACCGCTTCTGATTATGATTTTGATTTTTGGGTAGCGAACGATCTAATTAGAAGGGATGGTAGAATAACTGGAGAAGTGGTTGTAAATGTCGATGATCATATGAAAGGGAAGATCTGTCTCTCTTTGTTGGAATACTTCAATATTCCTCCAGAAAAGTCGATAGCCATCGGTGATGCTAGTGCAGATATCGAATTGTTTCAAATGGCTCAGATATCAATTGCAATTGAACCTAGCTCCATAAAAGTTGCTGAGAGCGCGAATTTTGTTTGTAAATCAAAGGATCTGAGGGAAATCAAAACATTCTTTGAATAAGGATGTAATCTTTAATTCTTCTGTGAAATAAGATGGCGTAGTATCGCGTTTGCTTCAGAAAGATCAACCTGACTTGGAGATAAAATTACTCCCGCTTCCTCATCTCTTTCTTCAGATCCCAGATACATTGCTTCAGATAATTTCCCTCCAATTTCTCTGGGGGGAAGAAATGCTACTCCTAGATTGCGATTAGGGCGTAAGTCTAAGATATTAGTCATAATAGTGTAGGTCTTTTCAGCATCATAAGCTCTTGTAAGCAGGAATTTATCAAGTTTTTGCACATTCCTTACATGCACAACCTTCAGATCGACTCCAGATCCTAGATTGGAATCAGCAAACTTCAATCGGTCTCCTAGAAATTGTATGATCTGAACTCCCCAGTGTAGAGTAGCTAATGAGAGTTGGCTCGTGGATGGAGTAGAAGAAGCTGGTTTCAAAGCCCCAAATAGACTTAGTCCATTTTTTTGTAAGTTATTTAATTCTTCATGTTCTAATAACTCGTTTAAAGGGAGATAGGAGTATTTAATGACCATTAACGAAGATTCAATTAATGCCAATGTCTTATCAAGACCCTGTTTTGATAGAGAGGGTCTAAATCCTAATTTTGTTTGGAAAGT
>JAEOTC010000265.1 GCA_016840035.1 Candidatus Hodarchaeota archaeon | reverse complement strand
CATCAGGTTGTCTATATTGTTTTCACAAAACAATATTCTAGCATATTCAAAATGAAAATGAAAATCCAATCGGGGATTCAACATGAAACAGATTACTCGATTTGGTTGATCAATATGTCCTGAAAAGTGGTGACACAGTCGATAAGCTGGTAATAATCTATTTTCAGGCATTAATTGTACGTTTTTCCAAAGCGTAAATGGAAAATCGGTAATGTGTTTTACAAACTGTTGAGTAAATAGCTCTGGATTTAATAAGGCCGTTAGGAAGCTTCTTTGTACCCATTCTTGATACTTAAAAGGTTCCCACGACTCATGTAAGCCAGGAAAGTCATTTTTTGTGAATAGCTCCGAGAAAGTCATTGATCAGTCCTCCTCTCCTTTTTTGGGGACTAATCGCTTCTTTAACTTACCAAATTCGTCCCGATAAGTAATTTCTTCGGGAATATTTTGGTTCCTCTTTTTCAGCTGCTCTCTCTCTTTCTCAAAATCTTTTTCTCGGTCTTGATTTTGCAGATATTGGTGGTACAGATACAACTCCCCATCCAACATCCAGCTCATAACACCATCAATTGCTTGAATAATGGAAGAGGTAAACACAGAGGTTTCATAATAGTTGATAGGATTTTCTCTAATTATGTGTTTTGTTCCTGATACTATGTATTCTTCAATCGTATTCCTCACTTCTGCTCTCATATGCTTCGGTACTAAGTCACTCTTATGTTGAAAGACAAATATTCGTGCCATGGGACTATATCGTGTTAATTGTTTAAGCGCTAAATCAAAGAAGTATTTTGCCCACGAGACATTCTTGATTTCGATGGAATCAACAATAAATACGAATGCTTTAACGTTTAAAAAGATAAATTCTGCTAGTTGCCCTGTAAAGCGCTCTAGAAACGATGTCATTCCTCCTAGATCGAATATTTCGATTTCTTTATCCCCAAACGCAAGTTTGTGCCTCTCATAATCAATCGTCGCATGGAATCTTTCATCTTTTGTTGGGAATGAGTGATTTAATAAATTTAATAAAGGAAATTTCGTGATGGTGGTTTTTCCTGACTCTGCTAGTCCCATGAGGACTATTTTATTTGGTTTCGCCTGACTCATTCCTTATCTCCTCTTTTTCGCATATAAACCATCATCCTGATTCACTGGGAGACGCTCTTCCTTGCTGTTTGCCGTATTTCCTCCCCATGCTTTTTCGAATATATAAGTCATCATCCAGAATCATGGGTAACAATGTTTGAGGGTCGTGTATGGCCAAAGCCAGAAGTCGGGGGGATAAACGAAAAACGGTGTCTACGTCCAAAAAACCACCACCAGTAGAAGATAAGACTTCTCCAGAAGAATCCACATCTTCCGCGGGGAATATCCCGATCAAATATTTTGAAGCTACGGCATTAATCCAACGGGCACGAGATTTTGACCATCGTCACAAGTATGCTCGTGCCATCAATACATATCTGAAAGCCTGCCGAATTTTCACTACACTGCTTCAAAAGTATCCTCAGCTTGCTATTCACAAGCTTATCATACAAGAGGCTGATTTAGGCCTTAAACGGATTCGTCAACTTCAACCTTTTCTCCATCAACCTCCCTCTTCTTCTTCAAAGAAGGTTTCTACTTCTTCTGTGTCCAAGAGTGACCAACAAAAGCTAGAGATGCGCGCCACGATTCTAAATTCTCTAATCAAACCTAATCCTCGTTACGGTTGGGATTCCCTAGTTGGATTAGATCAGGTAAAACACGAAGTGTTCGAAACTCTTTATCTTCCCTTCAGTCATCCTGAATTACTTGCGAAGAATGCCAAGAGCTCTCGGAGTATTTTTCTCTATGGCCCTCCGGGGTGTGGAAAAACCCGTTTTGCCAAAGCTATTGCTTCTGATACCCGTTTTACTTTATTTAGTATTTCTGCTGCCCAACTTATCTCGAAATGGCAGGGAGAGAGTCAGAAGATGGTTCCTGCTCTTTATGAAACTGCCTGGGAAAAATCCCCGTCCGTGATTTTCATTGATGAATTTGATGGGATTTTTGGTCGTTCTTCTTCCCGCACTCAGATGACTGATTCTTCTCAAACCCTTCTTCAAATGCAACATGAATTACAACAATATATGGATGGAATGTTTACTCCTGAGGAGAATCATACTGTTACCATTGTAGCCACGAATCGGCCCTGGAAGTTTACCTCTGCACAATTACGACGCTTTGAAAAGCTCTTATTTGTGGGCCCTCCATCTCCGGAAGCAACTAAGGAATTAGTCCACTATTATCTTCAGAAAACTAAGTGTTCCCTTAGTCAGAAAGAGTTTGATTGGTTGTTGTATGAATTACAAGTGTATACTCCCGCTGAAATCCAGAGACTTTGTATATTTGCTATCTATCGGACATATTATGTCAAGCTTGGCAATCACCCTTCCTCTTTTCCGCGTCCACTGGTGCTTGCTGATTTTCAAACGGTTTTACCCAAAATTAAACCCCGATTACGTTTTACAGGTGGTTTGAGAAAGTTTCGTGAGTTTAATGAAAAGTACGGGCGTCCTCAGTTGAATATTCCTCAACATCGTTATGAGAAAATCGGTTACTCTAGTCGTGAGGCTTTTCCCAATCCTATTGATCTCTCTCGTGAATCCTCTCTTCAAAAATAGGGAGGGGTTGATCTTTGAGTTTTGATTTCCTTCAGGAAACCGAAAAATTACAGGATCAACAAAAAGAGCAGGAAATTATTGAGCAGGAAGGAGTTGAGGGTTCCTCTGAGCCCCTCGAGGAGAAATATGGCGTTGATACTTCTGATCTTGAAACAACCGATTTTGAGAATGTCGAGGAGGGAAGTTCCTCTTCTAGTGAGGGGGAGACTAAGGAAGAAAAGGAGGAGTCTCACGTTCAAGAAGAAGAACTGGAGGAAGTTACCCGCGAGGAGGATCTTCTCCTCAATTGTATTTATCCCTTACCCACAATTGACGAAGTTATAGCTGACTACGAGTTGTTAGAGCGGGAATTAGCTAATGAACTTCTTACACACGAACCTCTGGTACTTAAATATGATCAAGAAGACCATATTGAGGATAGGAGTACTCTTCATGAACCTGAGGAGGATAGCTCTTCCTTCGAGGTAGAAGACGAGGATATTTCTTCTACTTCAGTTCCTCAGGAGGAATCAGAAGAAGTACATACCGCGAGAACTGAGGAGGAGATCCAAGAGGATCAAACTGTTTCTGATTCTGAACTTTCAGTAGAAGAACTGATGGCTGAACAGCAGGTGTTAATAGATGAACTCTTAGAGAAACTCTGTGAACAACTCCCTGCGTCTGAGCTCTTCACGTTCGAAACTTCTGATACTCAACTGGAGAATCAATCTGTTGACCATACTGAGTCTTTCCAAGAGACAACTTCTCAGTCCCTTATTTTGGAGACAGACGCTGTTGAGCTCCCTACAGTTATGAGTACAACTGAAGATCTTTTAGAAAGAGCTTTTGATGAAGAATTGAATAAAGACCTCTCAGAGGTACGTCAAATTGATGTTGACCTTCAGGAGAAAGAGCTCTTACCTGTTGAAACAACCACTCACGAAATAGTTTTGAGGGACAGCGTGGTCCAATCAGAAATTAGCTCTTCTCATGAATTTTCCTTAGAATCTGAACAGATTTGGCTGGAAATCGCAGTAAAGGATCTTTCTACACAAGTGGAAAAACTTGAGGATATCCATGGTCTTTCTCTTGATTCCGTGTATTCTAAGGAAATCGTTCATTCTGACACTTCACTAGATTTAGATTCTCTTCCACTCCCTGTTACAACGGAATCTGAACTTGATTCCTCCACTTTAGACATAAAGCTCTCCCAGAGTACTTCTCCCCCTCTCACCTTAGACCATTTTCTTGTTCCTAGCAGGGAGTCTACTGAGTTAACCCTTGAAGAACTAGAAGATGTTCTTCAAAAGGTAAGTGTCCCCAACGAGCATCAGGACCTTCAAGGCTCTCTAATTGAAAAATCTTTATTGTTTTCTTATACTGATCAAGTGACAATACCATTTCACAATGAATCTTGGTTAAACCAAGAAAAGACGCAAGAATACTCAACTGTGCTTTCTTCAGACTTACAGAGTATAAAACTAAGTATTTTTGACGATCTCTTACCCGAATTCTCATCAGAAAAACTCAATCTTGATTTACAAAAACAGGAACAACTACTCCTTGAGCTTAACTCACCACGCAATTTACGTGAGCTCTCTTTGGATCTTACAGAAGAGTTTCAGGTCCTTCCTGAGTTTACTGTCTTGGAAACTCACTTGTTCCCCTCCTCTTTGCTTAAAGCCAGTGAAATCCCTTCTATCAGTCCCTATCTTATTGATCCTCCTCCTTATGACTTTCTGGAAGAGCAAGAGAATATTACTCTCTGGAATGCTCAGAGTGAGAAAGTGGCACAATCTCAATCTCGAACACTTGCTGAGAATTTCGATCAAGGAAAGGATGAACAGCTCTACGCCTCATTAGCTGAAACAACCCCTAATTCGAAAGATTTGGCAACGGAAGAATATCTTAGTTTTTCCAAAGAAATTTCTCACAAGAAGGATCCGATTACAAAAGAAAAATTACCTTGGGGAGATATTATGCTTCCATCTCCACTCCTAAAAAACCAACTTCCAGAGAAATTTCCTGGATTTCAGCAAGGAGATTTCTTTCAGATAAAAATTACTAACATAAGAGTTGAAGATAGTAAAAAGGAGGAAAAAAGTGGGATTCATACGTGTAAAGTGAGTAGACGAATTCAGTTTACAAAATTACTTTCTGATTATTTTGATTACCAGATTGGCGATCGACTGATGATTGAATTTCAAAAACATATTCCCCAGTCTTCTGTTGAGACTTTTTCACTCCCTGTGATTTCAATTGCCCGATTTAAACAATATTCCTCATCCAATTCATTATATGTTACAGTACCAAAAAATGTTCGTATATTGATGAATCTCGTGACCAATCCAGTAACGGTCTCGAATCAAAATCAACCCCTTATCCATTGGATTTATGGTGATCGACAAGGACTAGGGAAATATTATGGCAATAAAACGATTGGTATTACACCAGAAAAGATAGGTTTAAAGTCACAACCACAAGAATTTGTAGGTCAAATAACTCTCAACTCAAATCTTTCCCCGACCCAGATAAACGATTTTATTGATCAATCTCAATCTGCCTTTGCAGCCCATAATTTAGAACAATATCGCAAGGTTACTGGTATTAATTTCACAGGGGATCCAAGACAGGATAAGGAACCGATGCTTGAATTTATTGTTTTGTGCCTAGTTAGGGAGGGAAATTTCGTTGATGTTGAAAAGATAGAATTTCATGTAGATGTTCAAGTCCCAAAAGAATTACAGGACGTGTATCCATTTCTTAAACCCGATGGAATTCTTAGGAGGATGAATCAACCCAAATTTGAATTAGTGGAAGGAAAAGCCTTTAAAGATAAAGGGATATTCAATGTAGAAGACGCATATAATCAATTAACAGCTTATAAAGCCCTAGGATATCGCGTAAACCTTATTACAACTTTAAATATGAAAGATATTTCTGTGAGAATAAAAAATCTTTGTGATAATATATACTCATACGAAGATCTAAATTATATGGTATTAAAGAGTAAGAATCCAATACTATCACCAATGCTTGAGCTAATTCGGGAAGTATGGACGTAAATTGCAGGAGACTGGACCGCTCATAGTACTTGTGGGTTTAAATAATGTGAAAAGGAGAAATGTATAGAAGATGTGCAGATTAGAGACAAATTTCTTTACTGATGGAACACCTGTTTCTGCGCTTTTCAACATCTCATCGTATCTTGTTGTGGCCACACGAGGTGGTACAATACAAATAAGAGATATAGATCCTCCTTTTAAGCTGATTAGAGAAATCACAACAGTAAATAATCCTTTTGCTTGTTTTACTTTATATAATAATCTTCTTTATGTGAATCAAGCAGAAAATGTTCTGGATGTTTGGGATCTCAACGAGTTGAGCACCATTAAACGAATTTCACTCCAGACCAAATCCCCTTTTGTCATCGAGAGTTCAGAAAAATTCCTTGTTGTTATTGGAAAAAAGACTATAGAAGTAATTGATCGTGAGAAAGAGGAATTAATAGGTATAATGAATATTTCAAAGAATAGATCCTTTAATTCACTTGAAAAGATGTTAATTGCTGGACATAAACTATATTTAAAGTACAACTTCAGTGATAAAATACGGGTATTCAATCTAATTACGTTTAAAGAGGAAAAAACTTTTAACCCGGGTAAGACAATTAGTACCTTTTTTGTTACTACCAATATTTTGTGTCTAGCAACAGGAGATTGCATAGAAACTGGAGATGATGGATGTAAATTAACTGTCTGGGATTCTTCTTTCTCAAAACCTTTCAAAACAATTAAAGTTGCTGATGAGAGTTATTTCGACCTAAGGGTTGATAACCAACAAAATCCAACTTATATTTATGCTTCGACATTTAATTCGGTAGATGTTTGGGAGTGGATATCATGGAAACAGATTCATCACGTTGAAGGACTTGGACATATTAATTCTAGTTTATTAGTCGATTCTACACTTTTTATTGGAACAGATGAAGGATATGTGAATATTTGGGAAGTTAAGAAAGAAATTTAAATAAAACAAACAAAATTTTAATCCACGTTTACCATATCTTGCCAGTTTCTTATAAAATAAATCTTTTTCATTTTAGCTTTAGGTGAATTATAAATTTCCATTTTTCTTTCGATTTCCCCTTCATTATAAAGAATTTTCAGATGATAATGGACCTTTCCTCGGGACCATTTCAAGTGTTTGGCTAGTTCATATTCTGAGAGTCCAGGATGGTCTTCGATACAGAAAAGCAGATGGCGGCGTTGTTTTTCCCCTTCGAGTTGACGTTTCAGGGTCGAAATTTTTGTTGCATTCACAGTATTTTTCATACTTCTCTCTCATGCCGTTGTTGAGCTATGTCTTCTCAAGCTCTGATATAGTGGGTTTACTTAAAAACTTATCGCTAACAAACTACCCTATTTTTGAGTTAAACTGTTTTTACGTCTTTATTTTCCTGTTCTTCTATTATGTAATAGTTTGAAAAGGAAGTAGAAGCACTTTCGTGGAGATTTTCCGTTGATGTTTTTTCGAATATTTAACCTCTAGTTGGTATCATGGGTGAGGAGCAAGCGATGAATATTAAGAGGACAAGTTCTTCCAGTGATGATTGTGGCACGGTTCTTACCCCTAGTGAACTGACTACCCTAACAAAAGCTAAAGCTGCTGAACAGATCGATGCTAAAGGGGTCCCTCCTGAACAGCTCACGTTTCGTTTTCAGTGTCAAATGTGTGGTTTTCGGTGTTGTATTTCTCCCCCTGAATTGTCAACCAGTATTGAGCTTACCCCTTATAGTTTTGCGTATATCCGTGCTTATTTCTCTCCTGAAGTTATTACTCAATTATTCCAACTCAAAGTCCTTCAATGGACGGCTTCTCCTGACCAAGCGCCTATTTTAAAAACTACCGGGATGATTTGTCCGTTTTTAGTCATGAGGTGGGCTCCTCAAGTTGATCTGACGTTTCAGTATAATCTGGTCAAATGGAATCCTTCCCCTGAGTCCCCTCTTTTTCGGGTGCTTCTTGAACTTCTTCACACGATTCGTAAGCGCTATGTGCAATGGAAGAAAACCCATGATCCTGAAACGCAAGCCATGCTTGTAATTATTCATATGCTTCGAAGGGTATTTCTCCAGATCTGGGAACGGTTTTCTCACGAGGAACCTGATGTTTTCACCCAGGATATTCAGGAGGAGCTGTTCATCGAGATGATCAACTTCTTTCGTTCCCCATCTATCCCTGAACGGCCTTTCCATGCCTTTTGTCAGATAGCTGAGGCTCGACCTCCTGTCTGTCGTGTTTTTCCCTTGGGTCGCACGATTACTCCACCCCCCCTCTTAACAGATGATGTCGGGGGGGCAACCTCTGTAGCGAATCAACAGGTTCTTCTTCAAACTAATCTTTGTCCTCCTCACGCCTTTGAGAGTGGTGATGTGATGACTGCTAGCCAGTTTTTCGTGAACCAAGGAATGACTGATGACCATTTCATTGTTTTAGGAGAACTCAACTGGTTTCTTCGTCAGTATGCTCATCTTCTTTCTGATATTCCTTCTAAGAGTTTAGAACCCCTTCACCGTACTCTCATCACTCATGTTTATTTTTCCGTTGATTTTACTCCCGATATCTTCCTATTCTATCAGAGTTTGCAAGCTAAGATTCGTGATTTCATGGTTAAATTTGCCCGTGCCTACAATATTACCGTCACAGATCTAAACGGGGTTAATAGTGAATAATGTCAAGTTTCTGGATGATAAATGAAAACCTGCCTCATTTCACACGTCATTATTTCTAAACAATGTGGAAATTGTCAGTCCTCTCGTTAGTTTGCCTTAAGGAGTCGTATAAAGTGTTAAGAACTAGCTTCTGGTCTTATGTCTGGTGGTCACTTCTCTTTATTCTTGATATGTCTTTGGAATCATTTTTCTAGGGCCCAAAAGTATCTCCGTTGCGGGAGGGGTGCTTGAATAAATGTCACCCGGGAAAAAGAACTGTCTTGGACTAACTCTCGAAAGCTTTTTTTATCGTAGAATTTCGATCCAAAGCCGATTTCATACCATTTATGTAGGATTAAATCAAAATGGGGCTGTTTTTCTACATCTAATTCGGGAATCATCGGTTCTCCCACAATTAATACTCCCTTTTCGGATAATAATTGATGTAAATACTTAAAAACTTGCTGTCTATTTTTTTCTGACTGCTCCATTTCGTGCAAGACATGATGGAGAAGAATTACTATGTATTTTCCTTTATTATGCTTCACATGGGATTTTAGATCTGTGAATTGAATAGTTATTCTCTTTTCTTCTTTCTCTTCGGATACTTTCTTCTTACTTTCCTCAACAGCTTCCGGATCGATGTCTATCCCCACTATTCTTGCTTTTGGATATGCCCTTGCCCAATTTTGTAAATTAAATCCGAATCCGCATCCCACTTCCAGTAAATATCCTCCTTCATGGAGTATCTTTGATTGCATTTGATAATTTTCAGTAAATAACTGAATATGTTTTTTACCCAGTCGTGCGCTTAATTTATGTTCAGTTATACGATTTTCTTTAGGAATACTTTGGTGTTTGTTGATCTTTCCTGTTTTAAAATTAGAAAGGATTTTCTCTTGAGAATGTGCCATGGTATAGAATAATCCTAGATACTCACCAGCGTAAAACCTGCTGGTAGTATCAATTAATAGCTCAAATATATAGGGGGCAGTTTTCAATACGTAATTGTGTTTTTTATCGTGAATGAAGATGCCTGTAACTAGTCCCATCTGAAGCCACCCCTCCAGATAGTTTGTGTCTAGCGTTAATTCCCGCGACAGTTCCTCAGGTGTGAATGTTATTGCGGTTTCCCTGTTTTCTGAAGTCTTTTTAGCTTTAGTTAATAGATAATCAAAAATTCCTATCTTTCTCCCTAATCCAAACCACAACACTACCTGAAATCCGAACATACTTTGAATCACATATTTTTGCACAGCATTTTCAAATGTTAGGTCCCCATCGGGTTCATCCTGATTCATTATTTACCCCTACGTTGATTTTTTTCTTCAAACAATCTCTGGTACCAATAGATCCTTAAATAACATTCCCCCTTCAACTTCTTACTATGCACGGGCTATTGTATCTAAAGTGTGGAAATGGCCAGTCCTCTCGTGTTCTGGAAGAAATAACCTTAAGGGGCCGCAAAAACACATGTAACTTAGAATTTATTTCAAAT
>JAEOTC010000004.1 GCA_016840035.1 Candidatus Hodarchaeota archaeon | reverse complement strand
CCAGCAACAACATTATTCTTAGGATTTATAGTCGCATGACCATACGTTATTTCACGACCTTTCTTTGTCATATTCGTCTTTCCTCGGTATTTTTATTCTTTTTACAGGATACATACAATTACTTGCAAGATTTATATATTTCATAGTAGTACATTATTAGAACATCCTAGTTGAATAGAATCATGATCACGAAGTTAAAACAAAAGGCTAAAGACCTTAAGAAAGAAACTTATACTCTATACCTCGTGTATAAAGACTCTCGGGTGTCTTGGTGGAAACGGTTATTTCTTGGTATCGTCATTGGGTATGCATTCTGTCCCATTGACCTTATACCTGATTTTATTCCTGTTCTAGGTTATTTAGATGATTTAATTTTAGTTCCAATCGGTATTGCTATTGCACTAAAATTAATTCCAAAAGAAGTAGTTGCAGAATGTCGAGAAAAGGCAATGGAAGAAAAACAGAAAGAAGTACCAATTGGAAGGAAAACAACTCTGGTTATTATTTTTGTTTGGATCATTGGATTAGGAATTCTTCTTATATGGTTTATTGATCTGTTAAGATATGTTTTAGTATATCTGACTAACTCTTAAAATTCCAATCATAGTTTTACAGTTTTAATTTTGCCAAGTAAAAACCTCATGACAGCATTTATCCCCTTTCGCTATCATTTGATCTTTCGTATATTTTATGGCCGGATGATAGTCACTAAAATACAGGAATGCGATGTCGCACATCCATTGAGTTAATATTTCTAATCCTAGTTCCTTAAATGCTTCATATATGAGGCATCTTCTGATTACAATTTCAAAACGATGTGATGATTCTTCAATAACATCAAATATCAGGTTTTGGCTTTCGAATTCCTTATAAATAGGAGCAAAATTGCTAAAATCGTCATGGGGACCTAGAAGTTTAAATCCACGCATAAATATTGGTCCGCATTGTATTACAATTTCATGCATAATATTGAGTGTTTTCTCTTCATCGTAACGATGTTTTAGCTCTTTATATAGTATAGCAAAGAGTTTAAAATGGTTTTTAAGAACATTCTTTTTCCGTGTTGATACGTTATCATTTTCATTCTCTTCAAACTGACTCTTCCTTGATTTTAGAATCGCAGATATCGTTGTTTGCAGGGTTGACCAAAATCCTATTTCTCTTCGAAGTACTCCAAAGCTTGCTCTATATTCTGGTTCAAACATTTATTTACCTTCATATACGTATTTTAACTTTTCTTTCTTCATTTTAAAGTAAGAGATTGATAGAATAAAGGTATTAATCCCTTAAAAATGAGAATCAATCATAATTACAACTAAGTATATTTTTTTATACCTAATGGTCTGATGTTGACTCATGTCCAATTTACAGAACCAAAATCTTAAAGTAGAGATTTTAACTCAATTCAAGGAGCTTGTGGATTTAATTCCGATAATTCAAGAGACAAGTATCAGATGTCTTCAACAGGACATTTCTCGGGAGTGTATTCAGCAAGAATTACCTGATATTCAAATTTCAAACCGATTAAAACTTGAAAAAGAGATTTTGAAGGATATTGGAGGGATATTCCAAGGAAAGTGGACTATTGACGTCTTATTCACAATTGCTCTTTTAGGAGAACCTCATTTTAACGATCTACTAAAAGCAATACCCAAGATAGGTTCAAGAATTCTTACGACTCGTTTGAAACAACTTGAGAGTAGAAAGATTATTGTTCGGAATGTGGTCACTTCCCAACCTATTCGAGTGACCTATAATCTCTCTGAATTCGGGTTAAGCTTCATTGCTTTGTTGTTTCCAGTTATACTTCATTGCTTGAAATATAATCGCTTTGATTCAAAATTAAACTATTAAAAAAAAGAGAAATAGAGCATGATTTTGAAATTGCTCCTATAAATATATTATTCCCACGATCTCTTTTTTAATCGGGGATAATCGAATTCACACTTACAGATATGGTTCGATAAGTTAATAATTTCTAGATTCATCGAAATAGGATGAGTACATTGTTCCTTCTAATCTAAGGAGAAAGGTTGAGATGATTCATTTGTTTTGTAAAAATAAATTAATAATATTTATTGTCGTTAGTATTCTTATTGTAGGTGTATATGAAACTCGTAATCCCATGAACGTGAATGGAAGATATAATTCTTCTAAATTTGCCATTCATTCTTCAGATAAAATTGTTGAAGATGCTGATGAGTTTTTAGAAGGAACTATGGACAAATTGACTCTAGATGGGGAACAACTTACCTTAGACAAAGAATCAGAAGACGATTTTTGGAAAAAGATGAGTAATGAATCGTTCACACCAAAACAACGGTCCGTGTTTTCTTATGCGTATAATAGTCAAAACGCAAAAATGATTTGCTTTGGAGGAATAGATCCATGGTCTTACCCAGCTGGTATGGCACAAACAATAGTCTATGATCTGAAAACAAAAAGTTGGGCTCTAATGAATCCTGTTCCCAGTCCTAGTGTAAGACATCGAACCTCAATGGTCTATGCTAGTAACTCCGATAAGGTTATCTTATATTCAGGCTATAATTATGCATCTATGTTAACTGATACCTGGAGCTATGATCTGGTAACTAACAATTGGACGAATATGAATCCCTCGGCTAATCCTGGAGGAAGGTATTTACATTCGATGGCCTATGATAGCAATTTTGACAATCTGATTCTCTTTGGGGGTTATGGTTCTGGCGGTATAAAAAGCAGTACTTGGGCCTACAATTTGACCACAAATACTTGGACCAACCTGAATCCCGTTATGTTTCCGAGTGCAAGGAAAAGTCACTCTATGGTTTATGATACCAATTCTGGAAAAGTGATCTTATTCGGAGGGGATGGTTCTTGGACAGTTAGTAATCTACCTCTTAATGATACTTGGATTTATGATCCAGCTACAAATAATTGGACCAATATGAATCCTGTTTCCAAACCTAACGCACGAATTGGTCATTCAATGGCCTATGACGAAGATTCTGGCAAAGTGATCTTATTTGGAGGGTACAATGGGTCTTTCCACTTCAATGACACTTGGATTTATGATTTAACTACAAATAATTGGACCAAAATGAATCCTGTGACAAAACCCAATGCGAGATTTTTCCATGGCTTGGTATATTCTGCTGATATCAATAAAACGCTATTATTTGGAGGAAGTGACAATCCTGATGTCTATGGTGCTGGATACAACTCATATCGTGACACTTGGACCTACGATTTGACTGCAAATGATTGGACCCAAGTTTTTTCAGATACTCCTGCTCCAAGCCATAGTCACTCAATGGCTTATGGTGCCGATTCTGACCAAGCGCTCTTATTTGGAGGGTATGATGGAACTTATTATGATGATACTTGGGTGTTTAATGTCACAACTAACAACTGGACTAATATGAATCCGCTGGAGAAACCCAGTGCCCGATATGGCCATTCTTTGGTTTATGATATCGGCTCCGATAAAGAAATATTATTTGGTGGGTACAATGGTTCCTATTTAAGTGATACATGGGTCTATAATAGAACACCAAACACTTGGACTCAAATGAATCCTCCAACAACGCCTGGTGCAAGGTTTGGCCATTCCATGGTCTATGCTACTAGTTCTGGTAAGGTTCTTCTATTTGGTGGATACGACGGAAGTAATCATAGGGATGAAACTTGGATTTATGATTTAGCTGCAAATAATTGGACTCAAATCCACCCAGTTATGAAGCCTCCCAAGAGTTCTCACCATTCCATGGTCTATGCTGCTAATACTAACGAAGTAATTTTGTTTGGAGGGACTAATGGCACCTACTTTGATAATACCTGGGTTTTTGATTTAATAACGAATTCTTGGACTCAGATGTATCCTGCAGAGAAGCCAAGTGCAAGATCTGATCACTCTATGGCTTATAATCCAATATCAAAAAACTTGATACTATTTGGGGGATATAATGGTTCATATTTTAATGATACTTGGACCTATGATCTAACAGCGAATAACTGGACTCATAAAATCCTTCCAATTTCACCAAATACAAGGTTTGACCATTCTATGGTTTTTCTTGCTGACAGAGTAGTCTTGTTTGGGGGATATG
Source organism: Candidatus Hodarchaeota archaeon (assembly GCA_016840035.1). GTDB lineage: Archaea > Asgardarchaeota > Heimdallarchaeia > Hodarchaeales > Hodarchaeaceae > Hodarchaeum. The sequence goes on along the minus strand of JAEOTC010000004.1, from coordinate 877 downwards.
ATGGCAAAAACTTAGGGGATACGTGGATTTATGTAGAAAATACTTATCACCAGAATGGAACATTCCTATCAAGATTAACAAACTTGAAAGTCACTCTCGTAATTACTGGAGAATTCACATGGAAACCTGAAACTCAACCTACGGGTACAGGATTAAAGTTTCAACTAGGTTTATCGAATACCACGAAAGACGAAGATTTTCAGTACTCTAATTATCACACTGCTGATTTTCAATTTAGTGGTGTTGCATCGTGTTTAAAATATCGGATAGTTTTTGAATCGGATATAAACCAATATTCTTCACCTGTCCTTGAAAGAATTAACATTACTTTCTCATTTAAGGTGCCTTCAGTACCTAGTGCTCCCCAAAACCTTTCTGCCATTCCTGGAGAAGGATTTGTTGAATTGTCTTGGACTCCTCCTATAACAGACAGTGGTTCAGTAGTCATGCGTTATCATATCTATCGTGGTACTACGAGCGGTCAATATATATTTTTAGGGATAAGCACCTCGACAACATTCAAAGATACTACGACTATAGGAGGTACAACATATTATTATGTAGTAACTGGAATTAATACCATTGGTGAAAGTAATGTGTCAAACGAAGTCAGCGCTCTTCCAGCAGCATTTTCGACTTCTGAAACAACAACCCAATTAACTACGATCACTCAGACAACAACGAAGAGTGAATCTACCATATTCCCTGGGGTGTTGACAATCCTCGTTATTTTAAGCACTCTTGTCGTAGTTACTCGAAAACATAACAAGAAATAATTTCCTCAACAGACGAGAATTTAATCAAACTGGGGAAGATAATCTTTAAACTCTGAAATATAGGTGTTTATCAATCTTTCTACTAAGTCAAGATCTTTAAT
>JAEOTC010000264.1 GCA_016840035.1 Candidatus Hodarchaeota archaeon | reverse complement strand
AGCCCAACTTATGCCCAAGAAATCCAAACAGAAAAGTTGGGAATGGGTTTGCATGAAATATTAACCGCTCGTAAGAAAAATCTTACTGGTATTATTAATGGGGTTGATTACTCGATTTGGGATCCTGCTATTTCTCCCCATTTAGCCCAAAATTATTCTCAAAACAATTTAGAAGGGAAAGCGATTTGTAAACGGGCCATACAAGAGTATTTCAAGCTACCAAGTAATTCCGACGTTTTACTTGCTGGAGTTGTTTCACGCTTGGCATGGCAGAAGGGAATGGATTTATTAGTGAATACACTTACACCTCTTCTCTCAACAGAAAAACTCCAGTTCGTTTTACTCGGTACAGGAGATTCAAAGACTGAGAAGGATCTTTTGGATTTGAGGGAACAATATCCTAAACAAGTAGGAATAAAAATCGGCTTTAACGAGGCATTAGCTCATCAAATTGAAGCTGGTACAGATGTATTTCTTATGCCGTCTCGATATGAGCCTTGTGGGCTTAATGATAAATATAGTTTGAAGTACGGATCTGTACCAATAGTACATCATACTGGAGGACTCGCCGATTCTGTGATCGATTATCAGAAGAGTCCAACTCAAGGAACAGGTTTTACTTTTCGTGATTTCAGTATCGAGTCATTTAAAGACGCAGTATTAAACGCTCTGAAGGTTTTTGAAACGAAGTCAGAGTGGGCTAATATGATGCAAAGAGGTATGATACAGGAATTTTCGTGGTCTAAATCTGCAGAACAGTATATAGAAGTTTATAAACGAGGAAAAATATAAAGAGTGAATCATATGGTAGAATTAGCTAATCTTAAAGGGACTAATGATCGGCTTCCTGAAGAACAAGTATTGCGTGAAGAAATAGTTGACACTCTAAAAGAATCATTTCAATTATTCGGATTTCAACCTGCCACAACCCCTATCCTTGAACTTTGGGAAGTATTAGCATCAAAATATTCTGGTGGAGAAGAAATTTTAAAAGAAGCATACAAACTTACTGATCAAGGCCAGCGAGAATTAGGATTACGATATGATTTATCCGTTCCGTTAGCTAGACTGATTGGAATGAACCCTCATTTGAGTAAACCCTTCAAACGATATGAAATTGGGCCATGTTTTCGTGATGGGCCTATCAAAAAAGGGAGATATCGTGAGTTTTTCCAATGTGATGCTGACACTGTGGGTGTAACATCAATGCTTGCTGATGCTGAATGTCTAGCACTAGCTCATCATATTTTTGCAGAATTAGGTTTAGATGTCTATTTGGAGGTCAATAATCGAAAACTACTTTCTGGAATTCTAATTGCAGCTGGAATCTCTTCCGACTTATTGAGCACTTCAATCTTGTCGATAGATAAGATGAAAAAGATTGGAATTGAGGGTGTGAGAGAAGAATTAACCGAAAAAGGAATTGACCAGAAATTAACCAAAAAGCTCTTCGATTACTTCAATCTAGAAGGGCCATATTTAGAAATCTTAGATCATTTAGAAAGTAAGATAGATAACACTTTAGGAAAAGAGGGAATTCAGGAATTACGGGATCTACATAAATATTTAACACTATTCGGGATTGTAGATGATGTGAAACTTCTGTACAGTCTTGCTCGAGGATTGGAAATATATACTGGTACGGTATTCGAGGCGTTTGCAAAGGATCCATCAATCCTCGATTCATCACTATGTGCAGGAGGACGATATGACAAAATTATCGGAAAATTTCTCAATAGCGATCAAGTAATTCCTGCTGTCGGAATTTCATTCGGATTAGATACTATTTATGATGCGCTAGCTGCACGAGAAACACCCCCAGCCAGTAAAACTCAGGTGTATCTTATTCCGATAAAAACTCTTGATGTATGTGTAGAAATAGTTGCAAAACTGAGAAAGAAGGGTATTCCAACGGAAGTTGATCTCCTAAATCGCAATATATCCAAGAATCTTGAACATGCGAATCGACTACACATCCCCTATGTAATAATTGCTGGTAAACGGGATTTAAATCAAAATCAGGTTACACTCAAAGATATGATAAAAGGCACAGAAGGAACAATAAAACTCAATAAGATGTATTCTCACATATCTAAATTGATGAAAAAGTAGGAAGAAAAAAAGAGAATTGATTGAAAGATTATAAATTCATATCTTTCAATTTAGCCTTATTTAATGCAACCTTTTCTGGAGTTAGGGTGTTTAGGAACCAATAAACAATTACTCCGCAAACAAGGATAAGAGCTGGAATCGTAGCTGTATGAAGATGGATTCCAAATTTTGCTGATGCGGTTTGTTCAACCTTCGGTACAAAACCAGTTAATTCGTGAACAAACAGGAATATAAGAGCTTGAATTGCGATTGCTAACCGACCAAAAAATGCCCGAAATCCCATAAAAATCCCATCATTTCTTTTTCCAGTTTTTACTACTATTTCATCAATTACATCAGCTAAGGCAGGATTCATTAACATCCAATATCCCCCAAAGCCAATACCCATGACAAATGCGAGGCCTGAAAATTCAATAAGTGAAGAAGCAAAGGTCATTGGAAGTAGCGCGATTACCATAACAAATGCGGTAATCATAAGCATTCGCTGATTACTTTGAAATCTCTTGGCAATTCTCAACCATATTGGTATCGTAAGTAATGCACCGAGTAAATAACCAACGAAGATTAAGAGAGTTGAAGTCTCAGGTGGTAAAATATAGTCACCAATGTATTCTATTGATGAAACGAGCGACACAACCGCTGATTGATAAAATAAATAAAGAATAATCCACGCAAAGAAATTTCGCGTTTTCAAGGCATTAACCAACTCTCCGAAAAAGGATTCTTCTTCTTTTGCCTGTCTATCATGCAAATATCGCTCAATCATTCCTGGGGTTTCTCTCACACCCGATACCATTAATATTACGGAAATTAGCCCAATTACTGCAAAGATTGCAGCGGCAGTAATATAGCTTGAATAAATATCGGAGTTAGTCAGTGATTCAGCTAAGATAAAGCCAAAGGCAATTCCAAAAACACCAATTCCAGCCCCATAACCCGCTGTTCGATTTCTCAACTCCTCTGTGCGGAATTTGTCAGGGAAAATTGACTGATAGGAAACATCCCACAGACTGAAGAGAAAATCAAAAATACAAATTGAGATCAGTAACCACAAGAAAATAGTCGTTTGATCAGTTAAGGTCTCTGGGACAGCAAATATAAGTACAAATGAGACTGCGTAAAGGAGAGATCCACTTAAAATCCATGGAAATCGTCTACCATACTTTTTCGTGAATCTTGTTTGTTTCTTTTCTGTAAAATAACCGATTAAGGGATCATTCACAGCGTTCCATAAAGAATACAGAATGAACGCTAATGCAGTAAGCCCAAGATCTAGTTGCACGACAGTTTCATAATAAAAGAAACCAATAACTAGAAATGCTTGTCCAAAAAATTCAGCTAGGAATTTTCCAACCCCATATGAAATCATAACCCTCTGAGAGACATTTTCAGTAACATTCATGATAACATCTACCTTTAATATTTGATCTAATAAAATCTAATCTCTAGTTTACATATAGGATAGTATCTGTTTTGGAAATTTTGGCCATTTTTGAATTCTTCTACTTTTAAGATTGTAGTGATATTCATCTTTTCGATACCCTCAATAATATTTCATCTTGCGATTAAAAATGGGATTCAATCGAATCTTAAAAAAATTAGGGGTTTAGGAGGAGAAAAAGAAAAAAAGGGGGAGAAAAGGTCATTTCTGACGTTTTCTAAGATAACCAATTGTTAAAATCATCAAGGGAAGAAGTAGAAATTCAAATCCTGGTGATATTGTTGGAAGAGTTGTTGTGTCTTCACCATCATTTGTTGTGGTTGCTGGGGGCTCAACTTTTACATCGAATTCAATATCTGCGTAAAACTGCATACCATCTAGGGTAACGATCATATAAAGTTTATACTGTCCTGATTCGTTGAAAGTATGAGTAAAATCAGTCTTCCACATATCTCCAGGGTAAAGATCATATATGAAATCAGAGAAAACGCTCACATTTACTCCTTGTGTATTTTGAACATAAGCATAGACTGAAAAATCAACCGAATAATTCTGATAATTAGTCACACTAAGCCCAAAATTCTCTGGTTCATGAATGTACACTTCATTATCGAAATCAATAAATAATCGAAGACCTTCTCCGTGGACATTCCACCAACAATATCTTTCCCAGTTCATCGTGTGATCAAAGGCGTCTTCCATGTAGAAATAAACATCATAATACCCAGGGTCTTTGAAAATTAGGTACAATTCATAAAACCATTCCACATCAGGTTCAAGATTAACATCATGAAGTTCATCGTTAAAGACAAGATAACCATCTTTTTCGATTGCAATCTCAATGTTAACTAATATTGGGTCTAAATAATGAGTTATAACATGAAATCCCATAAAGACTTCTTGATCCACCATGGCAATGGTTTCTTGTTCAATCCACATTTCTACGTCTTCAATGGGCTTTTCAGAAATTTCCCACCAGCATACCTCTGACCATCGTTCACCCGTGGGTAATTTAACATAGAAATGCACATAATAATTTCCCATTTCAGTAAAGGTATATGAGGTTGATATCCACCAATAACTCTGTGGGTAAAGAGTCACGCTATTGTTCCAAAACAAGGTATAATTACCCATAGAAGGAGTCGCAATTTCAACAAATACTTCCACATCATAGAGGGTAGAGGAGAAGTTTGAATAGACACCGAAATCCATATAGCGGTTTTCTCCGACTTCTGCATAATTGTCCTGATAGATTTGTAGCCAGAGAAAATCTTGATCATCGAATACTTCGTACCAACAGGAAGTTCCCCATTCTTGACCGATGTCATCAATGAGAAGGAAATTAACATCGTAATGGCCTGATTCAGGGAAAATGTAGGATAAACCGATCGACCAGATGGCTCCTGATTGAATGAAGACTGAGGAATTATAATATAAGACTGTTGTAGTCGAAGGTCCAATCATCTCCATCCTCACTGTAGCATTCATACCATGACCGAAATAAGACTCGGCATAAAAATACATCCAGGAGGCAATTCCAACGGTACCAAAATTATTTTGATTGATCCAGAGGTAAAAATGTTCCTCTTCTACTTCCCAATAGCACCATTCTTCCCATATTCCTCCTATATCATCGATTATATAGAAATAAACATCATAATGACCAGGAAGAAGGAATGTATAATCCAAAGTAATATTCCAGTAACCATAGCTGGATATATATACATTTTCATTGTAGTAGAGAGAACTATTAACACCAGGACCCAACATTGCTACACCAATGGTGACATTCGGCATCGTATGATTGAAGTATGACATTACATGAAATGTCATCAAACGTTTTTCATTTACACGAGCATTATAATCTTGATCAATCCAAAGTTCGAAATATTGAGGAGGTTCGAAGTCCATCGTTATTTCGATATCATCCAAACACCAACCACGGCCATCATTCACCGCGGAATCTACCGTATCAAATGAGAACTTAATATACGCATTACTTGAATTAATATATGGAGTAATGTCGAAATACATTAACTGCCAAGAGGGTTCTCCATCAGTAATTACATTACCGAGATATGACCAAGTGTTTCCTCCATCGACGGAGATCGAAATATCTTTATGGTCGTAAGTAGTCCCAGATTCAGTTTCCGCCCAAGACCAGAAAGTAAGAAATGTTTGCCCACCAAACACAGTCAAGTCGAGTTGATCAGAGATAAGTTCACCCCAATTTTGCGTCTCAGTTCCGTTTTCATAAGTCTCATAATTCTCAGTAGAAGCATTTCCATACCAGGCATATTTTGTATCACTTGGAAGTCCACCCATGGGATCTGAAGAATAGTTGTAGTCTTCAACATGCCAAAGACCTGTAGCTGTCCATGTAGAAAAAGCACTGCCTTCGAAATCCTCAAAATAATCATCTCCGAGGCTAGCAAGAACAGGTACAGGTGTACTAGGTATGAAAACTCCAAACATCAACAAAATACAAAGAAATCCGATTTTTAATAGCGGTTTCATTTCTAAACACCAAAAACAGAGCTTGAATTAAGATCCAAGCGACATCTAAGAGTAATAAAAACCTAAGATTTTAAAAAACAGTCTGAATTAATGTTCCGCCAGATATTTCTAGTGAAATCATCCGTTTTTTATGAATTATTAAACACTTCCATCCTCTTTTTTTTCTAAAGTAGAGGAATCTCTTTTATCTAAACAAGAAATAATGACTGGTGCTTTGAAACATTTATTACAGGAAATGCAATCTGCTTGTTTTTTTCCCTCACGAAATCTTTGAACTAAATCAGGTTCTCTAATAAATGGACGACAAATGGAAATGAAATCAGCAAATTCATGACGAAGTTTCTCAATGACATTCAGAGATCTATTTCCTCCTACTACAGCTAATGGCATATCCCCGATACTTTCTTTAATAATCTGAGCATTTTTTGAAAAGTATGCCTCCGATTCAAATTTTGTACGGACAGTTCGATACCCACTGATCTCAATTGCATCTAGACCTTTTTCTGCTAATATTTTGGCAATTTCGACGGCTTCAGTAATAGAAAAACCCTGTTTAGGTTCATCAGAATTATTGAGTTTGACGAGGACTGGAAAGGTAGAACCTACTTTAGATCTGACTTCATCATATACTGAAAATAAAAAATGAGCTCTACCTTCTAAGCTACCTCCCCAAGAATCATTTCTATGATTAAACCGTTTAGTAAGAAATTCATACAAAAGATAATCATGCGCAGCGTGAATTTGTACCCCATCATAACCTATCTGCTTAGCTTTTAGCGCAGCTTTCCCAAAGCTTTTAATTACAGTTTCAATATCATTTTCAGTCATGGCTTGAGCCTCCTTGCCTTCAAGGATAGATGGTGCCTTCTTTGAGACTGAGTGAATCCCCCCATGATTGATTTGAGCGATGATTTTACTTTCAGTTTGTGTATTGTGGACTACGTCAACAATTTGTTTTAGGCCATCCAGATGATAATCATGAGCAATACCAGCCATTTTTTTATGGGCCTTTCCTTCATCCATTATGTAAAGATGCCCTTGAATAATTAAACCAATTTCTCCTAGGGCTAAATTTGAGTATAAATCTAAATACTCTGGTATAATTGTTCCGTCAGGATTTGCGGCAAATTCAGCGGTCGCAGAGCGGATAAACCTGTTAGAAATTTTCATTGATCCGATTTCAGCAGGAGTGAACATAATTCGAGATATTAAAGTTTCAGATAAATCAATGATTCGTAAGATACTATTCATTCAAAGATATTGAAAGGGAAGTATAATGGATTGAAAATTAATAGAAAGACGTGTGTAGTGTGTTGGTGCTCAATGTGTAGTTTAAATAGAAAATATAAGAGAAATTAGTCACATAAAGGGGAATTCCCCCCTTTAGATGATTAACTCCTCCGTTTAATAACCAAAATACTGCCTATGAATAAAACAACTAATGTGTTAATAGCCATAAAAGAGGGCGAGGTTAGAGTTACATTATCATCTGTTGTTGTGGATTCTAAGGAAGTTTCTTCTTCTGAAGTGGAGGTTGATGTTTCAGGAGTTGTACTCTCTGTAGTATCAGTCTCATGTGGTGTGGTATATACTGTAGTTGTAGTTGTGGTTGTATATGGTTCGGTAGTTGTTGTCGTTGTAGGGATAACATCAGTTTTGTCAATGAATTCAATATTAAGCATGTTAGACATCGGATTCAGGGAACCAGACGAATTAACATTATGAATCCAATCCTTAACAATGTATCCCCCATGTTTTTGGATTCCATAGATGAAATAATGTTCACGTGCAATTAATTCTTCAAGATCCTGATACATCTGTTCTCTAACAATTGGATCTTGTTCTTCTGCCGCAAGTTCAATTTTCGTATCAACTGTCGAGTTGCTATATCCTAAGTTTAGAATGGTAATAGACCTATTTGAGTGAACTAAACTTGCTAGTACTAGATCAGGATCCGCAGTATCAGCACCCCATCCTGTGTGATAAATGGAAAAGTTGCTATTCAACCAATGCTCTATATAGTCTTGCCATGCTTTACCTATCACGTTGATATTAATTCCAACGTCTAATCCTTCAATTGAATCTTTTATTGAATTATAAACACTCTCTCGAACTGTATTACCAAGATTATAGACCAAGGAAATATTTCCACGCCAACCGATTGTGTTGAAGATTGTTCCTGCTGTTGCTAAATCTGGTTCAGGTATGTAACCTTGTTCTATTAACTGATCATTGTGACCGAACATGCCATTTGGGATTAAACCTTCTAAGCGTTCACCTAAACCGTTTGAAGCAACGTCAAGGTAATTTGTATAATTGAATGCTAGACCAAATGCTAATCGGAATGCATGAGCAGTTAGGGGATTGCAGGGTGAAGCAACACCACCCCAGTGGAAACGGTCCCATAATGATGAATCATAAGTTGAGGATGGATCTTCTGTAATCATTCCAGGGAGAGT
>JAEOTC010000263.1 GCA_016840035.1 Candidatus Hodarchaeota archaeon | reverse complement strand
ATTTCCGGTTTAATGTCTCTGTTAAACTAAAAGATCTTCCTCTCGAAGAATATTCGCATGTAGCTTTTGGTTTTCAAACAGCAGTGCTTAGATTCGAAAGAATGCTCAAAGAATCTCTTTTAGAGGGGTATATCACCTCCACCACTTTAGAGCGAATTTCTCAAGAGTTTGATTTTGCTTCCATCAGAGATCTAAGCATACCCGAATCTGATACCGTACGTGCTATATTTGGACAGGAATTTGCAGGTTTTCCAGTGAAACCATCCGTCCCAGTTATCGAAACAGAGGTAGTCCCAGAAGTTGTAGAACCTAGTACTCCTGAACCGATTGCTCCAACCCCTATTATCACACCAGAGAAAGTTCCTTCTGTAGAACTAGCACCTGAAGCACCTACTCCTGCTCCAGTTGAAAAACCAACTCCTCAAATTAGTTTTTCTTTTCCCACTGCAGCTACGGAACCCTTACCCGCAGTTAGCCCCGAGTCAGCTGCTCCATTGAATGTTCCAGAAACAAAGCCAGAAACAGAAACCACATCTGCACCTGGTCCTTTAACTCCACCAACTATTCCAAAAATATCTTTTCCCACCGCATCAAAACCAACTGAATCAGTACCAAGTAATCCCTTAGCTCAAGTTCGTGGACGACGTGAAGAAGACCGAGCAACTGGAATTGCGATTTTACGTAAACAAATGCTCACTGAATTGAAAAAAATTCGTTCGGTCGTTGCAGAGCAAGATCAATAATGCTTATTTGGTGGAAAACTTATCCAACCATCTCTAACAGTTGTAATGGATTCATATTCTTGAATTTGCACCATATTCGACCTTGTTTTCTTTTGTAAACCTTCACCCTTATTTTTCGAACACTTTTTCTAGTGTATTTGCAGCTCCTTTTATTCTAGGTTCAAGATTTAATGACAGATACCATTTTTGTTCAAGTATCTACGAAAATGATATAGAGAAGATTGATTTGATAGACTTAATTTCTCAAGTTTTTTCACTTGTTCTTCTTCTCGTGAGTGCAGCAAGTTTTGCATTAGGAGTTTATGTTTTATCAAACAATCCTAGAGACTCCCTCAATCGAAGTTTTTTTATTTTAGCAATGTTTGCTTCATACTGGGTTTTATTTACAGTTTTTAGGTACCTAACTTATTCTTTGACAGAGGTAAAGTTTTGGTTTCATGTGATCTTTTTATGGCCGTTTGTTATTGTAGCTCTCATGAGATTTGTGCTTGTCATTTGCCAATCTGAAGATATTCTACGACAATTATCAGTCAAAGTGATTCTCTACATCCCTGCGTCATTCTTTTCCCTATATTGGTTATTTGGAAATATGGATCAGTACTTACTCAGAAAAGATTGGGGTTGGGAAGTGAATGTATCAACCTTTCACCCCATCAGTTTACTAATTGCTTTGTGGACAATCTCATTAACAGTAATTTCAATCAGGTATGCATTGCAATATTACTCGTCAATTGAGAATAATATTACTCTTCAACAGACTAAATGGGTACTAACAGCTTCAGGTATTACTATTGTGGGAGCGATCCTCTCAGAAGTCATTTTTCGGACATTTGAGATTAATTTTCCTCCCCTTACTTCGATTGCTTTCGGTGTTACCTGTATCTTCATTTCATATGCCATGTTAAAATATCGCTTATTCCTTCTCAACCCCGAAACCGCAGCACGGAATATCCTCTCGCAGATGACTGAAAGCGTATTTTTACTTGATTTAGATGGAAAAATAAGATTTGCAAACACTGCTGCATTGGAACTGTTGGATTATTCACAGATGGATTTGATTGGAAAGAATATTTCATCCCTAATTTCCGGTCACCAAGGAGGTCAACCTTCTATTTCAAATTTAATTGAGAAGGGACTACTAGAACAACACCAGGATTTAGAGGGAGAATTCCTTGATAAATCAGGGAAGGTTATTCCAGTTACAATTTCAAATTCGTTCATAAAGAGTGGGAACGAAGTCAGAGGAATGGTCTGGTTAAGTAAAGATATAACAAATCAGAAGCAATTGGAGGAAGAACAGCGAAAAATAGAACTTGTACGGAGAGAGCTTGAACAAAGACGCCTTAACTTCATAACCATGTCTTCTCATGAGTTACGGACTCCGTTAACTGCAATCATAGGATATACGGAATTTTTAGAAAAGGTTTATGCAACTAATTATGATAAAGAGACGATTACCGATTATTTAAGTATTATCAAGAAGAATGCGCAGAGACTTGATCGTTTAACGAGGGGAATGATGGATATCTCCCAGATAGATGGACAAAAGTTTAGGATTAAGAAAGAAAAAGTTAATTTCCTTGATTTTTTTAACGAAACCTTTTCTATCTATAAAACACGATTAAAAGAAAGATTAACTCTCAATATTCCTAATGGAACCAATCCCATTTATCTCAATATGGATTCTGATAGGATTAACCAAGTATTGGTCAATGTTATGGATAATGCGATTAAAAATAGTACACCTGACCAATTGTATATTGCTGTGAAACTCAGGGAGGTGGATAAATCAATTAAATTAAGTATATCTGACCAAGGCCCAGGTATTAAGGCTGAAGATCTAGAACCCATATTCGATAAATTTGTCTCCATTCCTACAAAAAATTCTGTGATAGGCTCTGGAATTGGTCTCTATGTTGCACGAATGATTATTAAAGCTCATGGAGGGACTATCACTGCTGAGAGTGAGGGGCTCGATAAAGGAGCAACATTTCATATCTCTTTACCAATTTAAGAAAAAAGAGGAAACGAGGATTAAATACGTCTTTTCCGAACATACGTACTTAGTCCTGCTCCAGTTGCAAATGCAAAAACTATCAACGAGATAATTGGGATGAAGGGTATTATTATCGCACCCAGTTCAAGCACGTGAGTGCTTTGACTCGTAATGTAGATGTTTCCTGCATAATCCATTATCTCAACATACACCTGAGCATTTCCCGTTGATAATCCTCTACCTTTTGCAATCCATTGATCCCCTTCATCGAAGCAATCAAATGAAACCCATGTCGATTGTTTGATGTATACTTTCACCGAGGCTACGCCCCAATTGTCCTCAGCGGTCACTTGTATCCTTAAATAAGGAGAAGTGGATTCACGTATCTCTGAAAGTTCAAGATTAATGAGAGATGGATAAGTTAAATCTTTTATAATCTGACCAGTTAAGGGATCAATTGGTACTCGTGCTTCTCCTAGAACTGCAGGTGTACTTTTCACCATCCAATCATCGTACATGCTTGATAATTTTGAAGGGATTACAAGTGATTGACGGATATTTGATGCAATGAGTCCATATTTCACCTGAGT
>JAEOTC010000052.1 GCA_016840035.1 Candidatus Hodarchaeota archaeon | reverse complement strand
TAATCCTCTCTTAAAACGTCTTCTGGTGGAACCTGGAAAAGTGTAGTGTCTACTATCTTTCACAACTAATAATTCTCCAAGTAGCTTTTTATTACTTCACATTCCTGAACAAAGAAAGAAGCTCTGAAACACAATGTTAACAACAAATGAACTAGAAAGATGAAGTTTTTGTTTAACTCAATAATTGGAAGAGAGTCAATATTGGGGAATACGATGTTACAAAGGAATTTAATTACCCTTTTATAGGAACTAAGTAAGATCTAGAACATTCATAATTAACGAATTTAAACTGGATTAGATAAATCAAATGCACGAAGATGAAGATGAGAAATGGGTAAACCGAGAGGACCCTGATAGCGATGGTACTCCTCGTACACAGAATGTTAGTGGTAGTTTCTCGTCTGCTACTTTATTAAAAGAAATTCGTGCTGATAGAAATTGTGAAACCTACAAAGAAGGTTCAGCAAATCTAATTAGTGGAATTATCGGGTTTCTCTTCTTTTCAATTCTGGGATTATCCCTTGCAATCTATGCAATTTTGGACATAGTGAACGATCCAACAACAATTCTTGAAAATAGTGTATTCATCGCGATATCTGGTATTGTACTATTACTAGCAGGTGGAGGAATTTATATCTATAGGATTAATTCTCTTTATACTTCAAGAAAAGGAATAGGCCATACACACCACAAGTTTGCCGATTGTGCTATTCAATGGGAACATATATCTCATATCGCAATTGATGAAAAAAAAGATGATATCTATATGATGTGGATCTATGGAAATAAGCGAAAAATCATTTTCCAGAATCCTTGGTGGAGTCAAAAACGCTTTACATATTCCAGTTTGAGGGGATATTTACCTGATTTAGATTCCTGGATTATTAGTCGTAAAAAGGAGTCACGACGAAATTTAGTACGCTACCGCAGAAACCTTTGACTTAGGGGGATTTGGAGGAGATGCAAAGTAATCTTAGTGAGAAAAAATCGAAAAAGGAAGCTACTCCTTTTTCTTTACGACTATTAGTAATACGAATCCTATTATTGCAGTAATACTAATGAAACTTGTAGTCTGTGGAGAAGTTGAAGGTAGTGAAGTATCTGTAATACTAGATGGTTCATCGGTTGATACTTCAGAAGTGGTTGAGGTTGATGACACTGGAGTAGAAGTAGTAGGTTCCGTATACGTGAAGTCAAAATCGATGGAGTGTAAGATATAGGAAACGAACAAAGCATTAGGATTGGAATTATGAAATTCACTCGATGTAAGAACAACAACTACGCTAGCATCGGGAATGACAATAATATATTGGCCCCCAAAACCAATTGCTTTGTAATAACTACTTTCATGATCACTATCATAAAATGTCCACCACTGGTAACCATACCCACTTCCAGGACTATAATCTTGAGTAGAATCAAAAATCCAATCGGGAGGGATAATCTCTTCCCCATTCCATTGACCGTTGTTCAAGCATAAATACCCGATCTTAGCCATGTCATTAGGTTGTAACCATAATCCAAAACCACCCATGCTAAGACTTTGAGAATCATTTTGCCAGGTATAGTTATTGATGTTCAGTGGATCAAACAAATATTGTTTAGCAAACCGTTCTGTATTCATTCCAGTTTTTTTGGCAATAATGGCCGAAAGAAGATGGGAGCATCCAGAATTATAATAAAACTCGGTTCCAGGATCAGCAACCATGGGTTTATCCAATACGAATTGAATCCAATCTGGACTATGGATCATTAGATTCCAATCTATCACAGGATTACTGGGAAACAAATCCCACCAATTAGATATATTGGTCACAAGATCATAATCATGTTTGTCAATCGTTCCAATTAAAAATGGAACATCCTGGCTATTCCACTCCAGACCAGAACGCATTTGCAGAAGATGGCGAATAGTTAATGCTTCTTTTCGTGAATCAACATTAGAAAAATTCCTATCTGTAAATATTTCTAAAACTGGTTCATCAAGATCTGAAATAAATCCCTCTGCTTGAGCAATCCCAACAAGAATACTAGTAACACTTTTAGTAACAGACATAAGATGATGAAGGTTAGAATGGTTATAATACTCGAAATACCGTTCATAAACTAAATATCCGTGGCGAATGATATGAATACTATCAACCCCAATATCTTGGGTAACAATGGTATTGTTCATCATACCTATACGTGTAGAATTGATTCCAAATTCATCCAGAGTAGCTCTACGCCAGTCATCAATAGGAAAGTACGTTGTAGGTAAAGAGATAGTGGAATCGACTAGATTTGTTGTATGGAACACCATAAATAGCACTAAATAGAAAATAACTAGTTTTTGTGATTTAAAATTACATTTCATTCAGATCAACACTTTGTAATATGTTTATAATATCAAATTACTTGTATTTAATGAATTTAAAAGGTAAAAAGACATTCTCTATTTAGAAAATTGATATCAATCTCCAATTTGACAGTCCAATCATTGTTTTACTTAAATAATTATGACTTTTTAATATTATCATAACATCTATAAAGTTTAAATTAACATTATTAAGGGAAGCATTCTTCAAATTATGGTTGAAGTTCACTTAAGAATTTTCATGTATTTTCCTCCTTTTTATACTAGATTTGTTTGTGTTATTCTTCCACAACGTACAAAAACTGTGTTAACACACTACAAAGATGTAAAATATTCAGATATTGTAAAACAATTTTAATTAATTCTAGACCTTCTTTCTGTGTATTCATACTATTTAATCTCTATTTTTGTTGAAAAAACTCAATAGATCAAATTATACTTAACTAGAAAGCTTTTTAATATAAGTCAAGCATATGTTGTACAGAGTTAACAAAACCTTAATGTTGATTTTACATGTTCAATCCCGTAGAAAAACATTTAGACGATTTTAATCAGTTTGATCCTGCTTCATATATAGCTATGGCCCGAAAAATCATTGCAGAATATGAGAAATCGCGATCAACTTCTGAATCATATTTGTCTACCCTCCATTCGAAAAATTTTCGGGATATAAAGGATTTGTACGTGAAATTGTCAATCAACCGTATTTTATAACAAGAAAATGAGTTTACTAGTTTAAAATGGAAGTCTATCCATGTTTGATCCTAATGAGAAGAAGAAGAAAATTCTTGATGAAGATGATGAAGAATACTTAGAATCAGTAGGGGAGAATTGGTCTCCTGATGAAGAAGCTGAAGACGATCCCTCCGATATTATAGAGAATATTCTCCCAGATCGGGATGAAATCGTAAAGGAGGCCAGAAAGCAAGCAATGGAACAAATAAAACATGCAAGTCAAAGAGTTCACCGTGAGAGGGAAAAAGCTAAACGTGAACGTCAGAGAATCAAACGCGAAATGCGTTCTGCTCGAACCCAACGTGCACATATTCCTCCATTACCTCCTGTACCCCCAATACCACCTCTTCCTCCCGAATTCGAGATATCAAAGTCAGAGAAAGTAATCGGTATACGTGGTTTAGACGCCCGATTGTACAAGGATATTGGTAAAATTGCCCGTAAAAATGGTTTAAGCGTAGCAGACTTAATCAATCGTCTTTTTGCAAAATATCGATATGATTCCAAAGGATCGAATCAAGAAAATGGTAATACGATTAGTAATATCAATACTCTCGAGCTTTATGAAGAAGAGCTTCTAAATCTTGATGACGAGGTAATAAATATTGTCAATGTGAAGAAATTACTCCTAAGCCCCGATATAAGCCCCGAAACTTTTCAAAAAATTAAACGTATAGATAACATTGAACAAATCTGGGTTCCGTCTCATCTTTATCTACTCCTGTTAAAGAAAGTTAATAATTGCTATAAAATCGAGAAATTCAAAGGCAGTCGTCTCCCTCAAGTTGTTACAAAAAGCTTTGACTCTGATGTCCACCTTACGAGTTCATTCTTTGAATATTTTCTTGAAACGGATCAACAGGTTGATTTAAGGGTTTATGGTGAACTCAGAATCGATACGGATATTACTTCAGACGATTTTAAACAAGTAATTTACCAACTAGCCGTTGATGGGGATATTCAAGCACCTAAACATCTGATTGGAATCCTTTATGCCACTGCTAAGTGTTACGGTGAGATTGAAGCAATAGAGGACTAATCCTCAAAGACTAAGGAGATTTTGCGGACTGATTTCCCGACGACCTGCTTCAATTTCTTTCACCATTGCTTTAATTCTAGAATTAATTGGTGTTTGAACTCCTAATTCCTTCCCTTTTCTCGAAATATATCCGTTCAGAAACTCAATTTCTGATTTTTGTTTCCGTTTTAAAGACCTCAAGGTTGATGATTTAATGGTTCGATAAGGTTGGAATATTGTTTTGAGAAGATTGTGCTTAGTTTCAAATTCAGATTGGGTATATTTATCCACGAGTATTAGCTCACGTGGATGGTATGCTTCACTTAATTGAAACACTTCTATACCCTCTTTATTGGCAATGGCAAATAATTCGCTGATAATTTGCATGAATAGTTTTGCATATTGCTTATTATCAACTATTTCACCTATGGTAAATCCACTAAGAGCTCCTAATCCATTTATTCCTGCATTTATTGCTAATTTCGCGTAAAGTGCTCCTAATACATTATCTGTTATTACTGTGGGTAATAGATATCCAAGTAGCGTTTTTACTTCTTCTACTCGACTTTGATTTCCTTTCTTGCCAAGAGTACCTATAAAGAATCCTCCATCAGAAGTTCTTTCGATTATTCCAGGTGAAATCATTTTTGAGGCCCAAACTACAACAGCACCTATAACTCTTTGAGGCTTTACAATTCTAGCAATTTCTTCTTCCACAACTCCATTTTGAAGAGTAACTATTACACTGTCATCTTTCAAATATGGGAGTATTGCATGAGCAGCATCACATGCATCCATGGCCTTCATACCAAAAAATACTATATCAAATCTCCCTTGTAAATACTTCACCTCAGGAACGGCTTTCATCTGTACATAACGTTCTTGCTCTAATCCTTGAAGCTTGATTCCCTTTGTTTGAATGAGATTTGCGAGATCAGCATATTTTGTAACTGTTGTAACGTCTATATTGTTTTCTGCAATATGTGCAGCAACTAGTCCTCCAATTGCTCCAACTCCAACAACCAAAACACGCATACTACCATTCTCATTTCAAGAAAACTTTAGAGATCTCCTCATCCATTGCTTTGTTTACTTTGTCTGATCGTCCTGTTGATCGAATTTTAGATATGTCATTCCATAAAGGTGATTCTTTAACCACTGTAATGAATTTTTCTAGCTTCTGCATTGCAGAATATGATTGGCCTTGGAAGACATATGCAAAGAGATAGGGATCAACATTTTTAAGTAATAATGTGTTTTCTTCATGTTTAATACGTTCAATTGAACCACTTAGTGAAAATGCCTCTTGCATGAACGCATTAATGGATGTTAATAGGCCTCCGATTAATTGATCCTGTAAAAAGGACTCAGATGGGAACGTTTTGGAGAACAAGCATAATCCCGCATCATCTAAGATTAATAACATCATGGGGTCTTCTTCAGGGATGTCATCATACTGTGTTCCTTTACGTTCTAATATTGCTGACATCATCGACTCTAGTTCTGCTAATTCCCATCGTTCTGTTATTGAAGCATTCCGCTCAATAAAGTCGTTCCACTTCGTCAAATCATTCAGTAATGAGTCATATTCATAAGATATCGACTGTGCCAATCTATGTAAACCTTTAGTTTCTGCGATGATCTGAGCTTGACCAAGCAACCGTTGACTCTCTCTTATGTCAAGTTCTAATAAAGCAAGTTTGGATTGTAATCGATATATCTCTGCTAAGTCAGAAAAGCTTTTTTGCGACTCAGCGATAGCAATTATTTTCAGAGAAAGGTCCTTAACCTCTCCTAATACCTCTTCGTTCCCTGAGGTCTGTAATTCAAACAGTAGTAATTCAAAAAGCTTAAACATTGCTTCGACAGTTAATTCATGATCTAAAATTTCAGATTGAGCGATTTCTGTCAGAATTTTCTGTGCTTCAGCACGGTGAACTGTTCTTCCACTCATCTGTAAGACTAAAGCATGAGCCAACTGATATCGTTGTTCGATGACCTTATTTTCTCTGGTCAGATCTTTTAATTTCGCTAAATAATGTTCCGCTGAGTCTTTTGTTCCAGATGATATATAGTTCTGGATCATACTCAGAAGAGTAACCGAAATTTCTAGTGGGTTCCCGAGCTCTTCCTGAATGATCAATGTTTTTGTCAATTGAGCAGAAGATTCAACATAATTTCCTTTTTCGCGGTAAATTGCCCCAATATTTGCATAAGAGGCTGCAACTTCGTACTTATTATCAATTTCTTCGAAATGTGCCAGACTTTTCTCATAGTAACTTAGAGCTATGTCTAATTCTCCTTTCGCTTGATACACATTTCCAATATTATTGTGGCAAATCGCTACTTCACTAAAATGATTTAATTCTTGAAAAAGTGTAAGACTTTGTTGATAATAGTCTAAAGCTAAGTCTAAATCCCCTTTACTTTCATTTATTAATCCTATATTAATTAACAATGCTGCGCTAAATCTTTTCTGACCTGCCTTTTCACTTAACTCTTGACCACGTAAGTAGTGATCCAACGCTCCTTCTAATTCTCCTTTTTGCCATAAAATCTGTCCTATATTGTTATAGAGCTTAATTGAAGAAGAAGAATTTTCTAAACTCTCGTACAAATGTAAACTCATCTTGAAGTACTCTAACGCGAGATCTGTAGTCCCCTTCATGGCATTATTTATACCAAGATCATTATAGAGGGTGGCTTGTTCATATTCATTCCCCTGTTGTCTTAATACTAGGTGAGCATTCTTCAGAAACATGTCTGCTTCGGAATGTTCTCCCTTTTTCCGCAAAATTTTACCATTAAAATGTTGGATAATAGCTTGATATTTAGTTTTATCGGTTTTTCCTAATCTACGTGAATTCTTCAGTAAAAGCTCGCTTTCTTCGATAACCTGTTGACACTGGTCTAAATTTCCTAGTAGAAATAATGAATTGAACTGAGCTCTTAAGGATTCTATTTGTAACAGTGGATGGTCAATTGCTTGACTTTTCTGGGAAGCATGGATTGCTAGTTCAAATCCTTTCTGTCTTTCCCCCATTTCATTTAAAACGTTACTTTTTAAGATCGTCCACTGAATTTGTTCAATTTCAGAAAGATCTGCGCTTGAGATTTCTCTTTCAATCAATTGAAGGGCCTCATCAAATGAACCCTCATAAAATAGTATTTGTGCTTTTTGTTGATCGAGAGTAAAGGATAAAGTAAGATCAGGTCCTTTAATACGTTTGATTATATGTTTAATACGCTGAGTGGGCAATCTTAGAATCCTCTAAGCAATTTAATCCTATCTCAGAAAATATATTGAAGAATATTCTCTTTCAGCTACAGAAATTGTACCCTAATAAAAAAATTTGTTTAGGCGATCGAATTAACTATCGCCCAATATATTAGAAAATTTCATCGAAATTATTTCTTTTTTCTCTTCTTCAGTCCTAAAAGAAGAATTAATCCAATTGAAGTGATCAAATACGACCAGCTTGGTGTTATTCGTGGACCTGTGGTGGTATCAGAGGGAGAGGTTGTAGTGTCAGTAGGTTCTCCACCATTGTTTTTCACTGCGAAAACATCATCTGATGTATCCAGAGTGCTGAATCCATAAAGATCAACTGCAGTCACTTTGATCAAAAATTGATCTCCATTAGCTACTTTTACAGTGTCCCAATCGATATTCATTCTTTCAGTACCATCTTGAGCAGTTACTACGGTATAATCTTCCAGTGGAATGGGAACCCACGAATATCCACCATCTTGTGAAAAGGAGAGATAATATTTGATTAAGTCAGGGGGAGTGAACTGTGAAAATACTCTTTCCCACTCAATTGTTACGATACCTGAAAGTACTTCTCCACCGTTTGGGTAAATCACCGTTGGACTTGAAAAACTATATCCAGGATCCATGAAAGGAGTATCAGAGGGATTGTCATCTGAATTACCTGCTTCACCATCTAATGCATAACTACCTTCGCCAATCCAATCACTCCAATAGTTGTGAACAAAGTCGTTATGTTGTCCATCATCAGAAGCTTGTGAACCTGGTTGAAAATTATTTTCATAGAAGTCATTATTATTTACCATTGTGTTCACAGAGGAGTAATCTACATGTACACCCCACAAATTGTTTACTGAAATGACATTAGATATAATCTTGGTATTATCTGAATCAACTAGATAGACTCCACAACCTGAATTTCCATAAATATTGTTTCCATAAAGATAATTGGCATCAGAGGGATCTAAGAACACACCGTGACCATTAGTTACCGCTTGTAACGAAAATTTCAAGAATGGATATTCCTCACGTCGTTGATTACTCAACATTCCATTTTCGTAGATTAGATTAAGCGAAATATTGTTAAAATTCGAATCTTCTAAAACTAGCCCATTCTCATTTCCAGACATGTGGTTGTCACTAATCAGTGAATTATTTGTCATATAGAGGTGAATTCCATTTCTTACGTTATTTTCAATTATGTTACCGCTCACATCGTTGTCTGAAGTTGGATCGAGAAACACACCATGGCCATTGGTCACAGCCCAAATTTTAAGGGAGATTTCACCTTGAGTAACAGCACGCAGAAGATCTGGATTACCATTACTTCTAATCTGATTTCTTAGGACTTTATTACCACTAGAACCTTCTAAGAATACCCCATTTTCGTTATTATTTTCGATATAATTGTCTAAAATTTCATTATCACTCGATTCAAATAGATATGCGCCGTTACCTGCATTACCATAAATTTGGTTATTAGAGATGGTATTTCCTATGCATGGATCTAAAAAGACACCGTGTCCATTTGTTACGGCTTGAATGGAGAACTTTATATCTGATTGAAGGGGATTTTCCACCACTCCGAGGTTTCCACCTATTTCATTATCGTCTATGGTATTATAATTTGATCCAATGAGGAATATTCCATTTCCTCCATTTCCAAGAATCTTATTCCAGATCATCTGGTTATGATGACAACCCACTCCAAATATTCCGTTACCTCCGTTTTCTATGATGTTATTGTCATTAATTCCTGAATAAGTAACATTGATCAATGAAATCCCAGTGTATCCATTTTCTGTTAAATGATTTCCATAGATTTGTGCGTTGTTACCTACTTCTACGTAAATTCCAAAGTAATAATTATCATAGATCCAATTTCCGGCAATGATACCTCCAAAGTCGGTTACATAGATTCCTGAACCCCATACTTCTGGATTAGTTAATGTAGCTCTAGAATTTAAGTACAGACTGTTATTTCCGATATACAGATTTCTATTTAAACCCCAAGAGTAAATAGCTGAACCCCAGCTACTCGATATTTCATTAAAAGACAATTCCACACTATCTGAGCGAGAAACAACGATTCCCTGAGCTCTGGATGTAAAAATTCCATTCCCATATATTTCGTTGTTTGAAGAATTGTAATTATAGATTCCAACGGAATTATTGGAAATTATATTTGAATACATTTGGTTATACATGGAAAAAGCTTCGATAAGGAGACCATCCCATTCATTATCATGGATTCGGTTTAATTCAAGCAGATTATTTGACGACCGATACAAATGAATTCCATCTTCATTATTTAAAAATACATGATTTTTCGTAATAGTATTACGACTGGCAAATTCAACACGAATTCCACGATATCTGCATTCATAGATAGTATTATTGTTGATTGCCGCGTATGTATCGGTGGGATTCATCCCATAATATCCTAGTACAATTCCATTCCCATTATACTGATAGTTGATAAAGTTGTTGCTAACGGTACTTTGATACGATCCTCCAAGATAGATTCCTGCCCAACCATCGTTTCCTGATATGATATTTCCAGTGATATCGGTTACATTACACGCATCTGAAACAGAGATTCCGTTTGTACCACCAGCCATAATATGATTATCCACAATCATTGTACCACTTGAGGCCCAAAGATTAAGTCCATCGATAGAACAAAAGTTGATGCTATTGCTCCTGATCTCATTGCCATGTGCTCCCTCTAAATAAACACCGATTTCACCATTAATAATAGTATTATTAATTATCAGTCCGTTGGTGGCATTTTGGAGAAATACTGCATTATATGATGCATTAATTCCATCGAGCCAATTCCCTCTGATTTCAAAATAAGCATCTGTGTTTCTAATATAGATTAAATGGGTGTGTGAAGCAGAGATATTCAAGTTTTCAATCTTGTATGGATTGGTAACGATTCCGTTACCCGTAAAATTATATGCTATAAAGTCTGCATTTCCGTCAATTTGTATTATTGTATGAGATACATATTGGGTAGCGGTAGTTGAAAAAGAAGGTGAATCAACTTTTCCGATGGGTTTTTCTAGAGGCGAAGTTTCCCTATTAAGAGACTCTAGTTCCCAGTCATTTTTGTTATATACTAATTTACGATCATTCTGACCTGTAGACCTTTCTACTGAACTACTAGTTTGTTCTAATTTTGGAATACTTTCTTGCGTAAGCTTATTTGGACTGATCCCTTCAGTTTGCACAAGAAATCCAAAATTCATAATAAAAAGCGCAATTATTAATAGTGATTTAGTTTTAGTTATTTTCATTAACCTTATCCCTTTTTTCGTTTATTTTTGATTCTATCTAATATCCCGACAAATTATTCATTATAATGAAAATTTGTTTTTAACTATTACTGAATCCAAATTCAGCAAAGTGAGTGTTTTAATTTAATCTAACCCATCTACACTAGTCATTAAATTCTGCGGAGGATCAATTCAGAATTATTTATATGAAAGAACCACCATACAAACTTAACTTGGATTTACGTTTATTAAATCCTAGATATTTGGGTTGATTAATAATGAAACACCATAAGTTTTTATTAGCAATTCTTGTATTTGGAATTGCTATTTCATTCATATCATTCAATCCTACTCTTGTTGCTGCTGATGTTGTACCTGAAGGATATTTAGAAGTAAATATCTACCAAAGTACTCATGCAGCAGTAGGCGAGGTAGGAGTAATGGGATTTGACATTGTTTCCTATTATAATATGAGTATGAATGTAAATATTTCCTTGATCGTAAATACTCCCGAAGATCAACTTGTGACACTTTATAGTGGTCCAGCCAATCTTTCGGCCTATGGGTACTTTTATGACGAAGTAAGTATACTATTTGAGCAAAATGGATTTTACGATGTTGCTCTCTTCGTTTATGATGAATACGGTCAAGAGTGGAAAGCTGATTGCTGGTGGGATGTCGTAGAGCCTTGGATGGATCTCTGGATTTCTCAAGACAATTATGCTTCCGTGGGTGATATAGGGTATATGGCTTTCGATATCCAATCACATTTCAATGCGAACATGTCTGTTACCGCCAAAGTTGTGTTAAAAACTCCTGATTCACAAGAAATTCTTCTTTATGAAAATCGTACAGTATTCCTAATGGCTTTTGATTATTGGTATGATGATGTATCCTATCAGTTCACGATTCCAGGATACTATGAGGTATTATTCTCAGTTTCTGATGGATTTAGCTATTGGGAATCTCACTGCTGGTGGGAAGTCTATGAAGACCCAGATTATTTTGCATTATGGATTTATCAGGATTATCATCGAATGGTTGGTGAACATGGTTGGATGGACTTTGTGATTG
This sequence comes from Candidatus Hodarchaeota archaeon, assembly GCA_016840035.1. Lineage (GTDB taxonomy): Archaea > Asgardarchaeota > Heimdallarchaeia > Hodarchaeales > Hodarchaeaceae > Hodarchaeum. The sequence continues at coordinate 2,077 of JAEOTC010000052.1, read as the reverse complement.
AGAATCGCTTTTCAATCAATAAAACGATCTCAATTTATGCTTTAATAATGTGGTCCGATGGCGAAGATATGTTAATAAATGAGACTGTATGGCTCACTCCGGGTGATTCTTGGTCCAATTATGTTGAATACTTTTTCTCTGAACCTGGATATTATGATGTGGCGTTGTTAGTCACTGATCATGATACAGGTCAAGTTTGGGAATTCTGGTGCTGGTGGCAAGTCGATGATGGATCGATGGATGGTTATGAATTATATATTGACCAAGACTACGAGGCTAAAGTCGGTGAAAACCGATGGATGCACTTCAAAGCTCAAAGCAACTTTGGTCATGATATGCCCAGTGTCATCATCAAGATCCGTATGGAAGATCCAACAGGGTATACCGAGCTATTACTGGAGGTTGATGTTCCCATTAATGCCTATGAGGTCTGGGAATACGATTTAAATTATACTTTTACCCAGGTTGGCAAGTATATTGTCCACTTCGAGCTTTATGATGATATCCGAAGTGAATGGTACACAAGCTGTGATTGGTATGTTACTGAATCTGGTCCATCGATTTCCATTTATGGTCCTGATAATGTAGATGTTAATGAAACCTTCAATATCAAAGCAGAGGTTTATTCAGGAGCAGATGACGATCTTCACATTTCAAAAGTTAAATTATTATGGTTAAATGGTACCATTATTGAGGTCGTTCCCGTGAATAGTACATTCCCCGCTGACAGTTTCTTCGATGTCCACTTCAATTTGACCATTCCCATCAAGGGTGAATATACTTTCAGAATCATCGCCTCCACCAATAAAGGTGAGTTAGAGGCAAGGTACAGTGTAAAAGTCGGTATCATCGACGATACAACTGATCCTGGAAAAGATGATACTACTACTCCAACCCTTACTCCTGGGTTTGAAACTATTTTTGGCCTCTTAGCCCTCGTCATGGCAATTCCAGTGATTCGTAAATCAAAAAGATAAGGATATCTATCCTTCTCTTCTTTTTTTTTATTCTTTATAACCAGCCATAAAGTTTTAGTACAAATATCTCGAGGTTGGATTGAATTTTCTCGATATTGTCTTTAAAATTCTCATGGTAAGGACAGTAATCATCAGAAATCGCTTGATGATTTGTTAAATCCCAAATAATTGGATAATAGGTGCATCCTTCTGGCCTAATATTATAAATGGTGCAGGTTCCACTCTCATCCAGGAAGAAACAAATTTCTTCATTATCAGCTTTCTTATTCCTTAACATTCTTTGATTGTCTTTAGTTAGAAATGAAAATTCAGGGATAGGAATTCCTGTTGATTTACTGATTCGCATAGAATCAGTTTTTAGTAAGAGCATTTCTGTCTCTACACAGCAATGATGGCATTTTTGTTTTCGACAAATATTACCTGAGACTTCTTTTTTATCCATAAAAATAGACCAACTTAATCAGGAAATTCTCTGTGATCAAAGAAATTCTGATTGTGGTTAGAAAAGGGAGAGATTATCAGACTTTTGGAAGTAACTATCAATCCGTGTTGATATACTCATGAAATTTTTCTTTAAGTTGCTAAACATCTCTTCTACTTGAATTTTCATTGCTATTTTAGCCCTATCATCAATTGGTAGAGATTCGATCATATTTTTAATATTAGAGTCTTCTTGAAGAATTTGATGATCTTGAATCAAACTCTTAAAATCGTCTATCCTTTCCTTAATCTTCGATTGCGATTCATTTATCCACTCAAAGTAAAGAGAAAGTTCACTATCAAGAGGATCAGTATTAAAACTTCTCTCTAAATCTATAGCCCATATTTTATCTTTAGCAATAAGGTAATTTCCAGAATGTCGATCAGAAGCACCGATCAATGCTTCAAGGAGCAATAATTGGATAACATCCCTTGGAGGACACTTATTTAATATAACATCACTACTTTCTCGTAATTCAATGCTTTCATCTAGCCATTCATAGAGTAAACCAATTTGTGTGTCTTTTTGTGCTAAAAGTGCTTGTGGGACATTTATTCCCAATTTAGATGCTAAATGAGAAGCAATGTATTCTCGGATTACACGGTTTGTGGTAGATCTT
>JAEOTC010000262.1 GCA_016840035.1 Candidatus Hodarchaeota archaeon | reverse complement strand
GAGAGTCTTCTTCCTCCTCCTCTTCATCCATCTCAAATAGAATTGATTTCTTGGTTGTAAAGGATGCCTTTGTGAAGAATTTTGAACGTATAGTTTCCCGAACATTGCTAGAGTTCGATAAATCCTCTGCGATAATATGTCTAGCCCCTTCGAGTGCCTCCTCTACGGATGTTACTCCTAATTCAGCATTGACATACCCATTTGCGATTTCCTCAAGAGTTTCTCCCTCAGGATAGTCCGTTCTACTAAGTAAAATATTAGCAAGAGGTTCTAGCTCCTTTTCTCGTGCAATCAACCCCTTAGTCTTTTTCTTACGTTTATAGGGACGGTATATTTCCTTGAGTTCAGCAAGACTGCTGGCATTGGCAATACTTCTTGCTAGTTCTTCTGTCATTTGGCCCTGTGCTTCAATTACTTCATGTGTTCGCTTTCTTTCCCGATACAGTTCAGTGAGCTGATGATAATTTTGTTCAATGGCTCGAAGTTGGGTTTCATCTAACGATTGAGTCCTTTCCTTCCGATAACGAGCAATAAAGGGTATGGTATTTCCATCGTTGAGTAATTGAAGAGTAGTTGAAACCTGTTTTAGAGATAAATGCAGCGTATTAGCAATCATTTGCAGGATTACAGCTGAAGTATCGTCCGTTGTAGTTGACATGATTGATTACACGATTAAATGCTAGATACGAATCAAAAGAAGGGAATAGTGTTACCTTTTAATAGAGATTGTATTGTTATCCAGAAATATTTATCAATTTGGAAATTCAGACTAGTTCCGATGATTGCTGGAATAATCCTTGCTGCAGGAGAATCAAAACGGTTTCCTTCACAAAATAAGCTTCTATACGAGCTTAGTTCAGGAAAAAGCATTATAGAATCAACAGTTCTCGCTTTTTTGAACTCTAATATCGATTATCTCTATGTAGTAACAGGCCATGATGCTGAAGTGATTGAAAAGATTATAACGCCAATCACATCGGAATTTGAAAAAAAAGTCAAATTTGTTTACAATGAGAACTATAAATCTGGAGGAATGTCATCATCAGTAATCAAAGGAATTACTGCTGTTAATAAAGCGGATGCCGCATTGATAACCCCTGCAGACATTCCTCTTATACCTTCTGAGTTAATTAACATAATGATAACCAAATTCCTGAGTGATACACCTGATATTATAATTCCAACCCATGATAATCGAAAAGGTCATCCAATTCTATTCAACTCAGTATTATTTCCTGAGATTCGAACGATTTCTGAAAGCAAACGTGGGCTCAAGCAAATTACTACCAAATATAAAAAACAGATACTTTTCCTTCCAACACAAGACGCTGGAATACTTAAAGACTTTGATACTCCCAAAGACATGAATAAATTTTTAGGTTGTCAATAAAAAGGAAAAACTCTATAAAATTTATATTTTTCTTCTCTGTTTAGTTCATGGTACGAGTGAATATGAATTCTGCCACATTAGAGCTAGTTGGATCGGTTCGTAATCCCTTTCCCAGCAAAAAACGAAAAGAAGTTATCGAATTTTCTGAGGAAATTACTATCAAGACGATCTTAGTAGACATTGGTTTCCTTCCCTCAGAGATAGAATATCTTATTCCAATCGTAAATGGAACTCGAACCTCACATGATTATGTAGTGCAAAATAATGATCATATCTGGATCTCTCTCCCCATTGGCGGAGGTTAAATACGTATGAAAAATGTAACAGAATATTTATACCCTTCAGATCTTTCACAGGCGTTAATCCTCTATGCAGAACACGAAGAAAGTGCCTATATCGCTGGTGGTACCCATTTAGCAGCAGAAAGTAGGAATAATACGAAACGACTCATCGACATTACACGATTGGGTCTAAACGAAATTATCGACGGAAATGGGGAGGTTCAGGTTGGGGCAACAGCCACTATTACAGAGATGTATAGCTCTCCTGAAATTAGTAAGGTAGGCAACGGTGTATTGAAGAAAGCATGTCAACTAATTGCAGATACACCCTTAAGGAATGCAATAACATTGGGAGGAAACATTTCTCGTTTGTATACATGGGTTGGACTACCTGTAGTTCTCTTGACTCTCGATGCTGAAGTCGAAATTATGAATTTGCACGGAGAAAGAAAGAGAGTACCTGCAGCTGATCATTTCGCAAATGGAGGGGTAAAAGATGGAGATCTAATTCTTAAGGTTCGCTTTCCAGTTAGAAATGCGTGGTTTCATTCATATGAGAAATTTTCTCTCACAACGGCGGATTATACATGGTTAACCATAGCATTTGCCGCAGAGGTTAAGGATGGAAAGATTACAGACGCTAGGCTTGCTGTATCCCGTATTACCAAAGCTACTCGATTAAAAGCGGTTGAAAATGCACTAATCGGACAAGAAATAGCAAATATTGATGTAGAAAGTCTTCTAACAGTTTTAGAATCATCGGTCGATATCGTAAAAGATTTTCGTGTAAGTAAGGAATATCGAAGACAACTTTTAGGGGTTTTATTCAAACGAATGATACAAAAATTGCAGGAGGAGACAAAATGAGTCAAATTCTACATGTTACTATCAATGGAGAACAAAAAGAAATATCTATTGAACCTGATGAACTTCTGCTCGATGTTCTTAGACGAGTAGGATACAAAGGAGTAAAACGTGGATGCAAGGAAGGAGCGTGTGGTACTTGTACTATTATACTGAATGGGTATGCTGTGAAGTCTTGTATTATGTTAGCAGCTCAAGCAGAAAATGGGGAAATTACTACAATTGAGGGGATAGGTACACGTGACAATCCTCATCCAATTCAACAAGCGTTTGTAGATGAAGGAGTGGTGCAATGTGGATTTTGTATTCCGGGAATGATATTATCTGCTAAGAATTTACTTGATAAAAATCCTAATCCCACCGAAGAAGAAATAAGCTTCGCACTAGATGGAAATTTATGTCGTTGCACAGGGTATTCTGGTCAAATCAAGGCAGTGAAAGCTGCTGCTGAAGCTATACGAGGTGAAAAATAGTGACAGAGAAAATTTACAAAGGACGAGTTGTTACAAAGAGCGTTCCAAAGAAAGATGCCCTAAGTTTGGCTATGGGTAAACCGATGTATACCGATGATATGGACTTTAAAGACCTCCTTCATGTAAAAATGCTTCGTAGTCCGCACGCTCATGCTATAATTGAAGATATTGATACAAGTGAAGCTGAAAAACTACTTGGAGTAGTAGATATATTAACCTATAAAAATTCTTCTCAAGTTCTTCATACAAGTGCTGGTCAGGGATTTCCTGAGCCATCCCCCTATGATACACGACTCTTCAATAAAAAAGTAAAATTTGTTGGAGAACGCGTAGCTGCAGTGGCAGCAGAATCAGTAAAAATTGCTGAAAAGGCATTGAATCTAATCAAAGTGAAATATACCATCTTAGAACCAATTTTTGATCATGATAAAGCAATTGGAAATGAAGTAATCATCCATGATGAGGATGAATCAAAATATATTATTCCGGTCTTTTATGACCCAAAGAAAAATCATGCTTCCCATATTGATGCAGAAACAGGTGATATCGAACAGGGATTTGCCGAAGCAGATCATATTGTAGAGAAAACGGTTAGAAATCATTATGGACAACATTGTCCATTAGAACCCCATATTAGTGTTGCCTATATTGATGATTATGATCGATTGGTTGTTCGAACTGCCACTCAAGTACCATTCCATTGTCGGAGGATTCTAGCTCAAATTCTTGAAATTCCTTTATCTCAAATCCGTGTTATTAAACCTAGAATTGGTGGAGGATTTGGTACAAAACAAGAAATCATTACTGAACCTATTGTGGCATCTTTTACATGGAAATTGAAGCGACCGGTAAAATTTGAATTTACTCGGAAAGAAGAATTCATCTCTGCTCGTACAAGACACCCAATGACTACACAGTTTAAAGCTGGAGTAAAGAAAGACGGTACGATTACAGCCATGGATATGAAAGTTATCAGTAATACTGGGGCTTATGGATCCCATGCATTAACTGTTTTAAGCAATACGGGAAGTAAAACCTTACCTCTTTACCATTGCGACAACATTAGATTTATTGGAGACACAGTTTATACTAATCTTCCTGTTGCCGGAGCATACAGAGGATATGGCGGAACACAGGCATCATTAGCCATGGAAATTGTAATGGACGATTTAGCTAAAGCAATTGGGATGGATCCAGCTAAATTTCGATTGATGAACCATATTAAAGCAGGTGAGACTTCTCCAATATTCAAGGCATTAGGAGAAGGAACAGAGGGAGTTGAGCAAACAGTGGACTCAGTAGGCTTGACTGAGTGTATTAATCAAGGCGCAGATGCCATTAATTGGTGGAATCGTGAAGAAATTAAGAAGAAAAACAGTACTGACACTGTAAAGCGAGGTTTCGGTCTTGTATGTGTAATGCAAGGCTCTTCGATTCCTGATATTGATATGGCTGCTGGATACTGCAAAATGAATGAAGATGGCACATTCAATTTACTTGTTGGTGCAACTGACATCGGAACTGGATCGGATACTATTCTTGCTCAAATTTTCGCAGAGGGCCTTGGTATTGATGCATCGGATGTTCTAGTAACAAGTTCCGATACTGACACCACACCTTTCGATACTGGAGCATATGCTAGCTCTACTACTTATTTAACTGGCCAAGCATGTATAAATCTGGCAATGAAAGTTAAAAAGCAATTAATTGATTATACTGCAACGGTTTTAAGTGTACCTAAGGATGAATTGGAAATTAAGAATAAGACTGTAATCCATAAGAAATCTGGAAAACAAATGACTTTTGCAGAGATTGGAACGAAGTCTTATTATTCTGAAAACCAAACCCAAATTGGAGCTGTAGCTTCAGAGTTATCCAAGAAATCTCCTCCTCCATTCATCGCACATTATGCCGAAATAGATGTGGATATTGAAACAGGTCGGGTAACAGTGCTGAAATATGTAGCTGCAGTGGATTGTGGAACCCCAATTAATCCAAAGTTAGTAATCGGACAGGTTGAAGGAGCATTAGTTAATGGATTATGCTATGCATTGTCAGAACAATATATTTTCAACGATAAGGGCAAAATGATGAATCCCTCCTTTGGAAATTATAAAATTATGACTACTATCGACCTTCCCACAATTGAAACCATTATCGTGCCAACTTATGAACCCAGTGGTCCCTGGGGAGCTAAATCTGTCGCTGAAGTAAATATTTCGGGTCCGATGCCCGTTTTAAGTAATGCCATTTTCGATGCAATTGGTATTCGGCTTACTGAACCTCCTTATACTCCAGACCGGGTTCTTAAAGCGATTCAAGAGCAGAAGAAGTAAGATTCTTTAAAGCTCACTCATTTCGTGATGTCTCAGATTCTAAATGGACAATTCAGCCGATTAGAAAATTGTAGTATAAGACAACTCTTAAATGTGAGAGGTATCTAGTTTTAATGAGATGTGGTTCGAATTCTCTGTCTATGGCCTTATGATGGCCGCAACGTCTGTACTAGGCATCTTTCTTCTTGCTTATCCTCTCCTCTCCAGACCTAAGACGAGAATGCGAACATATTTTCTTCTGCTTGTGACTTCAGCTTCTTTCTGGTCAATAGGTTACTTTTTCGAAATATCCAGCTTAGATCTAAACTTGATGAAATTTTTCAACTTAATTCAGTACATTGGTATAGTAACCCTCCCAGTATTGTTCTTCTTTCTTATTCTCTATTTTACAAGAGATTATGGTTTTTTCGAAAGACCTCTACTCCTCTTATTATTTTTTCCATCAATTATTCATTACTTCTTAGTATTAACTGATGATTTCAACCATTTGTTTTACGAATCAATTTCTCTAAATACCAGTGAACCATTTATCCGGATGGATTTGGTTTATGGGCCAGCATTCTACAGTAACTTTTTATATTCATATTTATTACTCATAGGAGCTTTCTATCTCCTTATTAGTAAGTATAGAGAGACTACCATCAAAGAGACAATATTTAGGAGTCAGATAATATTCCTTGCATTTGGTGCTTGCTTCCCAATCTTAGGTAACATTATTCGAGTAACAAAAGTCATTCCTCCCCTAGATTTTATTGATCTAACACCTGTAGCATTCATGATTGCTTTTGTTTTATACACTTATGCAATTTTTGAGGTAGGATTCCTAGATCTCGTACCAATAGCTAGAAAGCACGTATTTAGAGACATTCATGATATGCTCATCGTTTTAGATGCTGATTTACATATCATTGATTATAATCGATCAGCTCATAGAGTAATTTTCACTGGTAGAGCTGAAGGTGATATTCGGGGTAAGAACTTTAGGAATATGGTGTTTGAACAGACGAAAAATAATATTCATATTGTTGATTCTCAAAATTTATATGAGGGTTTATTAGCTCTCATCAAGGGAAAAACAGGTTTATACACCCAAGATACCGAATTTTTATTTTCTGGAAAAAAATTTGAAAGGGAATACTACAATATAACCGCTACTCCACTGTATCAGGCAAATAAAATTGT
>JAEOTC010000261.1 GCA_016840035.1 Candidatus Hodarchaeota archaeon | reverse complement strand
TAGTCCAAAAAGCTATTGATAGAGGTTTAATGAGAGGGGAGTATTTTATGCCTACACCTGATACGGTGCAAAAATTGGATTAATGAGTGGATGTAAATTCTTATCAGTCTATAAAACTGACATTCGGATATTAGAATAGAATATCGGGTAAGAATTTCTTAAGAGAGTCGAAAGCTACACCAGCAACTGTTTTATACCCTTTTATGGATAAATGAACCCCGTCTCCAATCCCAAACTGAGAGTCTAATCTCCCATTTCTTTCAAGACTCGGGTATACATCAATTACATTTGTAGCGAGATTAGCGTGAATCATTTCATTTAATTTTAGTAAGTGCTTCTGTAACCCACTTATATTCATTGGTGGGATTGTAAATATAAATACTGGTACGCCTTCTGAATTGCAATACTGCAAAGCTAGATCAATGGTTTTCCAAATTTGTTCGGCTCTCCGTCCCATTCCTAAATCATTTGCACCTCCCCAAAATAATACGCATATGTATTTTCTTAGATTGGGAATAGCTAATAATCTATGATAGATATCAGTCGAAAATTCCCCACAAATTCCTTCATTATCTAGTTCAACTGAATATTCTGGGTATTCTTCTTGGAGTGAAACTTCCAACCAAAATTCATAGGAACTTTCGGGAAGTCCGCCAAAGTTTGGGTCGAATTGGGGAAATCCTGCAGTATGAGAGTCTCCAATACAAAGTATTTTCTTTTGTAAGGGCATAAATATCATTTTACATGGTTTTTGGTGAATCTAGAATATTTAAAAGGGAAAGTAAGTCAATCTTCGTAAAATCAATTTTCTTAGAAGAAATAAAAGCTCCTAAGAGAATAGTAAGATACAGAATGACGTTAATATATACCAACCAGTCAAAAACATTCCAAGTGTTCATCAATAAATCTAATTGTTCAATCCCCTTAAAGATTAGCCAACAAAATACAGAAACGAAGGTATATACTAATGTAAATGCTCCTAAGCTACATATTCTCTGTGTGAGAAGCATCAATTTAATCTCTTCACCCTCAAAATTCTCTATTAATAGATTTACCCGTTTATATGCTCGAACTAATAAGTAAATAACTGATATGAAGCTAGCTAGGTATAAAAATAGCTCAAATCGCACTGGATTTGTAAAGAGGTAAATGTCGGGATTTATAAAAGTAAAAATCATCATACCTATAGCTCCTCCAAAGATAGGAAGTGTATATTTTTCAAAAGCATTGGTACAATTTAAAAAGGCTGAAAAATATGCGTTTCCCACTTCTAAGAAGATTGTCCAAACAAAAACATTCGCAAGTAGGAAAAAATTGATTGGGGGTATATCAGGTATTAAGAATGCGAATAGAATGCAAAAGAAGATTATTCCAGCTGAAATAAAGATGAGAGAAATGTGTAATAGAATTGGTTCCTCTTTTTGTTTGTAGAGACGAAAAAATGAATTGCAATTGAGGAAAGAAAATCCAGCAGAAGCTATAAGGGGAATCCCCATCAAAACAGATTCAATGAGTTGCATATTACTCATTTCCTATAATATCCTCTTTATCAAGTCCCAATTCATGATATATTCGAATTGCATATTCTTTGGACCATTCTTCAGTCTTCTCTTCTAAAACTTTGGCAGCCAGGACGGATAATTTCAAATTCAATATTTTAGCGTTTTTTTCTAAAGCTTCGAAAGTTTTTTTATTTATTCTGATTGAAAGTACTCTTGTGGATACCATTATACTTACCCTGTTCGAGCTATGAGGTATTTACTGGATTTTCTATTTTTGTAATCGTTGTACACAAGGAATTATCAATAACCATTTTAATCTTCTGTAAGTGTTCAATAGAGCATATAATTGGTGGATAATTTTATGACAGACGTACCAATGCATTTGACAGCCCAAGAAGAACAAATTCAATCCAAATTCCTTCAAAAATTGCAAATTTGGATTTTCGCAATGAGAGCTCCTTTTTTCACAGCTTCAATTGTCCCATTGATTCTCGGAATGGCTATTGCTTATTATGAATCAGCATCATTTGATCTATTACTTGGATTACTGACATTAATTTCTGGGGTAGCAATACAAGCTGGTACAAATCTGGCAAATGATTATTACGACCGTTCAACGGATGATATTAATATTTACTATTCCCAGTTTAACGGCGGATCACGAATGATCCAAAATGACATTATTGCTCCACGCAGAATCCTCTTAGCATCAATAATATCCTACATAATCGGTTCGGTAACAGCTTTACTGATTCTATTCCTAATTCAAGGATATCTTTTAGTCATTTTCCTTTCTGTTGCAGTTTTGCTTGGTTTCTTCTATACAGCATTACCTGTAAGCCTCAGCTATCGTGGTCTAGGAGAGTTAGCAGTTTTTGTAGGTTTTGGACCATTAGGAGTTTATTCTGCTTATTATATTCAATTAGGACATATTGATTCCTCACTATTAGCCTTTGCTTCAATCCCCATAGCTATTCTAATTGCGCTAGTTTTGTTTCTGAACGAATTTCAGGATGCAGAAGCAGATGCGAAAGCGGGTAAGAATACTCTAGTAGTTAATCTGGGTAAAGAGAAATCGGTAAAAATATATTCTATTGGAATGATATTAGCCTATATGTCATTATTATTTTTTGTTGTTTTTTCAATATTCCCTGCAGTTGCACTTCTTTCAGCATTGACATTACCTATTGCAATTAAAGCTGTTCTACACTCAAATAAAAATTATGATAAAATAAAAGAACTCTTACCTGCCAATGGGCAAACCATATTGGTACATTTTGTATTCGGACTTTTACTATCTGTCGCATTCATATTAGCTTAAATTGTTCGTTTCATCGAAAAGTCAACGCGGATAAAGAGATATATCTATCTCTAGGTCTTATTTTCAACAAACTCTTTATTGCCTATTTAATGAGTACAAGATTAGTGAGATATCCTTTAAGAAAATCAACTTAATTTTCTGGGTAAAGTAATGAAGTGCTTAGGAATTGATATTGGAGGAACTTTTACCGATTTTATTTACATAGATTCGGAAAAAGGTACAGTAACTCTACATAAAGTTTCAACTACTACACTTAATCAGTCTATTGGAACAAATCAAGGAATTGAATTATTCAAAGAAAAATCGATTCCATTACATGACCTTGATGTCCTTGTTCATGGGACAACAGTTGCAACAAATGCAATATTAGAGTGTAAAGGAGTCAAATCATCATTAATAACTACAGAGGGCTTCGAAGATCTAATTGAGATTGGTCGTCAAAATCGTTCAAATCTTTACTCGTTTTATCCCACGAGAGTCACTCCACTTGTTCAGAGAAAATATCGATTTGGAATTCCAGAACGATTAGACGCAAATGGTGAAATTATTCTACCTTTAGATCCTTCTGTTGTGGATGTTCTTATTGAGAAGATTAGAGATTTTCAGATTGAATCAGTTGCGATTTCTTTTCTTTTTTCATTTTTTAATCCTAAACACGAAATGGATGTTGCTCAAACCATAGGAAAAGCGCTTCCTGATATACATATATCGCTTTCTAGCTGGGTATTGCCAGTATTTCGTGAATATGACAGAACTAGTGTTACTGTTCTAGATGCCTATATTGCTCCTCTAATGAAAAATTATTTTAATTCATTTCTAGAAGTGATTCGAAACCACCAAGTTCGAAATCCCCCATTAATATTGTTATCTTCGGGTGGAGTCACTCAAATCAAGAATGCTACTCAGAAATCTGTTGAAACTGTATTATCAGGACTTGCAGGAGGAGTCCTTGGTGGGTATTATTCTTCTCAATTATTACAAATCGATAACGTACTCACGTTAGATATTGGAGGTACATCTACAGATGTTGCTAGCATTGTTAATGGGAGTATCGAAATTACTTCTGAAAATGAAATTTCTGGTTATCCAATTCCAATTCCAACAATAGCCGTTCAAACAATCGGTGCTGGTGGAGGAAGTATAGCAAAATTAAATCACGGAATACTACAGGTTGGTCCTAATAGTGCAGGAGCTGATCCTGGTCCAGCATGTTATGAGAAAGGAGGAATAGATCCTACAGTTACAGATGCCAATTTAGTAAGAGGTTTGATTAATCCAGACTATTTTTGTGATGGAAGAATAAAAATAAATTTAACTAAATCTGAAGAAGTTATAACCACTCTTTCGAACGATTTAAAGCTGAAATCTGTTGAGGAAGCTGCAGAAGGAGTCATTGAAATTTTTGAAAATAATGTAGCATTAGCTCTCAGAAAGGTTAGTACTGAAAAAGGACTGGATTCTCGTAACTTTACTCTTTGCTGTTTCGGAGGAGGAGGTCCTTTACATGCATGTGCTCTGGCTCAAAGATTATCAATCAAGCAAGTGATAATCCCCCCCCATCCAGGAGTATGGTCCGCGTTCGGTCTCTTAACTGCAGATATCAAGCATGATCTGACAAAATCTATTATTAAACCGTTAAACTACTCTGTTCTCCCCTATTTAGAAACTTCGTTTAATGAATTAGTTCATAAGGGGATTAAGTTATGTATTGATGATGGCTTTGACGAGAAGGAAATTATTATCATAAAAGAAGTTGATATTCGTCTTGTTGGCCAATCTTATGAGCTTACAGTCTCTTACCAAGACGAAATAGAGGAAATGTCCAAGAGCTTCGATTCTGTTCATGAAAAGGCTTATGGGTATTCTTCCCCTAATGCACCGCATGAGGTAATTAATATCCGTGTTTCCGCTGTGGTGAAGCTCCCTAAATTTTCTTTACCAAAATTACCTTTAGGTGAGGATATACCACCCCCAGAAAGTTTAATGGAAGAGCGTAGTATTTATCTTAATGGTAAATGGGAAAAAGCTGCAATTTATAAGAAGGATCTTCTCCGTTCAGGAAATAAAATCCTTGGGCCAAGTATTATTGAACAAGCGGATTCCACCGTCTTAGTGGATAAGGATTGGTTTGTGGAAGTTCTCGAAGATGGACATCTTATAATGAAAAAGTTCTAGAAGGATTGTAGGATTATGAAAACAGATCTCATTAATCTAAGTATTATCCAGAAAGCCTTGGAAAATATTGCCGAGGAAATGGGAGTTGTCCTTCGCCGTGCTTCCTTCAGTGCTAATTGCAAAGAACGTCTTGATTTTTCTTGTGCAATCTTCAATTCTAGTGGAGAATTAGTTGCACAAGCAGAGCATATTCCTGTTCACCTTGGAGCCATGTTTTCTACAATGGAAACAGTTTTAGCTCATTATAGAATTGATGATTTTAAACCTGGAGATATTGTTATTTTAAATTCCCCATATAATCCCACAGGAGGAACTCATCTTCCAGATATTTCATTCATTTTACCAGTATTCATAAACAAAAAACTTTCATTCTTTGTTACCAATAGAGCACATCATTCAGATGTCGGTGGTTCAACTCCTGGAAGTATGCCAGGCACTTCTACTGAAATTTACCAGGAGGGGTTGATAATTCCTCCAGTACGCCTTTATTCGAATGGAATCGAAAATCGGGAAATTCTCAGTCTAATTCTAGCCAATGTCCGTGTTAAGGAAGAGCGATTAGGAGATTTTCGAGCACAGCGAGCCGCCCTATTGAGAGGTGATGAAAGATTAAAGGAGTTAGCCCTTGAATATGGACGAGAAGTGTTATTAGAGTCTATAAACCAATTAATGGAACTTTCAGAACAATCATTTAGTGAACATCTTCAAAAATTTCCTAAGGAAGAGTTGAATTATACTGATTTCTTGGATTCCAACGGAGTGACTGACTCTCCTGTCAAAATTCAAGTAGAAATTAAATTTATTGGCAATAAAATCATTGTTTCGTTTGAAGGAACAGACAAACAGCAGATAGGGAATGTAAATTGTCCTAAGAGTGTAGTATATTCGTGTGTGTACTATGTATTCCGAGTACTTACCGATCCCTCAATAATGACGAATGCAGGATTGTTTAGAAATATTAGTATAGAAATTCCCAAGGGTAGTCTACTTGATCCAAAAACACCCGCTGCTGTATCAAGTGGAAATGTAGAAACATCACAGAGAATCGTTGATGTCTTACTAGGGGCATTAGCTCAAGCTTTTCCTGAAATTCCTGCGGCCTCCCAAGGTACAATGAATAATATATCTTTAGGGTCAACAAGGGGAACTCAACCTTTTACTTATTATGAAACTCTTGGAGGGGGAACAGGGGCTGGAAAATCCTACAATGGAACATCTGCGATTCATAGTCATATGACAAACACTTTAAACACCCCAATTGAAGCATTTGAACTGATATATCCCTTTAGAGTAATTAAATATGCCATTAGAAAAAATTCAGGAGGACACGGGGTGAATCGAGGTGGAGATGGAATCGTAAAGGAGATTGAATGTCTAGGTGACACTACCGTTTCAATACAATCTGAGAGGAGAATATTTTCTCCATATGGACTCTATAAAGGTCAATCTGGAAAAAGCGGAGTTAATTCTGTTAGGAAGAAAAATGGAGAATTACTAACACTTCCAGGACGGACTATTGTTGAACTCTCATCTGGAGACATCTTAATCATTAAGACTCCTGGTGGGGGCGGTTATGGTAGAAAGGAGTAGGGGACAAAATTGAATATTAGAAACTTAAAATCACTGCTCGATTTACCTTCTGGAGTCCCCGAACATGTGTCACGACAATTTATGTTTGATTTAGTGACCATTGGCCTGGAAGCTGTCAATCCATATGACATTGTGATTAAAAACATTCACTATGATTCTTCTTCCCAGAACTTACTAATTGCAGAAAACGAGTATGACCTATCAAATAAAGAAGTGAAAGTAATTGGTGCGGGAAAAGCTGTTGGACGGATGGCTGAAGCCATTGAGAGAATTTTATTTGATTTACCATTATCAGGAATAATAAGTGTTCCAGAAGGGGTAAAACGATCTGTTTCCCTTAAAAAAATCCACTGTGTTGAATCTACTCATCCTATTCCTACAGAAATCAATATTCAGAATACACAACAGACGTTGGAATACATTTCTGATGTTTCCTCTGATGATTTTGTGATTGCTTTGATAAGTGGAGGAGGTTCCGCGTTATGGACAGCACCAATCCCTCCTATTATGCTTGAAGATCTAGCAGACCTTAATCTGGAACTTCTTCACTCAGGGATGTCAATTCATGAAATAAATATTATCAGAAAGCATGTATCTCGGATTAAAGGTGGTCAAGCTGCACAAATGATCCCCGCACCAGTAATTGTATTACTTCTCTCAGATGTTATAGGTGATAAAATTGAGAGTATAGCCTCTGGACCATTTACTTCGGATCCAAGTACTTTCAATGACGCAATGAAATTATTAGAAGAATACGATGTATTGAAAAATGGTTTACCAGATACTGTAAATGAAGTCATATCACAAGGATGTGCTGGAATTATTCCAGAGACTCCTAAACCTAATAATCAGATTTTTTCGCAAGTTCACCATTTTCTACTCGGTTCGAATACTATTGCAAGACAAGCTATTTACAATTCGGTGAAACAATTCGGTTTTAGGGTAATTAACAATAAGCAGTTGGTAGAAGAGGATGCCAAAGTTGTAGGGTCAAATTTAGCAAAATTGGGGATGGATTTCATTCGAGAGGAGGATGAACCAGTATTATTTATCTCAGGAGGAGAACCTATCGTGAAAGTTAAAGGAAACGGAATTGGTGGAAGAAACCAAGAAGTTGTTGCGGCATTCCTAAAGGAGCTAAGTAGTCTTGATTCTTCTCCTGATCTTTCGTTCCTTTCCTTTGGTTCTGATGGAATTGATGGGAATTCAGAATTTGCTGGGGCTATCTGTGATAAGATTACTATTGAAACTTATCAGGAGAAAAATATCTCTATTGACACGTTTCAAGAAAATAATGATTTAACGAAGTTTTTTCTGAAGCAAGGAAGATCATTAATATTATTAGGGCCCACAGGCACGAATGTGATGGATCTTCACCTTTTACTCATTAATAGTTCAAAACTAGGTAATTTTCTTCAGAATTAAATGGAAATCTACATCATTCCACTAATTTTTTTCCCCCTGTTTTGAATTGTTTTTATATAATGAGCATTATACTGTACATAGAGGTAACTTTTCAGTAACATTTTTCGAAGTTGATTAAATGGAACTAACTCGAACTGGGATACCAGGCTTAGATGAATTGTTAGGAGGCGGGATTCCATCGGGATGGACAGCTATTCTGTCTGGTGCTCCTGGTTGCGGAAAAACATGCCTTTCTGTTGGTTATTTGGTGGAAGGAATAAAAAAATTCGACGAATCTGGTATTTTTTGTAGTTTCAACGAATCACGCAAAGAATTACTATTAACCCAGAAGTCATTTGGATACGATTTAGCAAAATTTGAAGATAAGGGAAGATTGAAGATACTAGATTTCTCTTATGGGAGAGCAATTGGAGATGGTCAATTAGCTTTACAACAAACAAAAGTAGATCTCCCTGCACTTACAAAAAGCATTAAAGAATCAATTAATGAGATTGATGCAAAACGCCTCGTTATCGATCCACTCACAATAATTTCTCTTCTATTTGATAATATTCGAGAAGTCCGATATAATTTTCTCCGTTTTTTTGATGTAATTCGTCGTTTTGGAATTACTTCGTTGGCAATTACTGAAAGTAGCAATTCCAAAGGTTTTACTGTGGAGGAATTTCTAGCATCTGGTATAATCCGCTTATACAATGAACGATTGGGGTCTAAACGGCAACGAGGAATCGAGATCGTTAAAATGAGAGGAATCAATCATAAAAGAGGGTTATTTCCATTATCAATTACGAATCAAGGAATTATTATCTCCCCAGAAGTCGAAATGCTTTCATAATCATAAATGATAGTTAATTACCTTTTCGGGTCACGAAGCTTCAAGTGAGATTAAAGATTAAAAGAGGTAATGATGAAAATCCCTCCCCTTTTATATTAGGTGCTGAGCCTTCGTTTTATTCCTCCTTAGGTTTGACAGGAATTTTACCTTCTAACTTAGCCTTAGCCTCTTCGATTCCTCCCCTAAATCCGTCGTCTTTCGTCTTTTTTAGTAGTTCTTTTTTCACATCATCTGGCAACTTCTGTTCTTCTTCTGACAATGAAAGTCCTCCTAAGATTCTTTCCTCCTCTTTGACTAAAAAGGTTTTCATATTTATATTTTCTATGAGTAGATTAAACATTAATTCGACCCGACATTAATAAAAATAATATGCAAAAGCTATCTAGTGAATCTTGATTTTTCTCTAGGTGTATACTCACGTGTTTAATCGCATAAGTACTCCTTTCGAGGATTTCTCAATAATCCCCTCAACACCAGGAATATATCGATTCATTGATGAGTATCAAGATATCCTTTATATTGGGGCATCCAAAAACCTCCAAAAACGTGTCTTGCAGTATTTTAGATCTTCAAAAGTAAAAGAAAGAAAATATTCTAAGATCCAATTACTAACACGATATATCGAGTTTCAAGCATACTTGAGTGAAGAGGCCGCATTTGAAGCTGAAAGAGTACAAATATGGGCAAACCAACCGAAGCTCAATATTCGTAATAACGGAATTCATTCATATTCCTACCTTATTTTGAGAAATGAACCTCATCCTCATCTAGTGTGTAACTCAAATGAGATTGAAAATAGAATTCGAGAGAATGATAAGATTTTTAGAATAAACATACATTCGATCAAACTTAGAGAGCTGATCGACCAAATACGCCGAAGAAATAGGTTTTGCACCTCTACCAAAAGGGAAAATTGTTGGGAGCATCAATTAAATCTGTGTTCTCGAACTTGTGTCCAAAAGGATGACGAAAATACAAATTTAATCAGATTCGTAAATTGTTTGACATCATCCGATTCTACCCTTATAAATGACTGGTCTAACGAGCTCACTTCTTATGTAGAAAGAATGCAGTATGAAAAAGCTCAAAAATTGTACCTCTCATTAAGCGCACTTAAAACCTTACGACAACGTTTTGCAGGTATTGGACAACCATTTGAGAAGAGTCATTTTGAATTTAGTAAATCAGGATCTCAGAGACATCAGATTCAAGTGGATGTTTATTCATATCAAAAAGGTAAATTGTTTACAGAGAAAAGCCAGATTCTTAATAGAACAGAAAATTTCTCCCTTGAAGTGCTAATCCTTTACTTTTTACAGGATTATTTTCAGAAGAATACAATTATCCCCAAAAAAGTATCTCTAAATATACAGTTATCATCAAAAACTCAACTCCGTTTTAAAAATTGGATGAGAAGATATTTTCATCAACCTATCTTACTTGAAAGTAATCCAAAATAACATATCACTCATCAGAGGTAACAGAGTAAAATATTCGTTCTCTCAATTTGCCTTTATTTTTAGTACTTATGAGCTTAATTTCTCCGATCTCTGATGTATTTTTCACATGTGTTCCTGCACAAGCAGCAAAATCATATTCTCCAATGGAAATAATTCTAATTGATTTTACTGATTTGGGTACCATTTCTAAATATTTAGTCTGATATTCTTTTTCTCGAAGATAATTAAATGCGTCCTCCCGAGGTAGAGTATCAATCGATATTGGAAGGTTTTCTGCTAATATTGAATTTATCCGAGATGTTATCCCACTTAATTCTTCCTGCGTTATTTTTCCCAGTGGTTGAAAATCCAATCTGCTTTTCGAGTGTTTAAGCTGTGTACTTACTGTTTCTGCTTGATAATTGAGTTGAAAGAATCGACTTATTACATGTTGAGCTGAGTGACTTCGCATTAGTTCATAACGGTAATCCCAATTCAAGATCCCCTTTACTATTGAGCCTTTCTCATAATCTTGAGAATCAGTTTCGTGAACTAATACTCCTTTTCTAATTCGTGTATTCTTGACCCTAATATGTTGATCATCAATCACTAGTTCTCCTTTATCCCCAGGTTGTCCTCCTCCTTCAGGATAAAAGCATGTTTCCTTTAGCACGATTCCTTCGTGAGTTGTCTTCATAATTGTGGAATTAAACTCTTTTACATAGTTATCATCAAGGTACATTCGTTTTGTCAAAATTTAATCTCCATACTCGTTGATTGAATAACACTGAAAAATGAATGGATAAAACTAATTGTATAAAGTCAATTATTAATACTTTTAACTATTCTGGTCTATCGAAAAAAGAATCAAGTTGTATTGTACGTCGATACTGCTTTATTTTGTTTGTTACAGTCTCAGCAGCCATTCTTTCTCTTTCTTTTAATGGTGTTTCGGGTATTTCAAGGCGTAAGTGCAGAAGCTCATTGCGATACCATTCTGCTATCTGTTTTTCACCAGGATCAGGTCGTGATTTCTTTTTTGCCATAACATTTTGTATACGAGACTGTAAGTATTTTTCTGTTATTTTTGCTTGATTTTTCTTCGATTCATGAGGATGAGCAAGCCTTATTTGTTCCTCTGCGTCCTGCCACCATTTAGCCATTTTTTTGGGATCCAATTTTACTTGTTTATACCCATCTTTTGGCATTTGAGCACTTCACACAAAAATAATGAATTTAGGGGGAATATCGGATAACTTATCTTGAATGTTACTCCAGTCCTATATTAATTTCATCTTCACTAGAAACTTCTATTTTATCAATAATACTCCCAGTATTCCGAATAAGTAAACAAAATTTCTTCTCATCCAAGCTGAGTGTTTTCGAATTGCATGAAAATCGCCTTTTAGTTTATAAGATTGACTTAAATATAGAATTATTAAGCTAAATGAGAATATTACTGAAAATAGGTAAGAAGAATCAGTTAAGTAACTTCTTAAAGATTTATTTGCAACTAAATAAAAAGTTGTACATGCCAACATGCTTACAATTAGGGCTCGAAGGATTACAATACTTTTTTGTCTGCCAAGGAGTACAGAGGTTGTTCGTTGATCACCTAGTTCATCGATTTCGAGATCAAGTAATTGAGAATTAAACTGGATCCAAATACCATCAAGAATAGATATGCTCAGAAAAACTAGAAAAACTGGTTGGTGCATTACCAAAGAAAACGGGGACAATACTATTCCCCCTAAGAGAAAAAAGAGGCCAGAAGCATATAAACCATGTGATATTAAGTCTAAGAACATCTTTTCCTTTAATCGGATTGGAGGAGCGCTGTAGAAATGGCCAATTATTAATGTAGTCAACACAAGAACTATAGCTTCCACCCCAATGACAATACTGAAAAGTAGGCTGATTAATACTGGAGTTAACAACAGTATCCATGCAAGATATGGTTTTTCTTGGATATTTGAACTACAAAAATAATTTCTTTCCCCTTTTACCTTATCTAATCTGTCGTACGGTGCATCAAAGTAATCATTAATCATCCACACATAAGGAAGCAGGCTAATGGAGATAATTATCGCTGCAATTATTCGTATCCAATTATCAGACAATATAGCTATATCCCAATGAAGGATTGCTAATTCTGTACATAAACCAAAAAGGAAAAATGGGAGTCCGAACAAAACACCAATCAGTAAGCGATTCTTAAAGATAAAAGTTAACATTCTTTCAAATCTTTTACCTTCAAGGTCTTTTAGCTCTAAATTTGGGATTCTAGTCTACCTCAATTAATAAATGAAACCTTAATGAAAAAAAAGAAACGTCTAAATACGGGATTTAAACGTTTTAAGCATCTTTAATGACAATTGTACCTGCTACATAATCACCGAATCGTCTTCGGCCGCTGGTAATTAGGAGTAGGGGTTGACAACATGAAAAGCAGTTTCTAAGACAAGAATCAGTTATTGTAGCGGGTTGACCAGTGGAAAACTTTACCACACGAAGTCCCATCATTCCTTTACCAAAACTTTGCCCATCTCGAATCCCATCCTTCCATAAGGCGTAACATGGGATACAATTTAAGAAACTATCAATTAATGCTGCGATACACCGATCTGTACACGGAGCTGTTTTTCGCAATAAGGCTTGTTGACTTGACATCTATAATTCTCCATAACATATTAGGTTATATTAGATTCTTAAAATCCATATTCTCTTTTCTTGGAAGTTTAAAAAATGTATTGGAAATTAGGAATAAAGATTGTGAATTCATTCATCTAGAGATTCTGGTGATAGTGCAAACGGATCCTTAACACCACCCTGAGATGCTTGAGCAAGAAAAATACTTTCTCGATCTTGGTAGGTTTGATATCCACTACAATATGGTCTATGTTCATATTCGTGGCATTCAAGACAAACATCTTCATTCTTTATTTCACGACGTTTTTGTAGGTAATAATACCCTGGAATAAAATTTAACAAAATATATCCCTTTACAATCCAATTTGGGGTTATTAGCATTAAAAAGAAAGCGAGAGTAAACGCTAGACCTAGCATAAATCGTGCTAGATCCTTCAGTATTCTATTTTTGAAAATGAATGCTGTTATTAAAGTAGGAAATATCAAGAAATAGAGAAACACACCGAATTGAAAATCGTTCCATTTAGAAAATGAAAATTGAAGGAAAAAATCGAGGATTATCAGTAGAAATGCAATTATCATCCCCGAATATTGCATTAAACACCCTCTACAAACTTTTCGACCGTAGATATGATAAACATGGTCAGTAAAATTATCGCACAGTGGATGATGAGAGATTCTATATGGCCCCATAATTCTTCTTCTGAGTTCACGAACAGTCAATCATTTTATCCTCGTTTTAAGATCGAAAGATTCATTATATAAGTTTTAAGTATTGCTTGTCGAAACTTTGAGATGCCTACTGTAATTATCTGGTTATTGGGTTAGTAACTTTGTAAAAACCTGCCACTCATCTTCTAGTTCGTTTCTCTGGATACTCGGTAAAATCTCATTTGTTATAAAATTTGGCTTGCTTTTCCCTAATAAATCATCAGAAAGATATTTTTTGCAGTATCTAGTTCCTTTTGTAGAATTTCCCACCAGATGATAAAGAAACGCTACATTAAGATGGAGTGAGTCTCTCCATCTGCCGCTCTTAGCCTTCTTAGCAATAGGTAGAGAAAACTCTTCTATCAATGATAGTCCTTTGTCATATTTTTTCTTGGATAGAAATTCGGTAAAATAATTATTTAATAAAACAATGGATTCTTCCCAGATTTTATTCTTTTCAAAATACTTCAAAGAAGAGTTCAAATATCGGAAAGCTTCTTCTGAGTTATCGAGTTTCAGATGCATAAACCCCAAATTACCAAGAGTTGATGCTTTACTATCATTATCTTCAACTGGTAGGTCTTCTAAAACCTCTAGTAATTCTTGATAATAATTAATTGAATTAGTAAACTCCTTTTTTTCACCTGCTAATAAAGCAAGTGAATTTAATGCGTACCCCCTCGCCTGAGGAGAAAAAACATGATTATTCTGTAATAAAAAGAAAAGCTCTTCTGCTTTCTCGATGTTTTTGAGCTCCAAATAGCATTCTCCAAGTTCCAAGAGTATTTCTTCATCCGCTGCGGATTCTTGATTTTTAAGTACTTCCTCAAAAGATTTAATAGCATTTTTGAAGTTACCCGAATGTTTTTCAGACTTTGCGAAAGATTTTAAGGCGATGTTCTGGCCTAAAATGTTATTTTGCTTTCCATATAACTCTATTGCTACTGCGCTATACTTAGATGATTCAGTAAAGTTTCTTCTTAAAAATAGAGATTCTGCTATATTCAAATGGACTGCTGCCAGTGCAGGAATGTCATTGATTATATTAAATATTTCTAATGCTTTTTTGAAATTATCTAGAGCTGATTCCACCTCTCCATTCTGATAATGTAAACTTCCAAGATTCAAATGGCAATTTGCTATCAAGCGTTCATTTTTTGTTATTAGAGCAAGTTCTAATGATTTCATATGAAATTTCTTTGCTGTTTTAATATCCTGCAGAAAGATATATGCGTTCCCAATATTGAGGTATATTTTGGCTAATCCAGAATTATTCTGAACTTGTTTATAGGCACTCTCCGCGCTTTTGTAATGATTTAAAGCTTCTTCATATCGTTGATGAATTCTAAAAATCTTCCCAAGCAAATTATGGGCATCACCAATGAAATTTGGGAACATCGCAATTGAAGAGTCGAGGAGTAAGTCCTCAACGTTCTTCTTTGCCGCTTGAAAATTCCGTAAGTTATAATTCGCCTCTTGTTGAGCAATATTAAGTTTCAGCTTGGATTTCTTGTCAATACTGGTCTTCATTTCATTTTGGGTTAATTCTAGTATTTTCTCAAATTCTCCAAGGCGTTCCAATTCGGAGATTTTATTAAAAATATCATCCATCTCAATAAACCCAGATTTCATTTAAAGAAAAAAATTATTGTCAAGATTTTAGGTATTTCGAGAGCATAATCCTACATTCTAAAGGAGAAGTAGTAAATTAAAACATTTTCAATTGTATAGGGGAGTTATCTTAAGTTGGTTTTTCATCGATCTAGAATCACTATGGTCCCAGCAACTTGATCACCTATTCTACGTCCGTCAGTTGACAAAAGCACTACTAAATAACAACATGAGACGTCTACACATCCACAAACACAGTTTCGAATAAAAGATTGCCCTATAGTGGCCGGATGACCAGAATTATAATCAACTACACGAAGATTCATCAACCCTTTTCCAAATGACTGGCCATCACGAATACCATCCTTAATACAACCATAGATTCCACAAGTGAACTGATCGATAGCAGAATCTATTAAGTAAGCAACACATCGTTCACCAAGTGGAGCTTTCATACTTGGGTGGTAGGGTTTTGCTTGATACACTGGTGTATAACTAGGAGGATAAGCAGGCCTTTGATATGAAGGTTCCCCAACAGGTCGTGTGGGAGATTTCCAACTCGTTCCTGGTTTCGAGATAGGTTTTTCAGGTAGCTTTTTTCCACAATTAAGGCAATATATTGAGTCAGAATCCGTTTGATGTCCACATGAAGGGCAATACTTTACCAATTGATTATCCACTCACAGTACAAAGTTATTGATTGAGGGAAAATACCTAGAAAATTCAAATAAAAATGTTAGGTATTTTCGAATTAAACGATAACAAAGGAATTTTGATGTATAAATGACTTGATTTGGTAAAAGGAGCTATTCTATATCAAAATTAGAATTCGGGCACTAAATCCAATCCAGAAAAATATATCAATTACATGAATAGGTACTTGTTAATCAACTGAATTATTTGTTCGCCTGGATAATGGGCAAAATGGTCAATAATGAGGAAGATCGGAAGATCGGTCAAACCAAGTTTGTCGATGTTACCGCAGAAACTGAACGATTAAAGAAACTTGATCATTTTTGGATAGAAATTGAAAAAGAAGTAAGTGAATGGAGATTATGGAGATTCGCTTATTTAGATACTGATTTAACAGAAACTTATCTTCCGGATTTAACACATGCACGATTTAATGAGCCTATATTGCTGATTCATGGTTTTAATTCAAAACATACTATATTCAATTGGTTTGCGAGAGAACTGTGGAGACACGGATTTCGATACATTTTTGCTTTGGATATATCGAGTTTAATTGACCTCGATAACGCTAGCACCAATTTAGCAAAAAATGTCACCATTATTAGGGAAATCACGAAAGCTCATAAACTTTCAATGATTGCATATGCTTCTGGTGGTGTCTTGGCGCGTTACTATGCAAAATTCAAGAATGGTGCAGCTCATATCCGCGTCCTCACAATGATCGGAAGTCCTCATGATAAGGCTCAGTATCTAAATTTACTTCAAAGTAAGAGCGGAGCTACTAAGGAGGAGTTGGAGCAAGCTATAGATTATTTCGAAGATATAAGCTCCACTATCAGCGAAAAAGAGTTATATTTTCTTACTCAGATTAACATTGGAGGATCTGTTTGGTCTACTGGTAAAAATGGAAGTGCTGTTAGATTCATTCCGTTACCTGATGCGGTGAATATATCTGTTGGAGAGACTCAATTACGAGTACATAAGCATAGAATAGTTTTTCGTTTAGTTCAACCATTTTTGATCCCTCAAATAGCGATATTCAAAATTCGTTTACTTACACTAGTTAATATAAATTCTCCAATCTCTCTCTGGATTCATTCGCAAGGTAGATTAACTCAACAATATCCACGTCAAGGGTTCTTAGCCCCTCACCAAGAAATCGCAATTCCAGAAAACCCAATGATAATTTATACGAATCAGGTCGAGCTTAACAGAGACAGACCTTTAAAGTTAGTTATTCATGCATTTGAAAACGTACGCTTACAGCAGAAGAAGATTGGGAGGATTGATATACCGATAAACTTGGATAGTCTCCCTCGGGTTGAATACCTTTCCCTTTTAGGAGACGATAGCCAGAAGATCGATTTAGCTTTATATGCCTATATTCCATAACGTGAGTTTTTATGGATTTACATAAACAAGCCGCGAATTTAATTAAGACCAAATCAAATATAGTGGCGTTTACTGGTGCAGGTATTAGTGTGGAATCAGGTATTCCTGATTTTAGAAGCTCTGGAGGGCTATGGGAACGTTTTGATCCTAATGAGTATGCTGAATATTCCGCATTTTTGAAATGGCCAGAAAAATTCTGGACAATGCATTCAGAACTTGCCGAGCTAGTTTCATCAGCAGAACCAAATCCAGCGCATCAAGCTCTTGCAACCCTCGAATCTATGGGAAAGTTAACAACAATAATTACTCAGAATATTGATTTTTTACATCAACGTGCGGGAAATTCTCGTGTTCTGGAACTACATGGAACAGGTGAAACTGCTACCTGTTTAAGTTGTCAAAAGCAATATGAAAGGATAACAGTTGAGAAAATGCTCAAATCGGTCATCGTACCGCGATGCCCAGATTGTAATGGATTAATAAAACCTAATGTGGTTCTATTTAGTGAACTTCCTCCACAAGATGTCTTTGAAGAAGCTAAAAGGGCTCTTCTTGGAGCTGATTTAGTGATAATAATTGGGAGTAGTTTAAGTGTATATCCAGCAGCGGCTTTACCTTCACTGGTAATCTATACAAAGACGCCAGTGATTATTGTAAATGAGGAACCGACAAGTTTAGATTACTACGCCGATGTTGTTATTAATGGAAAAGCTGGAGAAATCTTTCCCTTAATTATTAAAGCGATGTCTGAATTATAAACATCTAAATTATCGATTTTTGCATAAGTATTGCGTGTTCTTTCCTTGCATAATAATTTTTTATTCTTTTGACCTCAGAAAAACCATGTTTACGGTAAAAATTTATCGCATTTTGATTTTTGTAGTGAACCTGTAATTCTATCGTTTGTATCGAATAATATTCAACTAAGTTCTGTTCTAAGTCTTGGAGGAGAGTATGTCCAATCTGATGGTGCTGGAAAACTGGATCAACCTCTATTGTTATAATTCTTCCCACTGATTCACGAGTCTCATCGACTTCACCCGCAATAAATCCTACTATTTTGTTTTGTGGTTCTAGTAGTGCAGTTAATGCTAAATGAGGTAATGCCATATTTATTATAGCTATGATGAGTGAAGGGCCGTATCGTAGTTTGGGGGAAAAAACAAGTTTTTCTAGATCGTTAATTTCGTCAACATCAGTGATTTTACTCTGTCTGATAGTAATGTCAACCATTAGCTCGTTTTTCCTCGGTTCTAATTGTGTAAATTCACCATTTTTCTAAATTTGAAGAACTGATCAAGTAAAAGAAGAATCCTGTCAAAAATTAAATAATGTGTCGAATTATCCGAATAATTTTGAAGTTCTAGGAAAGAGGCCCCCGATAGAGAAAAGACCATTACTGGTGAAGAATCTGGACAGATAAAATAATGCCAATGCATAAATTAGCCACTTTAGCCTACATCACGTATGAGAATGAAGTTTTGTTACTCTATCGTAATAAAAAGGAGAATGATTTTCATCAAGGAAAATACGTGGGAATAGGTGGCAGACTCGAACCAGGGGAGACTCCTCTTGAATGTATTATCCGTGAAATTAAGGAAGAATCAGGTTATGAACTATCACAATCTGAAATCTCATTTCGGGGATATATTTATTTTGATGAAATCAATAGAAATAAGGAGTTAGAGGATTTACCTGCATTCAATTGGTTGGTATTCATCTATACTGTAACAGTGAAAGAAAAAATTGATTTTGAGAACACTGAAGGGGAATTGCATTGGTTTTCCAAGGGTAAAATTCCTTATGAAAATATGTGGGGAGGAGATCGAATTTTTACTCCCAAATTATTGGATACAGAAGAAATTATTGAGGGTAAATTTCTCTATAAAAACACTGGTATCAGTCGATGGACTTTTGGTCGTGATTAAGAATAATCTTGCCTAATTTGATAGGCAAGATCAGATGCATCTGTTATAACGGCATAAACATTATATTTAAAGCAATTCTTCAAGTATTGGGGAGAATTAACTGTGTATGGATTGACTAATAGTCCAAGGGACTTGGCTTGTTCAAAATATTTATGGACATAATATTTAATAATGCGAGTAGCCAACCAATCAGGAAGATTCGTCCATCCTTCCGGGGGGATATCATAAAATGGGTGAAAAGCATCACAATTGTACTTTTGAGCTAAAGAGAGTTGATTTCTGGCAAAGTTAACTAGAAGGCCCGTCGGAATCTCCTGATCAATGGATTTAATCTTTCTTAAAACTTCACCATGATAGGAGGATAAAATAAGCTTTTCAGGAGATTTATCAATACTATATTGGTGAAGAACTTGAACAATTTCTTCTGCACCCTTTTTTTGTGGTTTCAATTCAATATTTAGGAGGGTTTTATTCCCAAATTTTTCTAGTATATCCTCAATGGATGGTATGGTCACACCTTCTGACAATTCAATATCAATCAAATCTTTCAGTTTCGTCTCATTAATTCGACCAGAATGACCCAGTTTCAGCAGATCAGGATCATGGAAACAGACAAAATGGCCATCCACTGTGAGATGAAGATCGAATTCAATGCCATCAGCTTTTGCCTCTAAGGCCGATGTGAAAGCGGGTATTGAATTTTCAGGTTCTCCTGTCTTAGGAAAACCTCTGTGAGCAATAATAGCCGTCATTTCAGTGATGGTCCAATAAAACTACCTGAGTATTCAATATGATTTAAACGGAGAAGAGATATAACGGGTTAACGTCCTTCTTCATCCATTACTCTTGGGATTTCGACATCTAAAGCGTCGAGTTCTTTTTTATATCTCCTAGAAAGGGGTCTAATTTCATTTTTTCGATAGCGATATGTAATGTCCCCTCGATCACCCGAAAGATCATCCCAAGGTTCTACTAAGACTACATCATTAACGGTTATTCTGTATCCTCTTCTGAATCGTCCAGGAATACGCGCTACTCTTTTCACTTCGTCTGCGCAAAGTACATCCATTCTTCGCGCTCCAAGATTTCGAATCACTACTCCGATCACTTCTGAATCGGAGGGATAACGTGTTCTTCTTGAAAAACCTGGAGCTGGAGCATATCCTCTACCTTTTCCTTTGCCTTTACCTTTCTTAGGCTTCTTTTTTTTCTGACTCAATCTATTGTTCCTCAATGTATATTCTTTAAGAATAAAGTGATTGTTTTGCTCCTAAATGCCAACTTGGTTGTCGAAGGGGTAGATATTTATTTTAACAGCCAATTCCTTTTCAATACTCTTAATTGGTAAATCCTTCAGAAAGAAAGACTTGTTAGGTGCCGTAAAGTCATTTCTAGGATTATTCTTCAAATACCTTCTGAGGTTAATATTGGAGCAAGATTCGCTGAATGTTTTACAATATACATTACGCTCATGAGGAAAAGAGATGCTTCAAAATAAGGATTCCAAACGAACTAGAATATTTTTCGGTTTGTCGTCCTTCCAGATACTTGCGATGTTTAGAAGGGGATTATTTTATACATACCTTTCAATTTACCTTCGAGAGTTTTTGGGTTTATCTGTCACTGAAACAACACTTTTTGCTTCATTACCAATGATTGTTAACTCTGGATGTCAACTCTTCATTTGGGGAATAATTTCAGATAAATACCAACTAAGAAGAACTTTAGTCATAATCGGTGAGATATCCGCAGGATTCAGCACGTTACTTGTCTTTTTTGCCCATCGAATGGTAGATAATCCCCTAAGTGCTGGTTGGATTATTATTCTAGGCTTGAGTGGTGTAGAATTCTTCTGGAGTATGAGTAACATTGGCTGGAGTTCGTTAATAACGGATCTATATGAATATGAGACAAGACAACGTGTACAGGGACAACTCTCCAGCATTGGAGGTATTGGGAGAATAATTGGTATATTAATTGGAGGGGCTTTATATGACGGTTTGAAAGTTTTATATCCCGGTTGGGGTTTTTATGACGGACCATTATTTTACATTGCTGCATCAGTTATGTTTCTCTCAACCATTCCTATGCTATTCATTCCAGAAGGTGGAATAGAAGAGGAAAAACGAAGAAATATATCTAAATCGTCGTTAACTATTGATAATGAAGTAAACCATCAAGAAAGATCCACTAGTATCTTTATTGTATTTTTAATTGCAATGGTATTCATTAATTTTGGGAGAAACTCTTTAGCTGTAATTTTTTCTCCATATATGGTACTAGATTCTGGGTTTAATATGGAATATGAAGCGTTGGGTTTTCTACTTAATTTCCAATCTGTGGGAATTATTATTATTGGGATTCTTGTTGGGGGATTAGGGAGAAAAATTGGTGACGGGAATTCAACATTAGTAGGCTCAGGAATTGCAATAGTGGCTTTAATGTTGATTACATTTAGTACCTATCTTCCTTTCATCTATTTTGCCAGTTTTTTACGTGGTGCAGGTGATGTTATTGTAACCGCATCCTCTTACGCGTTTGTTTCTGAATTAATTCCTGCAAAACAACGAGCGAAAGGATTCAGTGTGTTTAATACAACATTTTTCTTAAGCTGGGGACTTGCTGGTACACTTCTTACGGGCCCGATTATCGATACACAGATTCTCTCTGGTGTAGCTGAGGTATTAGCTTATAGATATGCCTTTTTTGCAGCTACTCTTGTACTAATAACAGGTTTTATTATATTTAGCGGATTACTCTGGAGAGTTAGATCCAAAAAGAGGTCTTCGAGATAATCTGTACATAATATCTCAATATTGTTTATCCTTATCGGAAGATACTTCAAAGAATAGTCTATGAAGGAATTTTCATTAAATTCTGCAGATGATGCACAAAAGGCATTATACACATATTATCCGGGTCAAAAAATCTCTTTTACGGCAAAATTTTCACAGGTTCCTCACCGATACCGATTACAGATATTGGATCAAAAGGAAAATGCACGACTTAATAGATATGGAAAAGGTACAGAAAACGGAATAGAGCTCCAGTGGCCGATCCCAAAACTACTAAGGAATAGACATTTTGGACTCTGGCAAATCGCAATTGAGTCAGAAAAAGAAAAGTTTCAAATGTTCTTCGAAGTAAAAGATCAAGAGAAGTTCTTTACTGGAGAATGATTCTAATACTTTCAGAACCTATCTTCTACTATCTGTGAATAGTGCAAGAAATGTGTATGAAATGCCCTCAATTTGTGTCTG
>JAEOTC010000290.1 GCA_016840035.1 Candidatus Hodarchaeota archaeon | reverse complement strand
GAAACAGGTTGGGCAATGGGTATGTCTGTGGAATCGGCAAATGTGACATTCATACTAGAAGAAGTGCCAGAGCTATCATTCTGGCCGATATCGGGTGATTTTATTACACGTATAGATGATGTGAATAATGATAATTATGACGATATCCTAATAGGAGGTATAAGAAACGATCAAGGAGGAAATGATGCTGGTGCAGGTTATCTCTATCTTGGAAGGCCAACAAATTCATGGGAACCTCAGTATACGAAAGAACAAGCAGATGTGCTGTTTACTGGACAAACTACTGATGAATGGGCTGGTTGGTCTATAGGGGGTGCAGGTGATGTGAATAATGATGATTATTCGGATATCTTGATTGGTGCAGTCAATCTTTTTAATCCAACAAGTGAATCAAAGGCCTACTTAGTATTAGGCCAAGAAAGTTGGATTTCTCCTTATTCTCTCAGTAATACAGATTTCGTGTATACACAGAAAGTAGCTGCAGATGGGTTTGGATTTCATGTCGCGGGAATAGGAGATGTAGATAATAATGGTAATGATGATATAGCTATAGGAGCGATATTCGATGATCAGGAAGCAGGAACGGTTTATATGTCCTTGCATTATTTTACCCCAGAAACCACCACAACTACGACCACCACTACAACAACAGTGGACATAACTCCGACTAGTGTTCCATCAACAACAACTGAGGACACAAAAGATAATGGAACATCTTTTTTCATTACACCGGTGAGTTTGATTACCTGTTTCCTCATTTTGGTGTCTCTAAGGAAGAAGTTTAAGGAAATATAAGGAAAATGTTTAGAGGTAGGTTATCTTCTACCTACCCTGATTTTATGCACTCATAAATAATGAAAAAGGGAATACGATCTGTATCAAAAGCCAAGTGCCTAGGATTATTCTTAATAGTCTCATTATCAGGTTTAGGTTCCACAATTTCTCGAATCAGAAAACCTGCATCTTTTAATGCAGAACTATATTCCGAAAGTGTCCGATCGAATTGCCAGATAGGCGTCATGTTGCCCCATGAAATCAAAGTGCCTCCTGAATCGAAATAGCGATCAATTATCGCGTAAAGACGTTCTTCATTTCGGGGAGTATCGAAAGGAAGACGATAGAATAGACTACCAATACGAGCAAAGGCAGGATGGAGGTTAGACATAATGAATCGTCCTGATGGTTTTAACACTCTTGAGAGTTCTTTGAAAGCAAGTGTATAGTGCAGAACATCCACAAAGACAATATTCGAAACAATAAGATCAAAGTGGTGATCATCCAAGTTACTAAGATCTTCCAAAGCGAGATTGAAATAGGTAACACTAAGCTGTTGATATTTTTCTTTCTCCAAACAATACTCAATGAAGGTTTTGGAATGATCAACCCCTGTCACATGAGCACCTTTAGAAGCAAGTTCACGACTAAAATAACCGTTACCACACCCAGCATCAAGAACAGTTAATCCATTAACCTCTCCAATTAACTTCCACATAGCAGGATCGATTATAAGTTGCCGATTAAGATCTCCTTTATCTTCAGGGGAGGTGTTGTTAATTATATCTATCCATTGTTTGCTGTTCTGTTCCCATTGGGCTCGAACGTCTGTTTGAGCAATTTCAGTCTGATTTAATAAAGGAGAAAGGAATTTGGCAGAACCAAGTCTCTTTCTGATCTGTAATACAGTGTTAGGGATGGTTAACGCTTTTTCTAGCCTAATCTTCTTTCCTTTTCTAAATACCACTGGGCTCCACTTCAGTCGATCCGTCTTAACTCCTTTTACAGTATGTGTAAATTTTTCCTTTTCCAATTGCCAAGGATGCTTTCCTTGGAATTCCGAGTAGAATAAATCAAAATGGGGTTCATTACATGATCGACAATGAAAGGAATAAGTATAAGTGGTATTCCAGAAGGAAAGAGGATGAAGAACAGGAGCATTGCAATTTCCACAAATTAAGTGTTTCTCATTTGGACACCAATACAACCAGCTGAAGTGATGATACTTCTTACAGACAGAACATTGAAATTGCGAATGGATTGCACATCTATACACAGTATCATCCGCTGAGAAAGCACCTGAGCGAGCTGGATAATTTGTTTCATATTTCCTGATGATATCGCAATAAAAGCAGGTAGAATTCGGATGGGAAGCCATATTCCCAACTTCTAAGAATTTATGTTTTATTTTTGTGATATTGGTAGAGAAAGAGAATTTTCGCAGACTCAAACCCATATGGTAAGATATGTTTCAAACTATTGTTTTTCGAAATTAACTTCAGCATTTTCAAGATATTATTTTTTTCTTCCTCTTGAAGTTACTATACTCAAGCATCCTAATAATATGAAAATGAACACAGATAGCGTATACTCAAATCCAGGAACTGGTTTTCCAAAACTAAAATCTTCCCTTACTATTTCAGCATCAAGTTTAAGATAAGTAGTAACCCCTTCACTGGGTAAAACTGCATCCATAACCATGTAGCTCTTATAGCCGAGAAGAACACCAGTCTCTATTTCGTAAATAATTTCAACTTCGAGATCTAATTCTAATTTTGTACCACTTACATCTATTGAAATAGATGCTTCTGCGACCACTTCAAATCTATCATCAGTGATATCACTTTTAATAGTTACAGAAGCCGTGTTTCCATCTTGTTCGGCAGAATCCGAATAGTCAGCAAATATTTCAGTATCTAGTTTCGTCCAAATTGAATCATTGGAACCAGTTACGGGTAGAATAAATGGTAAAGTACCGTTGGTTAAATCATTTGACATGTCAATGTCTTCTATTTCCTCTGGAATTTCAGTTGATGTAGTATCTTGAAGATTCCAAACCTCGTCTTCAGTAATTGTGGTTCTATGACTATAGATTCCCTTTATGTAATCATAAATCACTCGATTGGAACTACTCTCTATGTGTCTGATTGTGAAATTCGCCTCATCTGATCCAGGTATAATATCTTCCGAACCTGCGATTGAAAATGTTTCAATTTTTGATTCAAAATCGTTGTACTGAAAATCAATAAGATATTTATTGACTAAAAAAGTAAATTCTGCATTTTCTTCCAATCCTATTACTGAAGTTACGAGAAAATGAGTTGAAAAACCTACTGTAAACATAATTGCAACTATGATTGGTATAAAAATCTTTTTTTTCAAAGTTGAACCCCATCCTATTAAATAACATTTAATTCTAATCAATGCTACTTAAGAAATCAGTAAAACTATTATCCTTTTTTATACTTGGTATAATGGAAATCATCTTTTGAAGAACCCTACAATTACATATAAATTAAGGCCCGTATGTTGAGATTCTCTAGATAGATTGTTGTTTTTGAGAGAAGTGTTGAAAATTAGAAAGAATCCACAGACAGAAATAGAGACCGAAAAACGGAAAAAGAAACGAGATAAGAAACGATGGACCGCACCACGATTTATAGAAACGATGGAAAAATTAAGAGAATGGTTAGACGATTATTGGGGAAAAGGAAACGAAGATCGACTGGTGATAGAAGAACGAAAAGGGGAGATAGTAGTTATACATTATCTCATCCAGCAAATAGGGAGAAATAGAGATAGAAAAGGAGTGGTAGGAATGGTTTGGGGAAAGATTCGGAAAACTAGAGGAAAAAACCAATATCAGGTAGATGTAGGTACAAATGGAGGATATTACGAATACAGGGACGAAAAATGGCAAGTGTACAGACTGGGAGAAAAGAAAATAGAAGAAGAAAGAAACAAAATCTACTATACATGCGATCAGAGTAGCCCAGTAGCGACATTTGAAGCCGATAATGTAGCAGCGATGGTAGAAGAACTGGAACATCAATTAAAAGGAAATCGTATAAAGGTAGAAAAAAACCGAGGATATGAGTACAAATACGGGGGAAATTACTATATACGGGTAAACGACCAGCCATTGTAAGAAAGAAGACAAGAAAAAAACATGTCATAATATGACATATGGTAAGATTCTGTTTTTAAATCACCCACCGACCCCTCGAGATCCGGTCCACACCGACACTATTATTATTATTGATAGTTCTTACCAGCTATATATATAGTCATATTATGATAGTACCTCTTTTTATATCGTTTTGTTGCATGTAATTTCATTTTTCTATGGTACTACTCGGTTACTAATCCCTCTTCTACCTTTGTTCCACTCGTTTTTTTTTTAGTCGTCTGAAAATGCTTATCCGACAGGTTTTCCTTTCCGCACTACTAGCCGTAGATGTTCCACCGGAAACGCGGGGGTGAAGGTTTTGTAATTGTTTACAGTGGGTGAAATTTTTTTCAATCTTACCATATGAGTTACACATTTCTTACCATATCATTTCCACTCGATACTCCCCTCTCCTGTCTTCTTTTCATCCGAGTTTTGTGTTCCTCTGTTTTATCATTTGTGAAAAACTGATTCCGTCTTTTTCCTTCTCTTTCCTTTTTTCTTTTCTTCTCTTTTTCCTTTTTCGTAATGATTTTATTTCTGGGGGTATATTGTCTTCCCACCCTCAGATCATTGATTTTTTCACTTCGTTCGATGGATGGTTACTCTCATGTCTAATGATCAAATTTCCAATTCTGAATCTCTTTTGAAAATCACTTTTGCCGACCCAGGTATTTTAGGAAAGCATCTTCGGGATTCTTTCAACCTTGATTCTTCCCCTCCTTTCGCTTACTACTTATCTGAGGATCACCTCCAGATTATTGATCACTTCAATGCCTCTCTTCTTGATCATGCCATCATCGGTCATGATATTCTCTCTTGGTCTTTGGATCTTAAAGCTACTGACCCTAAAGGCAACCAAACGGTTCTTTACACTCTTCCCAGTACCTCTTGTCCCCAAGGCCGTATTAGTGACACTTTACTAGAATTAATTGCACTTGAATATCTTGCTGTTGATTCTCGGAAGACTCTTCTCTCTACCCGTAGCCAATACCGATTAATCAAAACTCAAACTAAAGGTGATGAAAGCCTAGAGCCTTTTTATGCCCTAAAAAGCGATTCTCCACTGTCTACTATCCATCTCAAAGATCCTCAATCTGGATCTTCTATTACTCTTCCCTATTTTTTTCCAACTTTCCTTCTTACCGATTTTCTTCACTCTAGATTGGCTCAACGACGTAGTCGTGTAAGTAAATCTCAATTACGTGACTGGGGTTTTCTTAATGATGCTTTTCAGTTATCTCCATTGGGTAAAATCCTTCTTTCTGCTTTCCAATCCTGGATTCTTCGTGAATTTTCTCTTGCTTTCGGAATTGATGAGCTCCCAAATTCTATCAATCTCTCTCCAACCGAGATTATTGACATCAAATTGGATCGTATGGAGCCACTTCCTCGTTCTTATGTTGAAGAACTCCTCGGTGTTTCCCAAGAGAATCTAACTTCCCGTATTTCCAAAATCATGCTTCGTCTCCATAGATCCCGTTGGCGTTGGCATCTTGACCATCTAGATACTTTCGAATCCACCTCTCCATGGATTAGTTTAAATGAATTCGATCTTTGGATTTATTTACGACCTGGCACAGTAGTTTCAAATCAGTTTGAAATTTTTCAATGGGAACCCATTCTTGGACTTTTTCCAGAAATTAACCAACAATTAATGAATAAACCTCCTTCTCAGTCTTTACAAATCCTAACTGGCGATATTGGTTCTGGTAAAAGTATTTTACTTGGTCAGCTTGCTCTTCATCACCTTTATCAAGGTGGGAATGTCTTTACAGTTAACCCTGAACGGAATTTACCTGAAAAATGGCCTTTTCAACAGGATACTCTTGTTATTATTGATGATATTGATAACTTACCTCTTCACTCTTTCAAACAGATTAGTAAATGGCTCATGGAGACCCCCTATCCTAGAATTCTTGCTACCATCCGAACTCCTATGCTAGAACACTTAGTTTCCAATCTGATGACTTCTTTTCATATTCCTTCGATTAAAGATTTTTGGGGTTTCATTCCTGTACCCAAGTGGTCAGATGACCAGCTAAAAGAAATTATTGGACAACTATCTCTTAATTTGAATGTTGATGTTTCTGGTAAATTGAATG
>JAEOTC010000260.1 GCA_016840035.1 Candidatus Hodarchaeota archaeon | reverse complement strand
TTGGTACTGGTAACCATACTTTTCGGTTCACAGCGCCCGATATAGGGATTTACACTTACAATTTGACCTTTGTGACCGTGAATTACACTCAAGCAGTATTTCTTGTTTGTTTCAATGTTACGAGACGCGGATTGGTATTAGTGTCCCCCCCATCATCGACTTATGATAATAACTCTGTAGGAATCGACGTAAAATATGATAACACTATAGAATTCAATATTTTCTTAGAAGATGAGGGCTGGGGAGTCCCTGTAAACATTCCCTCAGCTAAAATTATTCTTCTCCCAACAAATAACATTTCATTCTTAGGAAGTGGGCCAGTTGGAAATCATACATTCAGTTACTATGCTGGGAAATATGGACTCGGTTCCTCATTAGCCATCGTTTTTATGATGGACAACTACTTTAATTTTACTTATGTTATCAGTTTCAATGTATATTCTCGTACTATGATCTTTGATCCGAATCGTACCACTAAAACCAGCCCAGCAACTGTTAATCTACATTATGGTGATATTTATTATTTTTACATTTTTATAAATGACAGCGAGACAAAAGATCCATTAGATGTACCAGATCACACAATTTCGCCTGGAAATAACAATATATCTTTCTGCAATGTTTCAAATGGGTTCCACTTATTTTATTACGTAGCATGGTATTTGGAAACAACAGACCTATTTACAATTCGCTTCACGAAAGACAATTATGCTAACAATGATTACTTAATTACTTTTTTCATTGCTGTTGCTGATTCTGAACTCATTACGCCACCTTCACTGATAACCACCTATTACACGATCAACACTGATTTCTTCATAGTTTGGCAGAGTATCCCCAATCCACAGGTGACTACTAGCCCACTGTTACGAATCAATACTACTGACATCACAATTCAAGCCTCTCCATCTGAATGGTCAGATAATATAATTAGTCAAGACGGGATTAATGGTAATTATACCTTCCTCATCGTTGCAAATCAATCTGGGACTTTTACTATATCGTTAACTCTCAGATCACCATTTTTTGCGGATATTATTAATCGCGTGTTCACAATTGATATTTTACCAGCACCAACGGAGCTAAAATACTCTTCTCTCGCTAATAATAGTAAAATTGGCCAAATTTCACCATTCTATTACTCTGAGCAATATACAATTAGTATCACTTGGTTTGAGAGTATCAATGATTCTGGGATTCGTACTAGTACCCCAACTTACACTGGTAATGGTTCTTTGTTTGCCTCTCTCACCACATCTTTTGTCAATGGAACACACTTTTTCTCCATTGATGCTAATACACTAGGTACCTATCAGGTTGTTATAACTTTAAGCATCATTAATTATGTCGAGCTCAGATATGTAGTAGCTTTCACGGTTAGTAAAGTCCCGACTTTTCTCCATCAAGACTCAACTACAAATGGTACTTTCATTGGCGAATTTCCCCTGTTCAACTACAGTGAGACTCACACTATCAGTGTGATTTGGTTGGAGAACTTGACTCTTAGTGGAATAGAATGCACAACCCCGAGCATCGTTGGTAATGGTACAAGTTCGATCTCTTTGAATCCGATAATTTCTGATGGTAATCATCTCTTTACTATCAAGGCTGATGTACTAGGCTTCTATCAAGCCAGTATTACTTTGAGTATCCCGAATTATGATGATCTTAAGTATTTAGTATTTTTCAATGTAAGTATAATGACTACAAACGATCTGATAATAGAGAATATGACCTTTAGTCAATCTATCTTAGTCGAAGATATACTATCCATCAGTGGAAATGAAACCTTCCAGACTTTCAGAAACGAAAGCATTCCCCTCAATAATCTATCAATTCTCATGTGGATGAATAGTACATTAGTATCAGATGACGCGCTGGACTATAATGCTAGTCAATCATGGTTCACAATTAACTTTACCACAGTAGGATACCAGTATGGTACCTACAATCTTACTCTGCAATTAAGAAAATATGGCTACCAGAACCAGTCAATAGCGTTATGGATATCTCTAATTGGATATAAAATCACTATTGAAGTTATCATCCGGCCTGAAAACATTGAACAGGGAGAAGCGATAGAAATTGATGTTATTTTAACATATACTGGGGGAACAGGGGCTGGTGGAGGAGCAGGAGTGACCCAAGCTTCCCTTGAAGGAATAGATGTCTCATTCTATATTGAATTGCTAAATGAGGATGATTCAACTAGTATTTTCGAAGAAACCCTTCAAACTGATGCTTTAGGTGAAGCAACATATACTCTTGATGGCAGCTTTACTAGTTCTGCAGTAAGTATTAACAACATTACCGTTTATTCAAGCGCTTCTTCGTCAGGACTACCTAGTAGTTTTAGTGTCCCACTTGATATACTGCAAAACTTCAGAATTGAAAAACCATTCATTAATCGATTAATTGACCTGTTAATACCCATTGCTATTGTGGGAGGATCTATTGCAG
Organism: Candidatus Hodarchaeota archaeon; assembly: GCA_016840035.1. Lineage (GTDB taxonomy): Archaea > Asgardarchaeota > Heimdallarchaeia > Hodarchaeales > Hodarchaeaceae > Hodarchaeum. The sequence continues at coordinate 2,636 of JAEOTC010000260.1, read as the reverse complement.
CTTTTGTGATTGTTGTGGGGGGAAGTGGGGTTGTATTGAATCGTAGACGAAAGCGTCGCCAGAGTATCATATTTCGTCATGATAAATTAGTTGAGAAGAGTTTTGAAGATATTAAATCCATTCGCTTGATTATTGCTCGCCATCAGTCTGGATTACAATTTTACTCCGAGAATACCATTGCTGATGTTCAAACTGACACAGATGCTCTCTCAGGGATGACTACAGCCCTTTCGACTTTCATGAAAGAATTATCTGAAGGAATGAGTCCAAGTACTGAAGACCATGAACAAGATGAGATCGAGGTCATGAGCCGCGAGGGACTCCATATGTTAGTTTGGCATGGTTTAGTCTCAAGCGTCATCATCATTTCCGAGATAAGCCTCCCCGATTATTTCCAAGACCGATTAAAGCATTTAGGACAGGAACTTGAGACGAAATTTAAGCTAGATTTAGATGATTTCTATTCCGCTGACCAAATTCCTAATAACCAAGTCAGGAAAATTGTCCGTAAATTTATTCCTCTCCATTATTTTTCTGCTTTTGTCATGAACGAGGGAGTATTAACCTTGGATAGCATTAAGCTGTCTAAAAAAGATGAAAAGATGTTAAAACTCATAAAACAGGTCAAAATGGAAATAGAAGGTATGGACTATTTCTTTGCAGAACAAATCATCTCCCATCTAGCCCGCCACTATAAACGTAGTGAAGCAATCGAATTTCTTGACAGATCTATTGAAATTAATCTTTTGGTCGAAATGAGTCAGGAGGATTTACTTCAGATAGGGAAATAATATTCAGAACGATGTTTTACAAGTTCCTCACTTACTTTTTTAAGGCCAATAGAGGGGATTGTTTGATCAATTATCCCACTTTATTAAAAGCGAAATTCTATTACACAGGATACTAATAACAATGTCAAAGAATTTCTATCGTTTTTGGCTGTTAAATCATCAAGGATTATATATTTTTGATTTAAAACTGGATAATCGGATTGTGTTAACAAAATCTGAAGAAGATGATTTGATTGCTGAGATATTTCGTGAGCCTGCAATCGTGGAGGCTGAGGATACTCCTATTTTCTCTCGTGATTTACCCTCTTCTTTTACAAGGTTACACTTTAGAAAACACCGAAAGGATCTGTACATTCTTCTTGCCGATGAACTCATTGATGTTACTGAAGTGGGCATGAAGCTCCAAACATGGGTTAAAATACGTAATCAACAAAGGGAATTACTTCAAGGACTTGTTATTTCTGCCTTTGATGATATTGAAGGACCAAAAGTAGTATATGAGAGGAGCAATCTTTCGTCAGACGAATCTTTGCTATTAGCGGTGCAGGGCCAGACTGTTTCTGCGTTAGGTCGATCAACAGATTATTCTATAGGATTTAGAGAACCTCTGAACGTTCCTAACCGTGAAGATTTGCAACATTTGAGCTATCATTGTCTTCAACCAGCTCCAGACTCAACAGATCCTCGCATTGCTAAAATGGGCAGGATGACAGTAATTTATTTGCTATTTCAGTCGAATTTTCCTTATGTCAAGGAGGATCATTTCCTTACTTTCGTCGAAGGATTTCTAGATGAGTGGGTATATAATTGGAATGCTCAGAAAGAGAAACACGGGGTTTATCCTCCCGAAATTTTTGATGAACTACTAGAGGATTTAAGATCGACCATTTCTGTTGCAATAGATCTGACAACACATGAAGACCGAGAAGTGGCAAACCTGAAAAAATTAGTGATGGATCTGTTGACGCAAAACAAAGTGTTGCAATCTGATATCAGACGCTTGAGAGAGAAGATTAAACTGTTAGAGAAGAAATCCCGATAATCAAACCTATGAATATTCTTTGACTTGAAATAATGGAAATCATTATTATAGGTATAACAACATAATAATAACCTAGAAAGTTATTTAATAAATATCAACCATATTATTGCAATAACGCAAAAAAATCCCTCTATACTTTTAGAATGTTGAGGATGATAAATTATGAGAGTTTTACATGTTCAGGGAAAAAACTTAGTAGAGATTAATCCTCCTTTTGAATTTCTAAATGGAGATGTTTACATTGTTGATAATAGTGATGTCAGTGTTGGACTCAAGAAAAAAGTCTTTATCTGGCTAGGCTCACAGGCGTTCGCAGATGATAGAGCAGTAGGAGCCTGGGCAGCCAAACAATTGGATATTCAAGATGAGGAAATTGATATCGATACAGAAGTTGAAGGCAACGAATCTGATGAATTCAAAGGATTATTAGATTTTGTGGTCATAACAGGAGATACTCCTGGATTTCTAAAGCACGTGGAAGTCAATAAAGAAGATATTTCTTATGCACTATACCGGGTTCGTGATGTTGATCTTACCGATGGCTCGAGCTCAGATGATATTGTTATTGAAAATGTGCCCTTAAAGCGCGAATCGTTTGTTAGTGATGATGTGTTCGTTTTAGACGCATATCACGACTTGTATGTCTGGGTTGGAGGCAATTCACAAGTTGGAGAAAAAGCAGCAGGGAATAGACTTGTGAGGAAACTGGATGTCGAGCGTGCACGAAACCCCATGGTATATAATATTGGTGAAGGTTACGAACCTAAAGGATTCTTTGAATTAATGGCAGATCTAGCCAAAAC
>JAEOTC010000281.1 GCA_016840035.1 Candidatus Hodarchaeota archaeon | reverse complement strand
TCCACTTTATACTTTGCTCTCTCTTAATCTTTTATTAAGTTTCTCCCAAATCTCCCTGAATTTGTCCGGCTACAAGCCTCCCATACAAATCGACCATCGCGTGTATCGATTCTTTAGTCTGTAATCTTATATACCTTATCCCCGCTTCTTACCCGCTCGCTGACCTTCACGCCGATAGAGTCGCCCGGCTGAGCCTCTTCAACCTGTTCATTGTTTATCTGCATCGAATCAACCGTCATTTCAAGGTCGGTAGTATGCCCCTTAATGTGGATTTTATCTCCGACTTTTAAGGCTGCTGTCAGCTCGATACCAGCCACTACAGGATGCGCAAAGAAATCCGATACTTCTCCAATAATCTCCTCAGACATCTTGTCTCCTTTCTTATTCTATCAGCCAGTCGTTTGTTGTATTCCCGGTTGGTCTGAAACACATCGAGTATCTCTTCTATTCAAATAGGAAAGGTTGTTCCTGTCCAGTTTTTTTATTTTCGTTTTTTTGAGACGAACTTAAACCATAGAGTTTATCAAGCTCCCTTAGTTTTTGTTTTGGAATTATCGCCCGCATTTTAGGCAGTCTGAGGTGTGTACGTGCTAATCTCTGGTGATGGTGACGATTCTCAATACATCGCCAAGCAGGTTTTCCACCCCATTCACCATATTCAACTTCTCTTCCACATCTATTACATTTTATGACACCACCCTGTAAAGCCGGTTGATCAATACTACGAGTATAGCAATCTTTCTCAATACAACGCCAGAAAAACGGCTCGTCCTTACCTTCACATGCTACAACTTCTTTACCACAAATTGGACATGTTGGCAAACCTTTATCATACTCTCCAATAAGGTCACTCAGATGTAATGTTCGAGCATAATCGGAAAATACTTTCTTGCTAGCACGACGTTCCATATGTTCTTCAGTATCTTTAAAACTCAAAGGATTAAGAGACCCTTCCCAGACAATATTATCATCGATAAATAACAGTTTTTCATGCATACGTTGCTTGTGCACTATTATAGCTCCCCAATTTGTTAACGTATTTTCCAACATTCGATATTGTTGGATTTCTCTTTTAGAACGATCACAATGTGGTTTAGTGATAATATAAATACGCACTCCCCGCTCTATTGCAGCACGAAGTTGAGGGTCTATCTGTGCAACTCTGTTCTCTGTTATATACGGTGAATATACTACTATTCTGAAACGAGCATTTGTAAAATCTGTACGAAGATAACGAAAAAAATATTCTTGGGTAACTACAATCCTATTTTTAGGAGCTTCTATATCTCCTCCAAAAACTTCCGCTTGAGCCTTTGCAGTCCTTGCTGCCAATCCAGTTTTTTCAATATCTATAGCATCTACTACTGGAAATCTACTTAAAAGAAATGGTAATAGTTTTGCTCCAATAAACGCTTTCTTGGCACATTTACTTATGTATTCAAAATCACCAACAATAATTAGACGATGCTTAGCTCTTGTAAGAGCGACATTTAGAAGCTTTTTTATATTATTGTCCATTGAAGGCATAAACATAGCAACTTTCCAATGAGGCTCATCATTTACCAAGTCATAAATCACAACCTCAGCCTCTGATCCTTGGAAAGAATGGATAGTTCCAGCCATAACCTCATTTTCTAGTTTCTGTTCATGTATTATTAATTTAAGCAATTGAGCATGGGGACGATATGGACATGCTACAAGTATGCGCGGCGATTTTCCATCTTCAAGCATCTTACGATTTTCATTTAGTAACAGTTCGACTATATCAATACAAATTGTTGCCGATAAAAAATTCAGCCGACTTGAACCTTTCACACGTGGCACACTGGTTACCCACGCACCTACAGAAGCAGTGTTTACCAACAAAACTGGATTATCATGTTTCCAACCAACGCGATACCATCCAATTAGTCCATCCTCATTTGTGGTGCAAGGATCATCTTCAAGTGTACCATTATAAATCAACATATTTGGAATTGAACTAATATCCGGATGCATACGATACTGACGTTTTAAATCAATACGACATGAGTGCTGGTAATCATCATCAAGACCTGCAACTTCAAAAATATCACGTCCTAACCATTTTTTCGATAGAGCATGTGAAGAAAGTACTATTGGAGGCAATTGTTTCCAATCTCCAACAACAACTGCGTTCTTTTCAGCTACACTTGCCGCAATCCATAATGAAGGAATTGGTGCCATTGAAGCTTCATCAAGAATTACTGTATCAAAACGATGATTTTGTATCGAATCCTTTAAATAAGCCCTTGTCAATGTTGTTGCAACTATAGAAGCGTCTTTGATGACCAATTCTTCAACTTTTTTCAGTGTCTCCTCAATTTCTTTTAATTCAGAATCAATTGATTGAATATTAAAATTTAACTCCTTCTTTTCAATTCGTAGTTGTTCAGCATCGACATTCTTAACCATTAAAATAGCTTTATTAAATGCATTTTTAATCGCGTTAAACATGTCATCCAAATTACTTGATCTTCTCTGTGCCAGTCCCAACTCTACTAAGACAAAAAGCCGTTCTTCAAACAGATTTTGCAGTTCTGAAGACTTGACACCATACTCCTTAACACATGAACTAATATGTTGTTGCAAATTATTTATCTTTTGTTGGTGTTCTTTGGCAAGATCAAGTGTCTCTTTTGGATCGGTTTGATATTTATTCTTAAAAATCTTAAACAGACTCTTAAGATGAGAGCATGTTGAATTTGCTTTTTCAAGCAGTTTATTAATATCATCTAACTCAAAACCGGCTTTCCCAAATTCTTCTTTCAATACCTCAACAACATCTGATTGTTCTTCTACCGAAGGTAATCTCCGCCATTTGCGAGTTATCCAACTTATATTCTCTATTTCCCTTAGCAACATTTCATTTTTTGACAATTCCTCTGAAATATCATTAAGCTTTTTTTCTACAAGGCTTTTTTTTAATTTTATTTCCTCAATTATTTCTTCCACTCTTGAAATCTTACCCAAGTGACCTTGAGCAATTTCTGCATCTTTAGCAGCTACGATCCAATAATCAATCCGTGATTCACATTCACTTAACTCTTCCCTCATTTCTTCTAAATTATTATTTATGTTACAAAGTATATTTAATTCTTTCTCCATAGATAAAATATCTTCTTTTGCTTCTACCACCCATTCGCAGATATCAAGCGTTTTAGAAACCTCTTTTGCTTTTGTAACTAACTCTTCATGATCGGCTTCAAGTTTTTGCTTTCTTTTTGCAAGTTCAGCGGAACGTCTTTCTACATGGGTACTCAGTAATAATTGAGGATTTAATGTATGATCTTTGGGTTCACCTACACGAATTACATTTCCTTCAATAAGTTGTTCACTTTCAATAAGTTCACCGATCCTTTTAATAGCACCGTCAACAGCAGTATTAGTATGAGATACAAGTAACGTTTTTCTATTTGCCAGATACAATTCTTTGCCAATACTACCAATCGTCAGAGTCTTGCCGGTTCCCGGTGGTCCCCCAATAAAAGTAATATTACGATTAAGACTTGATACAACAGCAACTCGTTGTTGTTTATTTAAATCATTAATACTTATTACGGAGGCGCCGAGTTTTTCATCAATGAAATTGCCAAGTATGCGATCACCAACCGGATTAGAGTCGTTAGCTTTTGATTCAATCCGTTCTATTAGTTTACGCATCAAAAAGGCAAGGTTACTCTGCAATCGAGCATTAGGAACAAACTTCCCAAGATTCTCAGGAATACTCAAGGTAATTGCCATGCCTTCAATTGAAATGATAACGACTTCTATTGGATTTCTACCTGGTACATATAGATCACCCGGTGTATCTCCTGGCAAGTTAAGAGCATTTTCCACATCAAAAATATATTGGTATGATTTTCCTACTTGAGTTATCTTTCTACCATTTATCAATTGAACCGCAGAGCTTGATGCATTGCTAGTAGCTGCGTTAATTTCATGTAGAAGAGCTGTGCGAAACTCCGCCAGTATTCCTGTTAAGGCAATTTCATTGTTATTTTTTATCATAAGGCCGCCCGCACGTTTCCTCTCCCTAGATCGTTGATAAAGGACAAATCCATTCTAAAATTCCTATCAAAAATCGTATAAAACGATCGTATTTTTGATTGGAAAAATATCTAAACTAAACCAAATTAATTAATAGATCACCCCGTGAGATACTGATGTATATCTAACTGGAGTTTCCATTTCCAAAAATAACCCCACGTGATGCAAATCTCTCAAAACATTATATCGGCCGAATCCAACCAACACAACAAACTAAATTTATCCTTTCAATCTGTGTAACTTGTGCCCGCGCAGGCGTGTATCCGTGGTTCTAATCCGTCTGTGTCAGTCCGTGTCCGTCAGTGTCTAATCCGTGGTTACCACCCCGGCTAAACAAAATCAACCAAATTCCCCCAAAAAATACGCAATACGCGATACGCAATACGCAATACGAGTTTCGAGTCTCGGACATTTTTTAAAATTTCACTCGATTTCAAACCTGTTTTATGGTATAATACCCATCTAAATATGATATAGTATATCATATAGTGGAGAACCGCACGTTTTCAGGCCCAGCTGGCCCAGTCGAATTATTCAATAGTCAATAATCAATAGTCAATATTC
>JAEOTC010000259.1 GCA_016840035.1 Candidatus Hodarchaeota archaeon | reverse complement strand
AAATTTCTTATAGTATTTATTTGACCAAAATGATATGCATCGTGAAAGATCAAGGTTGAGATTATTCTTTTCATTGGCCACAACTCATCCCTACGAGTATCTATCTTATCATCCAATTGTTCATCTGTCAGATTTTGAAGGTTCTCAACTAATCTTTTCTGAGTTTGTTTCAAATAATCGATACAGTGGGGCCATTCTGGACATTTGAGATCTATCCATTTCTGACTCCCCTCCCTAAACGCGTATTCATTATACTTTTGCTTATTTTGTGCTAAATGGACTACTTTATATTCGATTGTACAGATGGGGTCAAGAAAGTGTTCTGAAATCCAGTCTTTTCGTTTCCCATAAAACTGGTCAAGTACGTCAAATGTTTTAGATTTAGCTGTAGGTTTCCATTTCGCCTCTTCCTTCGAGATTTCGGATAAAATTTGAACTAATTCTTGAAACCAACCTTCTAATTGCCATATCAACATCTGAACCGTTGTCTGTTGTGCCATATATTTCACAGAAACAGATAATATTTACCTTTGTTTATACTTTTCTAATCTAAGTCAGCTTTTGACGGAGTTCACAGGTTAGAAAAAATATCTGTGTAGGGAGTTTGATTGATTTCGTGCAAAGCGAGAAGGGATGTTCTGGACATCTTTTGATGATATTTAAATGCGAAAACCTTGGAGGTGTTCAGAGGTAAGTTTAACTCTAATTACAATCTCTTCATAGGTTTTTAACTCTAATAGAGGATCTGTAGATGTTTCACAATCTCCCCATCATAAAACCGATTGAATCTGCTAATAGTCATCTGAAACCTGTTGCAAGACAAAATATTCATCTTTTTTGTGTGCAAACCCATCCTGATAAAATCCACCCTATTCCTTTCTCTTCAGAACCATTGAATGAGGATATGGTTTATCTTTTCGTTAATGATGTCTATCGAAAAATCTTTTTGTGGGTTGGTACGACTGCTTCGATCCGATCCAAATTCGTTGGCGCACATTCAGCTATCGCACTCCAACGAAAAACAGGGATTACTTATCGTGTGGAAAATGTCGATCAAGAGCATGAGTCGGCTGATTTTCGTAAGACTTTATCAGTATTTGAAGCCTAATTCGCCACAGAGATTTCTTTTTAAGAAATTGGGAGCTTTATGTTGTTTATCTTAGTTCTCCCGTTTTGTATCAATTTGTTATATGCAAAAGATACATAGTCAAAAATAGGAGGAAGTGCAAAGAAGAAGAAAGAAACATCAAAGAGTAAAGAATCTAACGTTATTATATGGAGGCTACTGAATGTCATCACCAATAGAGTCAGAAAACATACTTGGAAATTACCATCTTACAGATTTTCCCACCAATCGACAAATTCTCAGTGATCTTTATGATGAATTTTTAAAGAAGCATTATTCCATAGGTTACATTGAAGTTACTGTATCTAAAGGTAAAGAATTGATAAACAAGTTTTCAGAGAAGACTGGGCAAAAAATTTCTTTCACATCTTGGATTGTTAAGTGTATAAGTGATGCTGTTCTTCAATTTCCAGAATTTAATTCTTATCGAAAAGGGAGAAAAAAGCTTGTAACGTTTGATGACATTGATATTATTGTCATGGTGGAACGACAATTACAAGACAAAGTCATTCCGGTCCCTTATTCGGTTCGAAAAACCACAAAAAAAGATTTATTAACCATTTCTAGGGAGATTCGGGCTGCACAAAGTATGGAAGTTACTGAGGAAAATCAGCTTCTTGATCGGGGAATACTTATCAAACTATATCCGTTTATTCCAGCCTTCATACGTCAAAGACTGATAAGACGAATTATTAAAAATCCTTTTACCATTAAGAAACAGGGAGGGTTAATTGTGGTTACTTCAGTTGGTATGTTTACAAATACTCGTGGGTGGGTAGGTGGATTTGGTGGGATAACTCCGCTCAATTTTGCAATTGGTGGAATCACTCAAAAACTCGTTAAATCTGGTGATTCTATTAGGGAAGAACAATGTTTACAGATAACAATCTCTCTTGACCATGATATTATTGATGGGGGTCCTGCTGCTCGTTTTTCAGCGTATCTAGTAGATTTAATTGAAAATGCTAGTGGTCTAACGGAACTAATCGAATGATTCCTACATAGATAGTTCTGAATATCCAAACTTGGGGACCATTATCCTACCCTTTGAATTTGTAGTCTTGGTTAACCAGTTTAGAATTTGATATATACTCTTCAAGATAAGAGTCGTGGAGTAAATTATACTAATTAAGATATTTTTCTAAAGATTGGTTTTTTGAGTCTTTTTTAGCAACAGTATTCTTCCATTTTCTTGCTAGTGATTTCATCTGGCTTGAAGTCTGAGCTCCTTTAATAAGCTGTGATTTAGCAAATCTTTCCCATAATTCCTCATGGTTTTGGTTTTCTATTCCAGTAAGTAATGGATCGAGAGGTAAACTCGCTTCTAATTTATTCAAAGATTCTTCTAGCGTTCCTTTTTCTAAGATGAGGGTAGTCCCATTCTTCGCTCCAAAAACTCCTCTTTTCGAACCAAATAACACGGTGTATATGGGAAAGCGTTCTGAGTAGAATTTAAGTAATGGTTTTTCATTCCTATGTTTCATTTTATCTAAGCGTGCATAGATTATTCCATGCGGTGAGATAGATAGACGTAAAAATGCCTTATGTGCGTGTAGATCGCTATCTACTTCCCTACTTAATGCAGCTGCTTCTTTAGCTAAATCGGTTCCTACATTTTCTAACACTTGCCTTGGTATTCTTTCAATTTTACGAATATATTCAGGGGTGACTTGTCGATGTCGTTTGAGGGAACTAATGACCTCCTCTTTGCAGATAAATCTTTGCATTGAAATCAGACCAAGTAATCAATTATTCTGGTCATTTTTTTTCCATCCACTATTAAGAAGGGCTTTGCTCGCTGAACTACTGAACCAACTCTTCTTAAATCCCGATAGTTCTCAATTTTTTGCTTCACTTTGCGAAGGTTTATTATTCTCCTTGCTGATGTCTCTCCAATTCCTGGTACTCTTAATAAATCTGTGTAAGACGCTTCATTAACATCAATTGGGAATCGATCGTCTTGTAACGCAACAGCTATTTTGGGGTCTATAGCTAGTGGTATCATATCTTCTTCATTCAGAATAGAATAAATTTCCTCTTTTGTATACTGATATCGTCTTGCAAGCCAGTCAACACGATAAAGAAAGTTCTCTCGTGTTTTTAATTCAACTCTATCTACTTTCTTTTTACCTAAATCCGTCCCCTTAACAGGGATAAATGCTGAAAAATATCCACGTCTGATATCGAGGTATTGATATTCCCAAAGGAGTCTTTCAATTACTTCCCGATCAGTTTCGTTTGTTGAACCAATAACAAACTGTGTGGTTTGTCCTGCAGGAGTTAAGCCTTTGTCTATATTTTGTTTTATATAGTTTTGACACTTTAAAATGTCCGAATAGTAACTTTTAGTTGAGGATACCTCTGATAGATGGGAAGCTGTTGGAAGCTCAACATTTAGACTTACACGATCAGCTAATTCTTGGAATTGTGTAATATATTCTCTGTCAGTTCCTGGAAGAATCTTTATGTGCATATACCCTTGATAAAGGTATTTCTTACGAATAATGGATAATGCTTCAATCATTTTTTCTGCTGTTTCAGTTGTGTTTCTCCAAACCCCACTAGACAGAAAAAGGCCTTCAACATAATTTCTAAGGTGTAATCCAATAAATGCTTTCACTAATTCATCTGGTTCGAACATCGCCGTAGATTTTTGATTTATACAGCTATTCTTACAGTACAGACAATCGTATGCACATTTGTTTGTCATCAGGACTTTGAAAAGACTGATACAGCGACCATCAGGAGTAAATGCGTGACAAATTCCTGCTTTGTCAGGTTTCCCAATCCGGTTTTTTTCTCTTGGTATACGGGAGGAAGCCATGGATGCACAAACGTCGAACTTGCTTGCATCTCCTAATATCTCAATTTTTTTTTCCAAAGAACCTATTTTTGCCACCTTTCACGTACTGTCAACTAAAATCAAAAGTAATTTAATATTTGCACTTATCTTAATTGGAAATTTATTAATTTTGAGCAGTTTTTCAGATCTTTTAACAATTTAAGGTTAGACCATAAATTACCACTAGTTCTAACTATTTTACTCTGGTTGAATGAGAAATAGACTTCTTTAATAAGTTTATTATAGTGGTAAAGTTTCATTAGCTCTGTTTCTTAGAGTTAAGTCAACTTATTGGTCAGCTCTTCCCCCTAATAAATTTAGTACTGGATATTAAAAATATAACTTCCGTTTGAATTGAATAATAGACTGATTAAGCACTTTTTTTAATCTATTCTCTTTGTGGAATAATGAGATCCCTACTTTCTTCAATATAACAACGATACTAATGCTATTGAATTCGAAGAAGAGACAAACATTTTTATAGTGCTTAAAGTCTATTCTGGAGGATTGATACCTATAGAAAGACACAGGAATGAATGTTAATGGATAATGGTAAAGATTGGAAAGGTTTTATTTTTTTTCTTTATATCACATTTTTATTGCTAAATTGTAGTTCACTTCAAGGATTTAGTTCAAATATTGAAAATAGCGATGAAGGGGATAACAATTTATTTCTTACAAATCGTATTGTTGGGATAACTAATTTAATTACTCATGATCCGATAACCATTATCGGTGATGAGGGATTTACAATTGCTAATGGAGTTAGTGATGGAGATGGAACTGAAGAACATCCTTACATCATTGCTAACTTTTTAATAGATGGAGAAAGAGTAACTGACTGTATTTCGATTCAGGGCACTACAAAACACTTTAGAATCGTGAACTGTACGCTTATTAACTCAAGTTCGTTAGCTACTACAGCTATTTTAATGTTTAATGTAACTAACGGACTAATAAGGAATAATATGTGTATAAACAATAACCATGGTATTTATCTTTATTTATGTTCTTCTATTATTGCTATCAATAATGCCTGTAACGACAACATGCAAAATGGTATTGAAATAATCTCTAGTAATTCGAATACATTTATCAACAACACTGCTATCAACAATAGTATCGGTTTCTCTCTTAGTTCAAGTTCCTCCAATATTCTTCTTAATAATACAGCTATTAATAATTCTCATGGGCTCTTCTTTATGGACAGTCCATCCAGCACCATAACAAGTAATAATTTTTCGAATAATTGGCAATATGGTATTGCGAATCTAGATTCACCTCTGAACGTTTTTTCCAATAATATATGCAAAGGAAATCATAATAGTGGTATCTACCAATCTTCACCTTCAACTACTCTTATGAACAATGTTTTTAATAATAATGATGAAAATGGGATATCTAATTACTCCCCATCCACTACTTTGATCAATAATTCTTGTCAAAATAATAGATTTAATGGTATAAGTTTAAGTTCTAGCTCATCGGATACTGTCCTTATATCCAATAAATGTAATAATAATTCTGAAAGTGGTATCTACTTATCATCTAGCTCTAATACTTTAACCAGCAATTTATGCAGTAATAACGAGTATTACGGTATTCATTTGGAAGTTTCATCAGCTAATACTATTACTAGAAACATTTGTGATAGTAATAGTGAGTATGGGATCTTTCTTTCTATTGCTTCGGGTAACTCCCTTACTACTAATGTTCTAAGTAATAATACTAATTATGGTCTTTATTTATCGTCTTCCACTGGTAATCGCATTCATAGTAATTGGATATGGGATAATGGAGACAATGATATAACTGGGAGTTTAGTCAATAACGAAATATATACGAATTTTTTCTATCCAATTGGAAATTACGATATTGATCATGATGGTCTAACTGATACGCAGGAAATCGTAATGGGAACCAGTCCTATTTTGGTAGATACGGATGGTGACAATTTTCTGGATGGTTACGAACATACGTATGGCAGTGATCCATTAGACAAAAATAATTTTCCACTCCTTTGGCAAGAAGACTATAATACCCTTTTAACATATTTAGAGGGGAACATAACTGTAATCAACCAGCTTATTACTTGGGCTGATGGTAATGCCACATTAATTAACACCGTTTACGCCCTTGCAACAGGTAATGAGCAATATTTACAGACACTTAATGCTAGTAGTATTACTCAATTTTCGGAGCTCATCGCTATTATTGAGCAGTTGGGAATAAACATCGGAGATACTGATTATGATGGTCTCTCAGATCTGGATGAATTAACTTATGGTACAAATCTAGTCATGCAAGACACCGATTCTGATAACTTGAATGACGCGTTTGAGATTAAAATTGGTACCGACCCATTAGATGATGACTCTGACAACGATGGCTTCTTAGATAGCATTGAAGTTTATTCTGGTACCGATCCGAATGACCCGACTGATTATCCTGGAAAAGAAACAAGTTCTATCTCCTCTGAAACCTCAACCATCGAACCAACAGCAAGTACATCCCCGGGAGTGTTATTGGTACTCATTGTATTTAGTACACTCGTGGTAGTTTCTCGAAAAAAAGAAAAGATGTAGCTAACGGTGTAATTAGACAACAATCGGATGAAAACTCTCAACTGAAGGATTTTTCAATTATCTGCCCATCTTTCATGTGTACTATTCGATCTGCAAAAGACGACACCTCACGATCGTGAGTGACTACAACGAAAGCAATTTTTTTGTCATCACAGAGTTTTCGGAACTTAGCTAGCACCTGCTTTCCCGTTTCACTGTCTAAATCCCCAGTTGGTTCATCTGCGAACACAACGAGAGGATTATTAATAACTGACCTGGCGATAATAGTCCGTTGCATCTGTCCACCTGAGAGTTTTGTGGGGTCCTGATTTGCATAGTTCTTTAATCCAAGGCTATCTAGTAATTCATGGACACGTGTATGCAATTGGTTTGTCTTCCCAGCTATAATAGCTGGAAGTGCTACATTCTCATACACTGATAATCGAGGATCGAGTAAATAGTTCTGAAAAACAAATCCGATATGATTTCTACGAAATTCTGATAGCTCGTTATCACTCATTGATGAGATAGATCTTCCTTCGAGGTAAACTTTTCCCCGATCTGGCATGTCTATCCCAGCCATCATATTTATTAGTGTAGTTTTCCCCGATCCCGAAGGCCCCAATATTAACAGGAATTCTCCTCTCTTTACAGTTAAATTTGAACCTCTCAAAGCATATATTGTACTCGAAAATGGTCTGTATGTTTTATGAAGACCCCTGGCTTCGACGATAATTTCCTTGTCATCTTGATATTCAGACAGAAATTCATCCTTCGATGAAGTTAGAGCAACTTCTCCTGATTCTGGGGACAAGAAAGCTATATCCATGAATCGATCCGCCCAAATTTTTACCTCCCGTAATTGAATTGGTAATTCTATTATTGCTGAATGGAATTTTTCGAGATTAACCTCAATTCTTCCTTCTAATGCTTGTTTATTTAGGTCACGAACTAGGATTTGCAGATCCATTAATACTTCAATGATGTTCTTAAAACTAGACCTTATGTCAGCAAGGTTCTTTCCATTATTTACTGTCTTTCTAATCTCGTCTCCAAATCCATTAAGAATTTCGATTTCTTGTTTAGAACTCGTTTGAATCTCTTCAATCCTATTGATTTGTCTCACAATTGTACGGACTGCATCTATTCCACCAACTAGGTCTCCTCCAAGAATCCCAAGTGCTTCTGAAGTTAAATCAGGATTAATAATTTCTAAGGTATCCGATCCGTCAAATGCATCCCTTATATTATCTACACGACTGATAGTATCCTGAAGAAGACGATTTAAGGATTTTAAAAACGGATGGGCAAAGTTTAGTATTAATAATTCATCAAAAGCGTGTAATCCAGAGGATGAAGTTTGTAAATCGTAATTACGATGATATACCTTATCCTCCACAATGATGCGATCTTCCCCCTTCTGTTTAAACGCCCAAAAGATGATCCATGATCGTTCTATTATATGAAGAAAATTCTTTTCAAGAAAATTGATCATTTTACGATTTTCTCGGGTAATAATCTCTTCAGGATTATCTGGGGAATTTGGAATCGAGGAAAGAAATTTAGCTAGAATTTTATGTGATTCAAGCTCAGAACGGTTACGCTTAGTTCGAGAACGGAAACGTTTTGATGTTCGTTTCACATAATCTTTGTATAATGAATACAGGGATTTTTCTAGAGATATTCTTGCTTCAGATTGATTAAAGTGACCATTACTGCCACTTATATTCGCTAACATGAAAGTATTAAATTCTAAAACTTTGGGTTTAGTTTTTTTATCCTTAAATCCTTTTTTTAATAATTTGTGTAATTTTTTCTGAAGCTTTTTATTTCCAGGCTGATCGAACTTATCTATAAGGAAACCTACAAGTAGCTCATTACTCAAATTATCTTTATTGTGTATCTTAATCACTCTCCTACAACACGACCATCACGGAGATATATAATCCGATCACATTGATCTCCTATCCATTTTGAATGAGTAACAAGGATAAGAGTCTGATTATTGTCAGTATTTATCCGTCGAAACATATCCATAATATCTTCAGAAGTTATTGAATCCAAATCTCCTGTGGGTTCATCACCCATTATCAATACTGGATGAGTCACTAATGCTCGTGAAACCGCTACTCTCTGCTGTTGGCCGCCTGATAACTCACTTGGTGCCTGATAAAGCCTGTCTCCTAATCCAACTTCACGTAAGATCATTGTTGCTCTACGAGTTGCCTCTGAATAACTCATTCCCTGTGCTAACAAGGGAATCATAACATTTTCTTGAGCATTCATATAATCGAATAAATTGAACAGCTGAAAGACATATCCAATGTTATCACGACGAAAATTAGTCATTTGTGTGTCATTATAGGTAGAAATATCAACACCATTAATTTTTACTGACCCCGAGGTCGGAATATCCAGACCACCACATATATTGAGCATAGTGGTCTTACCACAACCTGAAGGACCCATAATTGCGACCATTTCACCACGCTTGATCTTTAGATTAATCCCTCGTAAAGCATGAACGGAATTAGGGGTTCCTTCCCCATAGATCTTGTGTAAATCTTCTAAAATTAGAATATCATCAGTCATCTTCTCACACACCTATCCATGATATCTTAAGGCCTCACTTGGAGGAATTCGTGCAGCTAACCAGCCTGGTATTAAAGCGGCAATAACAACAGATCCTATAATGAAAATTCCATAGAGACTTACTTGAACCCACGGAATCACTAAATTCCAATTCACTAGATCTGCAAAAACCCAGGCAAGATAGTTTCCTGTTAGGAAACCGACCAAAAACCCTAGAATTCCTAAAAATAATAGTTCCAGCAATACTGCAAGAGATACTGCTTTTTTAGAAAAACCAACTGATCGTAACATACCGATTTCTCTTTTTCGTTCCTTTACTGAGCGATGGGAGACAACTAAAAGACCAATTACACCGATAATGAGACCTGTTGCTATAAATGTTTGTAAGAAATTCAGTGCATTTGCGTTAGTAGCGTAAGAGTGATAAAAGACATCCCACAAATGATGAGCAGTAATCCCATAAAAAGTACCATCTCCAATTGTTAACAAAGATTCTGAAGATTGGCTGTTAGAAAATTCTTCTATTTTCCCACTAAGTGCCTTGTTTTTATCATATTCGTAACCATTTGTTGTTTCGATTAGAAATTCTTTGATACCATATCCCTGAATCGAAAATTGGGAAGCAATTTCACTACTGACTATAATTCCGATGGTGAATTCGTTGATTCTCATATCGAAAGACGGAAAATAATTCATTGAACCACCATATATCATCTCGATAAGACTCCCATTAGAGGCTGGAAAACTTACGATGTCACCGATTTCCAAGAAATAGAGGCGTTCACCAAGAAATATTGGTAATCCGTTCGGATTATCCGAATCAACTGGTAATTTAGTTTCTCTATGGATTTTTTTTCCATTTAAGAAAACCTGCCAGAAGTTTTTTGATTCTTCAACAGCTGCTTCTCGATATTTTAAACGATTGATCATTGAAAGGGTGGAATAATTAGCTAGCATGTTTTCAAAGGTAAAAGGGAATAGAACTTCTTCCTCTTCATTAATAAAGGTAGAACAATTAATTGCAACAAGTTTGGAATAGAAAATATCTTCCTCTGGGGAAATTTCAGAGATAGCACCATCAAAAGGTAATATCATTCCAACTTCTAAGGGATAAATCTGCTTAATTTCATCAAATTCATTTTGAAGAGTTTCTGGATAATCAAGCTTTGAGAGATTGAAAGGTGTTTGAGATTCTACTACGAGGGATACACCAGACATGTACTGCTCCCAAGTATGACTTGAACCAGTAATCTGTGTTTCGGCATAGGATCCAATGAAAAAATTAAGAGAAAGAATAACGGCAAAAGTAGCGAAGGTTAAGACAGCTCGTGATTTCCGGGCATTTATATACCGTGTAGCTACTAATCCAGTTGCTCTAGTTCTCTTAGATAAAGTAAAGCCTTTTCTAAGTTGTGCTGTAAGAGATTCCAGATTTGTTCCCACAATGGTTGTAGCACCAATTACTGCAGCTAGTAATCCAGTAATTGCAATATTATTCGCGTTTCCACCTTCATTTGCCCAATCGATAGCTATCTGAAACCCCCAAATTGTAAGGGAAATTAATAGTAATCCCCCTATTGACAGACTTGCTCTTCGGTAGCGTTGGAACCTGAAGCTTAGAAAAATGATTCCTAAACCGATATAGAATAATGCTTCAAAGTTTCGTGCTGCTTCTTCTTCAATATTTCGAAAACCTTCTGGCGAATAGAAAGGATGACCTGTTTGAATTAGATCAATTAAGGTTGTTAACCCAAGAAAGATAAATAATCCACCAATTAAAAAAGGCCATAAAGGTCTTTTTCCATTTAATGTTGTAGTCTTTGTTTTTGTCTTTGTTCCTCTTACAATTTCAATAATTGAAATTCCACGAGCCCGTAGTGCAGGAACCATACCAGTAACTACTGATAATACAACGGCAGCAATAATGGATAAAATTAATGTATCAGGTTCTACAACTATATCAAAGATGGATTTTGATATTTCTGGATTTCCCATGGCAGATAACATGTCTCTACTTATACCATTTAACCAGACGCCAATTCCTATTCCAAGTAGAAGACCAAAAATTCCACCTAAAACTCCTATTAGTATTGTTTCTATTGCATATGAGAAGAAAATTTCACGTTTTTTAGCCCCAATAGCACGAAGCATACCAATTTGTTGTTCACGTTCCTCCATATTCATTAACTGAATATTTGTGATTAACAATAAGCCTGCAATGACCACAACGATTCCAAACATTTGAAATATGCTAGTAAAACCAGAAACACCCTCCTCTAGATTCTCTCTACTGTCTTCTCGAATGCTATAAACTTCGAGCATATAATCAGGATAATCTTGGGTAAGAACACTCTGAACTAGTTCTTTAGCTTCATCACTTTTTTCTCGTCCTAAAAAGGGGGTATCCACATGATCTTCAATCCCTATTACGATATTAGTTATTGGATTATCTATAGTTGTGGGAATAAGTGATTGAACTGCTTTTTCACTCATGAAAACTCTCCTAAAATCATTTGGATCACCAGTTCTTCCATAATCGATGTAGTCGTAAATCTCCTTGATAGTAACATTATGGTAGAAAGGATTTCCATACTCATCAAGTAAATTTATTGTGATTTGAGACCCAATATTCGTTTTCAAGGAGTTGGCTAATTCGGGAGAGATAACTATCTCTTCATTTCCGAGTAAACTTATATCTATCTCTTGGTTACTTGAATTTGAATAGATTCCTCCCCAGAATGTTGTGTTAAAGTCAGTACCAATCGTTTCAAGAGCTACATTTTGCTCAAACTGACCTTTTTCAGGATAATATGTATTGATGGAATATGAGATCTGAGGGAATATTCCCTCAAATTCAATAGCATACTCTTGAATAAGAGTAGTGGAAACATTTTGAGGAAAATAAATTTGATTAACAGAATATACAATAAGATCAGTATTCCCAAAAGATTCAATCATGATATCTTTATAATTTCTCTCAATAGTTCCTTCCAAAATCTGGGTCTGAACAACCAGAGAAATTCCAAGGGCAACCACAAATGATGTGAGGACAAAATTACGTTTACGACGACTAATAACTTTCAGTGATTGTTTAATTACATATAGCAAAGATTATACTCTCCCTAATCCTGTTTACAGGAAATCAATTCACGAGTAGTCTTATATTATTTTTTATACATTGATTCGTTTTACATCTTGAATAAATAAATCATAGGTATAAAAGATCTAACTTAGAGGCAGTCTTATTCCATTATCAGAACCCTAATGACTTTAAATACAAGTAAAAAATGAAAGTGCTTTGGAATAGAAGTCTTCAGATTACTTGCTGATCTTTGGGGGATAATCCTACAGCTGAAATTGTTGTTGGGGTAGTAATAGATTATAGTAAACCAAAGAATGTACTTAATACTAATAATGGAATAACTGAATGGAAAGGGTCAAACAGATAAATAGTAGTGAGGATGAGTTAACTTTTGAATCGGAAGAACGATACTAGATCCAATTGTATTTGATGTTGGTGTGTCTCTTGAGTTACAAAGCGAATTTTTTTTAAATTCAATAAAAGCGAATAATTGCATCATAATTCATATACTAATGGTGATTCTTTGGGCCAAGCTCTTACAAAATTAGAATCTTATCCTATCAAGATTGTCTGTATATCTGCTTCTTTGACCATCTTAAGTTACTTAGCTGGAGCTATCGTTGTATTTTTTCTTCATCCTCTTCTAAGTGTTTTTTATTTAATTCTTGCTGGGAGTTCACTTGTAGTTAGTATGAAATTTCGCTGCATCAACTGTTACTACTTCGGAAAATATTGTAATTTTGGATTGGGTAAACTAGCAAGCTATCTCTTCCACAAAGGTGAACCAAGCGAATTTACAGACCCTAAAAAGGTGGGAATTACAGCGATCCTGAGTTT
>JAEOTC010000258.1 GCA_016840035.1 Candidatus Hodarchaeota archaeon | reverse complement strand
AGGATTTAAATCAACTAAAGTCTTAAAACAGCTTGGTAAGTTCTACTACGAAAGAAAGAATTGGGAATTGGCAAAATTCTTCTTGTTGAAAGTCGTAAAGATGAATCCATTGGATACACAGGCAAAGGATATGTATATTGAGGCTGATTTCAAGAGTAGAAGCTATTTCTAATAGAACCCAAATTTTAATATTATTCTTAACAAGTTTAATATCCAATCAGAAGAGGTAAGTAGTATGGAGTCTTGTATTTTTTGTAAAATAATTGTTGGGGAACTCCCAAGTTATAAGTTGTACGAAGATAAAAAAACCATTGCAATACTAGATATCTTTCCTATAGCAAAAGGCCATGCCTTGGTCATTCCCAAGGTTCATTCTGAAACTTTGTATGAGATTGCAATCGAGGATGCGCAAGCAGTCGGTGCAACTGTCAGTCGTGTTACGAAAGCAGCTAAACAAGTACTAAAATGCGATGGCGTTAATGTATATCAAGCTAATGAAAAGATTGCCATGCAAGAAATTCCACACGTCCATTTTCACATAATTCCCAGATTCGAAGATGATGAAATTGTCTTTATGGCTCAAAAAGGTGAACTCAAGGAAGAACCTGAATATACAGCGACTTTAGTATCCACATTGACTAATCTAAAGTGATTGTAGTCAATATCTAGTTGCTATTAAGTAGTATGGAGATCAAGAGTAATAATACACCTGAAAATACAAGATTGAATCCAGAGATAAGTTGTTTCGTGCGATAATTCAACCTATCCTTGAATATTGTTTCTCCATAGATCGGATTTCCTGCGGCACGTGAAGCATATGCTACTTCACTGAATCCCACACCAAAAAAAGATCCAAATGCTATCTCAATTAGTCCAATTATTCCCATAATATTGACCGTGCCTGTAATAATATTTTCAGAACTGATGAATATTGCTGAAATGAAAGCAAAAATTCCACTTACAATAACGAGAATAGATGTTTCCACCAGTTTATTAAAAACAACATTCTTAGTACTTTCAAGAGGGGGTTTCTCGGTCATTTTTTTGATTCACTTTCCGAGCTCATTGAGATCTATTAGCTGATTCAAGAAATGTATTCTTAAAAGGTCATAGATCTCCGAATCCTCCTTGAACTTATTCAATAAAATTTCTAGGAAAAAACTTCACTAATTAGCTCGTGCATCAACATAGATTGGTAGATCTTGACTTTTAGATCAGATGCTTGATTAAGTTCGGTCCAGATTGCATTGATATTGGTTACATAATAGATGAATCCCTCTAATCTGCGAAGTGAGGAGTAAAAAGTTGTTCCTTTGACTATATAACAGAAAACATAGGAATGAACTTCTCTCATTAGAAGCGTATATTCTTTGAATGTTATCTGGTCAACAATGCCCGATTCACTAAACATTGCTGTTCCAAAAGCGTTTAATGCCGTTAAAAAGCCCCCAATCATTTGATCTTCTAGAGGGTAATCTTTTCTAAACTCGTGGGAAAAGATTGTTAACCCACTTTTTTCTATAATTAAGATTGCTACAGGTTCCGCATCTATTTGTTTTGTTATGTCAACTGATTTTTGTACGAATACCATCTCCTACGATGGTTGAAGTGAATGGATCATGGGATCAAAAAAGGGTGGAATGATGTTCTATCGGAATAGAAACAAAAATTTACAGATGATATCTTGGATCTCCGAGTTGTTGAGTATATTCGTTTTGGCTGGCTCGGAACTTCCTCACATTTGGTTCTAATGCCACATTATGTTGAGTGAATGATAGTAAAAGTAAGGAGAAATTATTTTTATACTCAACATTTTTTTCCAGCTGTTTCAAACTGTAATTAATTTCATTTTAAAGCTTCCCATTTCAGTATTAACAACTCCATTAGACAAATAAAATAGTAGTAAGATAACAATATCTTGTCTTATCTTCTAAGAATCAGATTAATATCAGCTGAAAATAAGCTTCTGTGGACGTGAATAATAGAAAATGACTATTGAATTCAAAGATTCAATTTCAATTGTTTTATGCGGTGCAGCAGGACAAGGTATTGCAACGGTAGAAACTCTTCTTACCAGTGCCCTAAAAAAATCAGGGTTACATGTCTTCTCGACCCAAGAGTTTATGTCACGGGTTAGAGGTGGTACCAATTCGACTACTATACGTGTATCTACAAATAGGGTTCAATCATTTTGCGAAAGAATTGATATCCTAGTTCCTTTTACTCGCGAAGCGGTTTCTCATGTAAAAGCTCGATTATCTTCAAATAGTTGTATTATTGGGGATAAAAAACTATTCCAGGATAATGTAGACGCTCAATCTTGCATTATGATTGATGTGAATTACGAATCAGTAGCTGAAGAAATAGGACATCGTGTTTACTCTAATAGTGTTGCAGTAGGTGTTTTAGCGGGAATATTAGGAGCTGAAAGAGAATATATTACTGGATTATTGACTGATCGTTTTCAATCAAAGGGAGAGAAGATCGTAAGCAATAACATAGATGCAGTTACTAGAGGATACAAGCTTGCAGATGAAATTAAAGCTAGTGATCAGTTACCATCGTTACCCAGCTTTTCTACTCAACCTTCTGTAGGATCAGAATTGTTTTTATCAGGTAGAGATGCTGTTGCAATAGGTGCAATCGCAGGTGGGTGTAATTATGTTACCTTTTATCCAATGGCTCCTAGTACTGGAGTAGGTGCTTTTCTAGCAAAGAATCGATTAGAATTCGGGATCGTAACAGATCAAACTGAAGATGAAATAAGTGCAATTAATAAAGCATTTGGGGCATGGTATGCAGGTGCAAGGGCATTAGTAACTACTTCAGGAGGTGGGTTCGCATTGATGACTGAAGGGCTATCCCTTGCGGGAATAACAGAGATGCCAATTGTAATTCATCTTGCTCAGAGACCAGGACCCGCAACAGGTTTACCAACAAAAACAGAACAAGGTGATTTAGAACTAGCACTTTATTCTGGTCATGGGGATTTTCCTAGAGTTTTATATGCACCAGGTACTCTAAAAGAAGCATTTTCATTGACTCAGCAAGCGTTTAATGTTGCAGATAGGTATCAGGTTCCTGTCATAATTCTAACTGATCATTATTTTATTAATACCAGATATAATCTCCCTTCTCTAGACGAAGAGAAAACACAAGTAGAAAGATATATTATAGAAACGGAAAGGGAGTATACACGCTACCAGTTTACTGACGATGGAGTATCTCCAAGAGGTATTCCTGGGAAAGGTGAAGGGTTTATTCGAGTAGATAGCCATACTCATACTCAAGATTCCCAGATAACGGAGGATCCCATTATCAGGAAAAACATGGTCGATAAACGGTTCAAAAAACTTGAACTACTTCGAGGATCAGCAATCAAACCAACGTTGGTTGGCAATCCAGAAAGTGAAATACTGATTATTAGCTGGGGGAGTACATTTCATAATGTCAATGATGCTGTACTAGAATTAAGAAACAAAGGATACTCTGTTGCTTATCTTCATTTTTCACAGGTATACCCGATTCCGAAATCGGTTGAAATCTATTTTAAAAACGCAAAAAAACGTATTGTAGTGGAAAATAATGCTACGGGGCAATTTGCAAGTCTACTCAATCTTGAAGTAGGAATACAGATAGATAAACAAGTACTTAAGTATACGGGATATCCTTTTTCATTAGAAGAGCTGGTGAAAGAGTTAAAAAAGGAGGTACAATGATGGTAGATACAACTGATTATGATAGAGACGTAGAGATTCATTGGTGTCCAGGATGTGGAAATTATCCCGCCCTCAAACTTCTCAAAGAGACCTTAGTTGAAGAAGATATTGCCCCTAAGAATGCTGTTATTGTCACTGGTATTGGTCAAGCGGGTAAGTTCAGTCATTTTATTGATGGAAACATGATCAATGGACTCCATGGCAGGTATCTATCTAATGCATTGGCAATTAAGGCTTCAAATCCAAAGCTTCAAGTCTTTGCTATATCAGGGGATGGATGTACGTTTAGTGAAGGCGGGAATCACTTTCTTCATACGATACGGTATAATCCTTCAATAGTCAATATTGTACATAACAATGCTGTGTATGGATTAACTAAAGGTCAGGCTTCTCCTACAAGTGAACTCGGCGTGAAGACGGGTGTCCAAACACTTGGTGTTTATAATACCCCATTCAATCCAATTGCTGTGGCAATTGCTCAAAATGCTTCATTTGTAGCTAGAGCATTTGTAGGACACGTAGAACAAACAAAAGAGGTTTTGAAGAAAGCAATTGCACATCATGGTTATGCTCTAATTGATTTGTTTAGTCCTTGCGTAAGCTTTAACCGTATTAACACTTATCAGTGGTATCGAGAAAATACTTATTATCTTGAAGATGATTATTCTCCCTTTGATCAAAAAGAGGCAATAGGAAGAGCCTTGGAACGCGGTAAGCTACCACTTGGGATTTTTTACATCAATGAACGACCTACTTACGAAGAAAACATCCAAATTTACAAAAATGACTCTCGTCCCTTATGGCAAAGAGAGCTGTCAAAAGAAAAATTAACTTCACTAATTAACTCATTCAGATAAAGAATTTAGGAAAATACTTGTATCGATTGAAAATAAGTCTGTGATAAAAATGACAACGAAACAACTGACCCTTGAAGATGTCCGTAATAAAGCACGTGAGAAACTAAAAGCTGCTCAATTTTGTATGGTTTATAAAGACTGTGATGGAGGACCAACTCGTTTTTGTCAAGGGCAACATTACGGGAGACGGTTAGGTTTTGGTGGAATCGGTAGTGGAGCCTCATTTCATAATAATTGGTTAGCATTGCGAAAATTGACTCTCAAGATGAAATTAGTTGAGAGTGATCAGTTAGCTCTGTCAGAACCTGATACAAGATTTAATTTCTTTGGGAAGGACATTACTATGCCGATTATGTCAGCTTCTGTCTCTGGAGTCAACTCTTTTGGTGGAGATTCAGTCATCACAGAAAGAGAATTTTGTCATGCGGTGGTGTTTGGTTGTCGTGATGCAGGAACTATTGGCTGGCGTGGTGATACCTACACCTATTCATTAGAAAATTCTTACGGACTTGATGCAATATCGGAAGGGAAAGCAGGAGGAGTGAAGATTGTTAAACCTCGTGAACAGTCAGTAATCAAACAATTCTTCGATAAAGCAGAGAAAAGTGGGGCCACAGCAGTAGGGGTAGACACCGATGGAGCGGGGAGTTATGCAATGCGTACAAATAATAAGCCCGTTTATCGAAAAACTCCAGACGATATTACTGATTTAGTAAATTCTACGTCATTACCCGTAGTCATAAAAGGAGTTATGTGCGTCGAAGATGCAGTAGGAGCGGTTGATGCTGGTGCTAAGGCCATCGTTGTCTCAAATCATGGAGGACGTGTACTTGATCATACTCCAGGAACAGCTGATGTACTACCAGACATTGTAGATGCCCTACAAGGCACAAGTGCAATGATCGTTGTCGATGGTGGAGTAAGAACAGGTTATGATGTACTTAAGATGCTTGCTTTAGGAGCTGATGCTGTCCTAATAGGAAGAGATATTGTTAGAGCAGCTGTAGGAGCAGGTAGCGAAGGTGTTCGTCTTCAAATGGAGTTCCTGCAAAAGACGTTGGCAAAAGCGATGTTAATGACTGGGTGTGTTTCCCTGGCTAAGATCACAAGGGATATACTAGACTGAATCGTTTCCAATAAATCCCTTACTAGCTACTCAGGTTAAAGAAAGTTCGTCTAGTAGTTCACTTAGAAGCTTGAGACCGGATATAAAGTAATTCTTCTCCGAACCAATTCCAATTCGGATATAATTATCCATTCCAAAACAATCTCCTGCAACGATAAAACAACTTTTTTCCTCTCTGAGCTTTGTTGTTAATTCAGTCGAGTTAATAGGGAAATTGTAACGTAAGAATGCCAAACCTCCAGCTTTTGGAGGGATGAATGAAAATTTGTCTCCATGTTGATCTATCCAATCCTCAAGAATTTGCAGATTTTCCCTTAACATTTGTCTATTTCGACTAAAGATTTTCTCTCTAATATCAGGTTGAAGCGCTTTATTTGCAATCCAATTACTAAGAAGTCCAGCCGTTATTGAGGTATAATCATGATAAGACCAGGCATGCTCGATGAATGATTTAGGACCAATTAACCAGCCAATTCGTAATCCTGGAAGAGCATATGATTTTGAAAGTCCACAGGCTACAATTGCTTTTTCATAACGTCCCCAAAATGTCGGGGATTCGATGTTACTTAATTCTGCACCTCGATACACTTCATCCGCATATAACCACGCATTTGCATCCTTCGCAAGAGAAATTAAGTCTTCCATTACCTCTTCAGTTAAAACTGCACCTGTTGGGTTGTTAGGGTTACAAACGGCAATCATTTTTGTTTTCGGAGAAATCAGAGACTTAACTTCTTCCATATCTGGTTGCCAATTCAATTCTTCTTTGAGATGAAATGGTTGAACAGTAATGCCAAACGATTTCGCAATCCCCCAGATTTGCATATAATTAGGAAGCATTAAAATCAGTTCATCTCCTGGTTCAAGCAAACTCCAAGTTACGACGAAGTTTGCCTCAGATGAACCATTAGTAACTAGAACGTTATCTGAATCAGACTGACCATAGATTTGGCTAATCGTTTTTCGTAATTCATCAGAACCATTGGTTTGACCATATCCCAAGCGTATTGAAAGAAGTTCTTGCTGTTCATCTGGAGTAAGTAGTTCTGTCAGTTTATAAGGGTGAACACCACTTTCTGTTAAATTAAACTTTACTCTATTTTCCCACACCGATTGTCGTCTTTCTAATTCAAACGTTTCGATCTTCATTACATCATCTCTTTGGAGATTACTTTTTTAAAGATAGATAACCTTCATATACAGCTTTTGAAATTTGAATATCCTGTACTGCGACCCCAGTTAGATCTACAATCGTAATTTCATCATCATTTGCTCTTTGAAGAGTTTTACTTTGTATCATGGTTCCCAGCTCAATTATTTTCTCTTTTTTAATATAACCATCTCGAATTGCATGAAAACACTCTCCCCGAGATTGTGCTTGGGAGAGACTGTCAGCAATTACTCGATCAGCTTTCTGTAAAAGTTTAGCCTCTAATTCTTGCTTATCAGAAGTATCCGATCCCATTGCAGTAATGTGGGTTCCTTTAGAAACCTGATCAGCTTTAATTAATGGTGTTTTTGAGGGTGTACAGGT
>JAEOTC010000051.1 GCA_016840035.1 Candidatus Hodarchaeota archaeon | reverse complement strand
ATTCGTATTCATGAACCTCCTTTGGAAGTTCTGTCTGTTTGCTTATTTTAAACATCACATCGTAAGTAAATTCAGCTAGGAAAAGAAGAATTCTTAATACGATAAGGATAGTGATGATTGCGACAACGAACGAGAAGATGCTCCTCCCAACTTCTGGAAATCTTTCAGTTAAATATCTTAAGATAGGAGAATTTAGAGAACCCTCATTAAATTTCCCCATTGCTTCTTCAAAAAGGGGATTTTTGCTGAAATCGAATATAAGTATTGCGTACAGGGCCCCTAAGCATGTACTTAGGAAAGACCATGTTCCTGTTATTATCAATCCTCCTTGAGTTAGAGAAGAACCACGCATCTGATCAAGAACCCAACCAAAACCTATACCTAATAGTAGGAGAATTGGAACAATGTATCGTGGGCCAAACGCGGCTCCTCCATGAGATTCATACTTTTTCGCATAAAAAATGATAAACGTTAGCATTATGGAGAAAATTACCGCTATTTCTACTGGATACCGTCTGTATGCAAGAAACAAACCTGCAAAGGCGAAAAGTACCACAGGACTAAAATAAATTAGTCCTCGGCTATCATTTAACAGTAATACGACAATTCCTTCATGAAATGGTTCTAGTAGATGCAGAGTAGCGGCCCAAATATGTGAAAATGATAATACATTGGAAGTAATACTCCCAAAATTGACAAAGTTATAGAAAAAGAGCGGAGAAGCAGAGAGTACAGTAGCAATTCCGTATACGAAAGTAGATTCGAGTTTTTCCCTCCATAAGAATAGTTGGTGATTAATTGGTAAGATAACTAATACTGCTAACCAAGGAATCGCAAAAAGTGAGGGGAACTCAATCACAAATCCAAACCCACTGAAAAATCCTGCTGCAATCAAATGACGTTTTGTCTTAGACTCCCGATACTTCAGAACATGATAGACACTGCATATGAGAAAAACCGCAGCTGGAACATGACCAAACATTGTTCTAGCATAGACCCAATACGGGGTCGCAAATGCTGTAAGTAATGCTGCAAATACACCATTTCGTTCCGAAATTCCCATTAATCTACTAACATCAAATAGACGAAGGATACCGATCGCTGCAAGTATACAGAACCCTATCTGTATGCTTACAACAGCTAAAATGTCATTATCAGGTAATATATTAATGTAAGGAGAAACAATTGATTCTAATGGCGGCCAAATGTCTAGTAATAGTTTACCAACAGTTTTCCCTAATATAAAGAAGGGGATCGAAAGAAACGCGACTCCTGGAGCCTTATCACTATATATCTTATCCTCAATCAGAGCGTAGTCTGGAGAAAGCCAATAACTACTGTTTTCTCCAATATACTCTACTGGAAACCAGAATCTGTTCTCCTCAACAATTGATTTGGTCAATAAGAAACGAGATGTTGAATTAGGACCTTGGAGAGTAAGGGGTATAGTAACTAAGTATAATATGAATACGAAAAACAAAAGTTTACCTCTAAGAGAAAACAACTGAGAGGTTTTTTTCCAAATAGGATGCGTTTTGAATGTTTGAAGATTTATTTTACTCATTTTACCCAAAACCATTGAGGTCATAATTTCTTCTCTTTCTTTCTGAAAACCCAGATTTTACTTAAGCCAAAGTCAATGATTGTACTTACTCCCACAGATAGGACTGCGGATAAGAAATACCATATCAAGAAGACTTCAGTTAGAATAACCGTTGAGATTGAATAACCTAAGGCACCTAGTAACATGGAAAGAATGTATTCTGAATATTGGGCAAGAAACGGTTTATCTACCGGTAAAAATGTAAATCTTTTATTTAAAAGGAAATTATTTGTTATCCCTATGAAATATCCAATAGGTAATGCTATCCAATACTCGAAATAAAAGAATTCAGTGAGAATGTACAATATTGAAAGAGAGATAAGAGTACCTGTTGCACCGACGAGTGCAAACTTGACAAATTGCGTGATAGTCTGAAATTCGTTGCTTCTATGTGCACTCATGTACTTATAGTCTTCCATTAAAGATTTATGAGAGTTTTTACAATTAATTTGTGATTTCTAAGGCTGATAACCACTCTATCTGGGCATCTCGTGCAATAGATTGATATTGCTTGATTTGCTCTATACATAAGTCATAAATGTTCGTGGTTTGTTCATAATAGGCTTTGTACCATTTTATGGTATAGCTCAGGGTTTCCTCCATGTCCATCAAACCATGCCAATGGAGCTCATGAAACGCTTTTGCACATTCTAGTTTTAGATAATGTGCCTCCTCCGGTTGCGATTCAGCATCTTTAGCTTGTATCCAGGATCCTTCGCCCCATAACTGAATCAAATGCTCCACTAGATCCTTAACAGCAATAGTTTGGCCTTTCTTCGGACAAAAATTCCATGCAGAGGCATATTTAGCGTTTTCATTATTCAATAGAAGGTTTAACCATAAATATCCCGATATGGGTTCAAGAACATGCTGCCAGGGTCGTGTGGCATAAGGATTACGAACTTCGATGTTCAAAGTAGTTGTTAATGCTCGGATACAATCAGGAATTATTCGATCTTTTGCCCAATCTCCTCCTCCTACAACATTTCCTGCTCGCGCCGAAGCTACAGCAACAATACGCCTGGATGAATTTTTTGGGGTAAAAAATGAATTTCTATAGGCATGAGTAATAATTTCGGAACACGCTTTACTGGAACTATAGGGATCCTTACCTCCTAAAGGATCATTTTCCCGATATCCCCATACCCATTCTTTATTCTCATAACATTTATCACTGGTTATATTAAGTACGGTTTTAACAGACGAAGTTTTTCGTATTGATTCAAACAGATTAACCAAACCCATGATATTGGTTTCATAGGTATATTTCGGATCTTTATATGAATCACGTACAATAGGTTGAGATGCGAGATGGAAAACGAATTCTGGTTTGTATTTAATACAAACCTCATCAATATGATCTTGATCACGAATGTCCCCAACAATATGACGAACTTGCTTCTCTAATTGAGTGGCTTCAAATATACTTGGATCAGTATTGGGTGCTAATGAATAGCCGATTACTTCGGCACCAAGGGCTTTGAGCCAGATTGCTAGCCAAGAACCTTTGAAACCTGTATGTCCCGTGATCAGAACCTTTTTTCCTTCATATGATAATTTCTTATTTAACGAAGTTGACAAGCAATCACCTCTAGTAAAGATGTTCTTAAAATGTCAACGGAATTTTTCTCCAGGCCATGGAATATTACCTTTTTTAAGCCCCTCCTCCCAGATTTGGTTTAACAATTGGTATTCTCGATAAGTGTCCATAGGTTGCCAGAATCCGTCGTGAGGGTACATCATTAATTCACTATCATTTGCTAGTTCTCTTAAAGGCCCCATCTCGAAATTCAAGTCATCCCCCTCGGGTAAATAATCCCAAAGACGTTTCGTATCAAAAACAAAGAATCCACCATTAATCCTCCCACCTGTTGTTTGAGGTTTTTCATTAAATTCAGAGACCTGATTATTATCAGTAACTTCAATCTCACCAAAACGGCCACTAGGTCTAACACCAGTAATAGTACCAATCTTATCATGGGATTTATGAAAATTGATTAGGTCGTTGATATTAACATCAGATAAACCATCGCCGTAGGTTAGCATAAAGTACTCATCGTTTTCCACAAATTGTTTAATCTTCCGAACTCTAGCACCTGTTTGTGCATTCTCTCCCGTTTCTGCTAGAGTTGTCTTCCAGTCAATTTCATGTTTTGTTTCGTTATAATACGTGATATCATCCGGTTTATCAATCTGGATCGTAAAATTATTTGCCATCGCCTTAAAATTTAAGAAATAACTCTTAATTTGCCATCCAAGATATCCTAAACACAAAATAAATTCCTTATAGTTATAATAAGCATAGTGATTCATAATATGCCATAATATAGGGAATTTTCCGATATGTACCAATGGTTTAGGAATAGCATTGTCAGTTACTTCACGAATTCTAGTTCCTCTACCACCACAGAAAATAACTGTTTTCATTCACACCACATTTAACCATGAGATAGCTGTTT
>JAEOTC010000257.1 GCA_016840035.1 Candidatus Hodarchaeota archaeon | reverse complement strand
GATGGTCGGCCTATGCAAGTTTGGCTTTCCTATGAAGGACAATCACGGCTATCTAATCTAGTTTTGGAACTTTTGAATAATATCAAGACTTTTTTCAACTTTGTAGATATTTTTCAAGAGAATCTGGAAGATAATTTCCCCGAGCTTCGAGAAGAATTTCTGATTAAACTGACTGAATTTCTCAATCAATCAAAAATCATATTCGAACAGGCAAAAAAGGATACGCAATCGGGTCAATCTAAGTGGAAAGATGTTAAAATTCGGTGAAAAAATATGGATGAACATGAAAAACATATAGAAGAAGAAATTGACATTGATCTAGACTTTGATGAGATTGGTGGTGGTCCTGGTAGGAAAATTTTGAAAAAGATCCTAATACCAGGTGGTAAAGAAGCAAAAATGCATATGGGACTTGATGATTGTTGTGAAGAAGATCAACACCGTATGATCATTAAGAAGGGTAGTAGTGGAAGAGGAATGCACAAGATGCATAAAATGAAGAAAATTATGAGAGTGGAAATTCTCAAGGAGGAAGGTAATCGAATTATGTTTCTAACCCTTCCTGGAATCGATAAAACAACCCTTTCAGTGAAAGCTAAAAAGAAAGCGGTTTTGATCGAGAGCAAATATCTTGAGGAATTTCAAAAGCTCTATGGTGAAAAAGTTTCAGAGAAAGTTCGTCTTCCTTTCCCAATCAATCCCGATAAAATCGATGCTGAATATAAAACAGGGATTTTGAAGCTGACTTTCTTCGGGGTAGATGCCTTAGATCCAGCAGTAGATATCAATGTTACTTCTACGGAAGATTAATGAGCATTTAGTTCATTACTTCTTCTAATTTTCTTCTCCCTCAGATGAGTTAGCCACGTCTATAGTCTTAGTTCAGTCGTTGATTTGGCATTTAATGCCCAATTGTACTTAAAATATTCCAATGAGAATTCTGCCATGTTTTGGGGAGTAGTGCCGTGATACTTTTGGAGAAATGTTACTAAATCTTTTTTCGTCCCAAAATCTTTCTCGTACCACTTAAAAATCATATTTAATTTTATTTCTTTCTTTTGTTCATCAATTAATACATTCATTGAGTTGTTTACAAACTCCGAGGTTAGTTGATCTAAGTATTCATCTAATATTTCAGCCCGAAAAAGACGTCCTGGCAAATAAGGGCAGCTATAACTGGCACAATTAATTGCAAAATGTAAGCGGGGATCTCGAAAGCGTTTCCGTAGAATTTTGTTCTCCAAGTTTCGTAGGTTAATTTTTTCACCTGCAATTACAAATTTACGTAAAACAAAGAACTTTAATTTCGAGAATAACGAGGTGTTTCCTTTCCAATTAGGATCTTTTTCTAATTCTATTAACGCCCCTTTTAGTGTAAACAGATTATAGGCATTTAACCAGAAAGCAAATTCTTCATTCTTGGAGAAATTTGATAGATCCGCTTTCTCCCATTCCTCTAGTTTGTCATGCAACCAATTATCCGCTTTTAACTTCTGATAATTGACTAATCCAGTGTTTTCATCAATATAGTCCTTCAGTAATACGTTATCAGAGAGTTTCGTTCCTTTTGACATAGTCAGTCAAGTTTCTTTATTCATTAGGTATTAAAAGAACTCTTCTTCGAGGTACTTCTTTCCCGCTCCGATATTAGGAGTACTACAAGTATCAATTATCAACCGTTAATAGGGGGATAGATATTAATTTCCTACTCGAAGAAATTCAAGTTGTGAACCTTATGTCTGATAGCTCTTTTTCATGGCAAGATCCGTCAAATATTCGTCCCTCACGCTTAACTAGCTTAGGTGTCTTATTCGCACTTGCTTGGGTGATGATCAGTATTCTTCAGGAAGATCCAATTTTATTCCTTACCCTTGGAGGGCTTAATTTTCTTCTGATGTTTACTGTCCGTGTTCAAGCGAGGAGGAAACATCAGATGGATAACGAGGGAGGTATTTTTGGATATCTTGTCGTTTGGGTGCTTACTTATTTTATCTACCATGACAAAGAGGTACTTATACCTTCCCTGCAGCTATCGTTAAACGAAATAATGGTTCTCTATCTTGCTTTAACCTTTATTACCTGGTTTACAATTTCCCCGAAGAAAATCACCCAGGAAATAGTATTCGGGTCACCTCCTCTTCTCAGTAATCTTATTCTTAATCTATGGAAATTATCCATTCTTTTCTTATTCTTAGTGAGTTTAAGGGAATTAAATTTTCTCACAGATCTAGCTGTTATCATCTTTCTACTTGTTGGCTTTTTTGAGCTTATTCTTTTCTATAGTCGACAGGTTACTATTAACTACGTAGATTTAATTCTGAACCCTTTGAAATTGGTGAAAACTCTTCTCGCAGGCTTAAGTGAAGCTTTTAAATGGGTTTTATTACCTTTTATCTTTATTATTCTAGGACAGATGGAATTAGATTTTTTTACGCTTTCATTAATCTTTGCAGCAATATTTGTGGGAATAATATCACTTGGAACGGCCATTACAAAGCTCACGTTATCTAGTGGAGTTATTGAATCCCGTACTAAAGAAGGTCAGAAAGTTATACCCAAAGTGATTGATGAAGTGGTCAGTATGAGTTCTCTCGATACACTTCAACAGTTTGATGAAGTTTATCGTGTTCCACGTGAAATTACTATTCATAAATCTAGAGAAGTCGCTACTCTTTATCCTAATGATGTAATCTTACACTTTCCTTTTTCAAACGAAATACAAGATACTACTGGGGTGTTTCTCTTTCACTTTAATCGTCGGGGAATGATAAAAGCTACCAAAAAACGATCAGGAGTCAGAACGGAAAAAAGTTTTACATATACTATTAGCAAGGGTAGCTCTAGAAAAAAAACGAAGAAGATAGAAAAGAAAGGAACATCACTTCATCTGGAGGGCAGTACTGTTCATCGGATTTCAAAAACAGATTGGGAGAACTTAAAAGAAAACCTAATCCAATTATCTAGGGAGGAGTTTGCGACATTTTTAGGCTTTCAAAATGTCGATGACCTCGATATGAAGTTAACTGAAGCAGTACAAAATACCGTAAAAATTCAGGAACAGGTCCGAAGTCGGCTACGTGGAGTTCCAGCGCCTTCCTTTAAAGATGCTAAGAAAATAGGCTCAAAATTGGTTGATAGTAAGCTAGTAATCCCAGCAGATCTTTTGTCAAAACTGGATTTGGCGAAAGGAGAGGAAGTAGAAATAATTCCAGGTAAAGATGAATACTTGTTTTATGTGAAAAGAAAAAAATAGAAGAAAGGCGATAGGAAAATTTAATTCCTACGCTTTCGACTAAGGGGGAGTGTAACCAATAATACACCCATCAAGATAACTGAGATTTCCACTGATGTGATTTCAGGGATAGTAGAAGTTGTTGGAATAGACGAGGTTGTTGGAACAGTTGAGGTGGGTTCTGTTGTTGTTGGAAAACCTAATTCACCATCAAATAATGCACGGTATCTAGGATCATGGATGAATGATTTTCCACCCCAGATAGGATAACATATTCGGTAGAGAAAGGAAGCTTCTTCAAGTCCAATCGCAGGAACAGTCGTCAAATCACTCATTGACGGGAACCAAGTTTGCCACCATTCATAGAAAGAAGCAGGAGTTCCCCAAAACATTAATTGGTCATCATATAACGTATCCACACTTGCTGGGACGGTATATGCCATATAAGCTGCTTCGCTTGATCCGAAAGAGTATGTATCCAAAAACAACGATTGAAAGATCGGTATACCATTCACTTCAACTCGTAAATCTTCAAGACCTGCTGATCCATTGTGCATAACCATTTCAAATGGTTCTTCACTACTAACGGTTGTCCCGAATAATAAGGAAAGACTGTGGTCGTCCAGATTTACATCTGCTATACGTATCAACCCACCTGTGTTAACATCAAAATCGAACTCATAGGCATCCCATTCTCCCATTTCAATAGCCAGCTTTAACTCTGTATAATTTTCATACACTTCATAACGGTAGGAAAGATTAACACTCTCTATTATCGTTCTAATTGGGTAGGTCCCATCAGTTGGGTTGAAAAATCCATCAATTTCCAAATAACATATTTTCCATGAATACTGAGTCATATTATCAACTACAGTTTTTTGTATTTCAGGTAAAATATATTGCTGTGATGCATTCAACATTATATAGTATCTAAGTTCTTCAGCTTGATCAAGAACCATATTTCCATTCAAATCTTGGAATAATTCAAATCCTGTTAACATAGTTCCGACAAAGAATTCACTCGTACCCACCTTGTAAGCTTGCCCAAAAAACGGACGGAAAAGAGCTACCTTGTAAATATCATCAAACATAGTAATCGAAAGAAATTCCGACGAATTTGTATTTACCCAGGCATAAGACATCTTCATAGTGGAATCTTGTCGAGTAATGACTCCAGATGCATATTCTGAACCAATTGGAATATCCTCAGTCGTTGTAGCTACCGCTAAATGCGGAACCAGTAATATAATAAGAAAAAGAATGCCTACAACAATTGAGGATAAATTAACCAAGGTTCTAACTTTTTTTACCACAATAATCAACTCATTCACTCATAATAACCAGATAAACCTACTTCAGTTAGTCTGCAACTCTATTCTTTAGGATACACATTAGAACAGTAAGATTTTTCCTGTTCTGATTGTGGAACAAGCAAAGACATAAATTCGGAAAGGAAGGGGAGGATAGACGGGTTAAAATTGGATAGGATAGGCAAATGATTACGTATCGAAACTATCAAGAGGAAGAAGATCTCGAACTTCAGAAAAGCTTCTGGTTAGAAATTACGAAAGATTTACCTTGGGCATGGAAGCCGAATAAAAGTCAAAAGAATTTCGCTCAATCTTCGAATTTCGATCCTCGTACTAAATTATTTGCATTTGATGCTGGCAAATTAGTCGGTTATATGAGCTGTATTAAAAGAGAGAAATTTATTCCATTTGGATACCCGTGGGTAAAGAAAAAGTACGAGGGAGAAGTTAGAGAAGAACTATATAGAAGGACATTTAGATTTGCCTCTGGACCTTTGAATGGGACAAGTTTCCTACAGCGCTTTCGTGAAGAATGGAAAACACAAATCGAATTTTTCCTTGAGAAAGGGTTTACTTTTGCGTTTGGTTATCCTATCTATATTCGGAGTCTCAAAACCGCGGAATTTGACACTTCAACCTCTCAATTTGAAAGTAAAACTGTTGACACTCTTCCAAATAACATCCTGTTTGATTTAGCTTTAAAAGATGTCCGGTTCAAGAAGGAAAATTTGTCAGAATTAAGTAGTTTTTATGAAGATGTAGATTTTGACCTTATAACTGTACTTTATGATACTAACCAGCCAATTGCAATGTCTGCTGTTACAAGTCGTGAAGATACTGCTTATTCAGAAATGAATCTAATAGTCGTTGATAACGATTATACAAAGGCAACCCACGATATCATAGAAGTTACCTTAGCAAAATTACAAAATCTAGGACGGAAATATGTAAGTATCACTCTTGAAGAAGATGACCCGATCATCGAGACAGTAGAAACTTTCAATCTTACACAGCGTAGTAAATCAGTATTTTATAGCAAAAACCTTGAATGAACATTAATAGGGTTTAGAAGAGTCTTATACTTCCCAGATACGAATCAACTTATCAGCTGAAGCTAAAGCTAAGAGATGACCATCAGGAGAATACTTCACGGAGTAGTTTCCCTTGGGTTTTAAGTCTACTTCTTGAATCAATTCGCCAGAATCAGTAAGGTATCTCGTAAGTTTATAATCACCAGCAATAGTAAATTCCTTGCCATCGGGGGATATTGCGAGGGGGTATACTCCTCCTTTTGTTTTCAAGTCAATTGAAAACACTTCCTCCTGTGTTTCAACCTTCCATTTTTTCAACTTATTATCGTACCCACTTGAAATTATGTAACGGCCATCCTTAGTATAAATAAAATCCATCACATATCGCTCGTGTGCAGTGAATTCCTCTAGGACCTGTAAATCAGGTATTTGATAGATCTTTATCATTCCATTCTTCCCTCCAATCGCTAAATCTCCCTGTGGAGAAAAGCGTGGTCGAGCTCTTTCACCCTTCAAGATGCTTTCCTCCTTCCCTGTCGAAAGTGACCATAATCGTATGGTCGCATCATAAGAACCTGAAGCTATATGTTGATTATCAGGTGATAAATCAATTTCACTCACAGTTTTCTTATGTCCAGTAAACGACATTAGTTCCTTTTTTGTTGAAATTTCCCAGATTTTTATTGTCATATCAGTCGAACTGGATATCAGATCTTGACTATCATCAGTTACTAAAAGACCATTTACACTCTTTGTATGTCCGGATAATTCACCGATTTTACTCCAATCTTTTGGATCCCAGAAAACGATTAGATTATCCATCCCAGCAGAAATCAAAAATCTATTATCAGGCGTGAAAACTAAGTCAATGACATAATTCGAATGTCCCTTAAGTTCTAGTAGATTATCCATAATAGAACCCTTCAAATGATTAGATGTCAGTATTCTTTCATTATCTTTCCTCTACGATGTTCAAAACCAATGGAGAATCTGGAAAAACAAGAATTTTAACGATTTTCGCTCATTTTGATGTTATAACAGCTAGTAGCTATTTCCATGAGTTCTTCATAACCCCATGAATTTTGATCAGTTAACAGAGAAGCCCATTCTTGAGGAATTTCTTTTATTCCTAGAAATGCACCACTAATGGCACCTGTCATTGCCGCAGTAGTATCTACATCTCCTCCAATTATTATAGACGTGATTATTGCTTCCATATATGATTCTGGGGTTTTTAAAAAAGCATAAATGCTCCATAGAACACTACTAATGACATAAGGTGATATATACCTCCAGGAATAACTCTCATCATACCCCGCTTTTCGGCCAAATGGACCTACGACTTTTACCGCTTCCTTGTAATCCCAATCCAACCAAATGTGAAGCTTTTCTAGCCCTTGAGTCAAAGTGGGGTCAATTGGTCTTACATAGTCTATCAATGCAGTGAGGAAGTTTGAGGGAATTATTTCATCTTCACATAATACTAGAGCCACAGCTCCAGCAATAGCCACTGCTCCCGCATGACAACGAGGATCAGTATGAGTAATTCGACCTTGATCAATAGCACACTTGGTAAGAAGTTTTGGATTATCAAAGAAAAACATTCCAACCGGAGCCGCTCGCATTGCACTTCCATTCCCTGCACTAGGCGGAGGAATACCTGACTCCTCCCATGAAGCTCCTGCTATCAAATTCTCTGCAGCTTGATGGGTTGCTAATCCTCTTCCTACAATCCGATTTTCTTCAAATATAGTTGCAATACGCCTTGCATAATCTTCTGGTCGAAATTGTCCATCATTTTCATTATAGCTTCGAATAAGGTCTCTTGCTAACTGAGAGTCATCCGTATACTGGCCAAAGGGGTAATGGGCACGTCCTAATATTTTATCAGAGGGATGACGAATATTTTCCTCTACATACGTTGAACATGATTCAGGTCCATATCCTTCAACAGGAAACCCTAAGGCATCCCCTAAACACTGTCCAATGAGACATCCTTGGAATTGAGATAGTGACGGTTTCATGAATAATCCCTGAAGAAAACTTAAGGAAAAATACCCATTATAAAACCTTATGAAGTCTAACTTCAGAGATACTCTTCAATTGTCAATTTCCTTTGTTCTAATTCGGGGGGAATGAGTCCCTCATAAGCGCGAATACACAGTTTACGATATTCCGGATAGTCATACTGCTCTTTACCTGTTAAGAGCTGAGTGACTTTGACACGCTCTGTTGGATCAGACGCATATGCATCCAGAATAAGATAGCTAAGTTTAACACCAGCTTCCACCTTCACTCCAGCTTTGGCTAATTGACGAGAAGCAATAGCTTGTCGTGTATTACTCACATACTCGTCAGGCCCGCGTGAAGGTCGAATTGTCACAAGAAGATCACTCAATGGAATATTCCCTGCCTTCAAATCCATCAAATGTCGTCGCATGACTCGCTTCGCTTTATGCGCACACTCTTTGAATTCCTCAGGAGTACGAGCTACAGATAGAATCTTCAACAGTTGGCGTTGGAGCTTCTTCACAAATAGAGGACTACTGGATTGACGTATCTCAATACCGCGAATTTTATAAGACCCATTAGTTTTTAAGCCATAATACCTATTAAGAACTCCGATAGTAGGTTCATGACGTCTAGAAAGAAAAACAATCCAATGATAGTTAGCGGCATGTTCGATGGGAAGTTTGACTTCATCTTGAATTTTTTGGCAGATTTTATCAACAATTGATTGTTCAATAGGAGTATTATCAGGATTTTTTAACCAAATCGAGTCTACAATCCCAGCAACCACTTCAAGCCCAAATTCAGTAGCAACTTGATTGGTACGAGTTAACGCTTCTCGGCCATAGGCAGAAATCGCCTCATGTGCCTCGATACGACCAAAACGGGAGTTCCTGTACCCTTGGTAGCCAAAACTCGTGACAAGTAGCCATTTAAGAACTTTTTGACGCCGATCATACGATTCTACATCTCTTTTACTTTTGAAATAAGCCCTCCTATCGAGGATATTCTTCAAAGCTAAACTAACTAAACCTGGGCGTTGGGTACAAATATAATGACCCGTTCCAGGAACAAGCTGTTGCTGATCGTGTTTACAACAGCCACAATTGACTGTATCAGGGCTTACGTTTCTATACGTCATTATCGATGGGTACATAGACAGAAAATCAAGTTCTACAAGGTTTTGATGGAAACCCACTTGAGGAGAAAACACTAGTCCTCCTACATCACTCATCATCGACCATGCGGGCCGAAAATCTTCACTATCGGCTTTTCTAGCGGGAATCAGAATATTCCGTCGATATGCCGTTCGCATTTGTACAGCAGTTAATGCGGTTCCAATTGTTGCTCTTGCAACTCGTTGTGGATCAGAGCACCCTAATCGAACAAGTTCATGAATACCATCGATAGCTCCTTCCTTCCACATAAAGGAATTACCTACATCGTAATGATGCCTCCCGCCATCTAAATAAACCCCATACTGTGAAAAATATACTCTCCCGTATGACATATAACTATGTCCTCGTGGTTTGGTCTGTTTTTTGACATAGCTATAGAGTTTGCGTCTCCCTCGGCCAGGATGAATGTATCCAATTCCCAGATCGGTGGCCCGCTGGGCAATGATCGGTAGAAAAGTGTCCCCACCTGATGTAAAGAGGATATCAGGGTCAATTTTGTTGAGGTACATCATGCTCTCACGAATTGTCTCTGCTTCCGTATCCTCGATAAAGACAATTGGTTCTTCTTCTTGACTGAGCGACTGACGCATATGGATTTCCTGGATCTGTCCTCGTGAGAAATTCTGTTCCTCAAAGAATGGTTGCATCCAGAGGGTACGAAAGGGAACTGTTCGATAGTCCGCTTGGAGATAGTGCTCAAGGAGCTCCCAATTTTTTTGTAATCGTCCGTTTTTCACTTCAATTTTCGCATACACATATGGAAATAGTCCCGTCTGGAAACTAAACTGTTGATAAATACTGAGATCTGCATTATAGAGGTACTTGTCCCAGTATTTACGGAGATCCTCAAAGGTTGTCCGTATCTTAGTTGGATTGACTCGCACACGGAGAACTGGACTGGCTTGCCAATCGTGAATTGATACAAATTTTGAGACTTCTTCGACTGCCTCGACTTCGGGGTGACTTAGAACACGTTTTTGTGTTTCCAGATCAGTTTTCGCAAGGAAAAACTC
Organism: Candidatus Hodarchaeota archaeon; assembly: GCA_016840035.1. Classification (GTDB taxonomy): domain Archaea; phylum Asgardarchaeota; class Heimdallarchaeia; order Hodarchaeales; family Hodarchaeaceae; genus Hodarchaeum. The sequence continues at coordinate 31,651 of JAEOTC010000257.1, read as the reverse complement.
AACCGTCATCGGATAAAATGCTTTAATTCCCCCTTTTGAAGTAATCCAATATGTATTTACCCCCCATTCCGTTGCCGCTACATCATGTAACCAAGCACGTCGGGTCACCATAACTATCCAGTCAATCAATTTGTTTTCGCAATGTACTAAGATCTTTCTGTAACCGCTGAATTTCTGCTTGTTGAGCCACTACCATACTCATAAGAATGTTATCTAATGCTACTGGTCGTGTGTTTGCCGAAGCAGCATCTGCCAATTGAAAGGCCTTCTCCCAGAGATAGTCAAAACTGGTACGATATGGTTCTCGTAACCGCTTAGCAAAATGCTTTATCCAAAGGTCTCGTTCATGCTCTAATACCATTCGATAGGAGGGTAATGTACGTCCCATGTTCTCACCAATAACGATTAAGTGATGTTTGACTATTAACAGGTTTTTTTCGCCGATGTGAATGTGTCAATTGGATTGCAGGTCGGGCTGGATCCTTTTGTAATGAAAAATGAAGATCAAACTCCTTAGCCGAGCTTTCAGCCGAGGAGGCCATTCTGATAACCGAAGATGCCGAATGAGTCAAGTACGTTCCTCCCAAGCCTTTAGTTTTCGATCCTGTGGCGCTAGCCGCCGTCATAATGACCACCAAATTATTTTGTAACGCCAGACTCTTTAAAGTACCAACTGCCTGCGTTAGCTCCGTTAATGCTCCCTCTGCTGGAGACAGATTTGCATATTCTAAATACTCTAATGCTTCCGTAGAAAGGTAGAGTGATGAAATCTGCGGTACAAAAACGATTTTCAACTGTTTCTTTACTTCCAGGAGATTGGGAAGTCTTTTAGTAATAATTTCCGTTAGCTGATGAAAATTAAAAGCCCGAGATAATTGAATACGGTCGAGAATCGTCAACGGATCATATCCATTTCTTCGTGCTTCTGATGATATGTCATAATAAGGAAAGATGTTTTCTCCATCAATAAAAGCTAATTCTGATGGATTATTCATCGTCAAAAGCCCTATGGTGAGCTTTGTTACTAAATGTCGGAGTAATTTCCGGCCCACATCACCTTGTATCAAGATTAAACTACCCTGTACCATTCCATCAGGTATCAGTGCATCTATTGCAAGCACTCCTGATTTGTATCTTGGCCTCTGTTTCAATTCCCACGCCGAGGACCACGGACTAGTATCAGTACTCATTTGTCTCAAATTACTTGTACCACTCTGTGCTAATGACTATGATACTGAGTCTGAGACTTCAGTGAAAATGATGAAAATGGCTGTTTTGGTAAAACCAACGTTCCGTCAAATCAAGCTTAATAAGGTACAAGATGGTGAAAGTCGTGAACACACTTGGTGAGAAAATTATGATTAAAGAAACAGTTTGTTGGATACTTGGAGCTTTTTTCTTTCTATTTGCCCTTTTTGCTGCGAATAGAATTGGGGCAGACTCTACACAATTGGATCCTATTGAAGTTCGTGAGCTAGCTACTGTTATAGTATATGGCCTAGTTGGTCTTGCATTAACAGTATCAGGGTCAATCTTTCATGCTCAAAATACGAGCTGAGGAGAGGAATCAGTACTATGTATTGTGAAGTCGGTCTGTCATCTAAATCTTTTTTAACCAGAATACTGTAGAAAGACAGGAGGAAAATTCATGACAAAGCAAAGGAGTTTAATTCTGGGATTACTACTTCTAATCGTTATTAGCGTAGTTTTTCCAAGTATGGGTGGTGGAGTAACAATCAATATAGATGGTGACTTTACAGATTGGGAAGGAATAGCACCCGTCTTTGTTGACGATGAGATACATCCGGAATACTGGGTAGATATTCAAAAAGGGTTTGTAGCAGCCAATGAGACTACTTTGTTTATTCGTCTTGACTATGCAGCTCCACTTGACTACTGGGATTCCTTATTAGGAAATATTACAATCCGTACCCCATCTAATGAGGTCTACATATTAATGTACCAAATTGTTTATGAATCGCACCCCTTTTGGTCGTTTTCAGCAATATTTCCAGGTAGAAATTTATCGAGTTTTCTTAATGATAAAACAAATCACGAATATGTTGACTATCAAAATTCTGTGGCGATTGATATTACGACAAATAGTACCGTGGAATATTATTTCCTATTAGCGGATTTAGGTCTTCAATTATCCGATACTATTGATATAGCATTTTGGCATTATGAAAATGAGTCAGCAGGGGAATATTCAGTACTACTCCATCGATTTGCGGGAATTGCCTATCAAGTTTCCCTCAATCCATCGATAGACACAACTCAGTTGGAGTCCTCAACAACCACAACGAAAACAGACAGTTCAATTCCAACTGATTCTGAACCGAGTACAAACCCGAATATAACGCCTATAGACACACTGGGACTCACATTGTCCATAGCTACCATAATATTTGTACAGAATAGACGAAAAAGATAGTTTCAGGTTCACTCTTTCACCTCAAAGCGAATGACAAAATCTGACGGGATCCGACCAGAAGAAAGTAGACAAGATATGAACTAGGTACAACTACAGTGAATAAACAAAAGGAGAATAAAGTGAATGACTGCCAAAATATTGCTTGGAACTTCAGGGTTTGGATATTCAGATTGGCAGGCAAGGAACGAGAAAACGAAAATCGCTTTTTATCCTTCGATACTAACAGAACAACAACGACTTGCATGGTATAGTGAAGTTTTTCCGACGGTAGAGATTAACACAAGCTTTTATCATTTTCCACGACTCGGGGTGGTGCGGCGTTGGGAAAAGCATGTCCCAGAAAACTTTCTTTTTGCATTCAAGATCCCCAAACTAATTACACATGAGAAAAAACTGATAGATTTTCACACTGATCTTGAACGATTCCTAAACACAATGACCAGCGGACTAAGGAAAAAATTAGGTCCCGCTCTCCTTCAATTACCACCCAAATTCTCTGACGAAAACCGACAAGCACTCGCAGTATTTCTTAAACATTGGCCATCAGAACTAAAATTAGCTGTAGAGTTTAGAGAACGATCATGGGTGAAGCATTTAGATCAAACAGTAAATTTACTTTCCAAATATAACGTAGCGTTTTGTATCGTGGATGAACCACTGTTACCCCCGATTACCCCCGTTACAGCTGATTTTTCATACATTCGTTTACATGGTCATGGTTTGAAGATATGGTATCGCTATTTATACTCGCGGAAGGAGTTACTTACATGGAAAGACAAAATTGAGGCACTAAAAGATCAGACCAGGGAAATATTTACCTATTTTAATAATCACCCCGCCGGATCTGCCCCATCCAATGCACGTCAACTGGCTATTCTTCTAAAACAACCTCTCAAAAAGTTGGAAACGATTGACATGGCTGTAGTTAGAAGAAGAGCTGGAGAAAAAGCACAATCTTCCTTGGAACAATTTTTAACTGTTCCTGATGTTCAAATCAATGATTTCCTTCGCTATTGTGACCAATGCGGTGAAATGGTTCTGAGAGATGATTATTTCTGTGAAACCTGTGGTTCCCAACTTCAATCTGATTAAATTGAATTCTATTAATCGAACTATAAGGAAGTAAATAAAAAGGAACATTGGTGAAGGGAACTATGCGCACTAAGACCTAGCTCCTCTCAATAATTGCAGAGGCTAATTCTTAAGTACAAATTACAGTGAATTCAAGGAATTGCCAAGAATGGTCAACTTTAATGTGTCCTCGAAATATTTTTTAGATTCCTTAGATTATCTTGACTTTTTCTTCGAGTCTGCGATATTTTTTCTCCTTTTAGCTCTAATATTTATTATTTATTACGGCATGAGAAGAAATCGGCTGTTTTATGAAGGAGCAGGTCCATGGTTTTTTGTTGCAGTTATTCTACTAGTGATACCAGTATTTTTTGATGTTTTTCAAGACTTTCTAAGGTCATTCACTCCGAATGGAATGGAGATTGGAACTGATGACTTACTTAAAGACGTTGATTTAATCTTCTTCCTTGTTGGGGCATTGTTGGGAGTATATGGCTGTTACCGTCAATTTCTTCACTCAAAATCACTTGATGCGCAGCTTAGATACCATCTTGAAGAAGGTGAACGAAGTATCAAAGATCTTGCTGAGCTACTACCCCAGACTGTTTTTGAGCTGGACACGAAAGGAAACATAATTTATGCGAATCCTAAAGGCTTAGAAACCTTTGGTTACACATTAGAAGAATTGAAAAGAGGTTTAAATGTCTCTAAGCTTTTCATTCCTGAAGATTTAGCTCGAATTGGAAAAAATATTCGTAAAATACTGAAGGGGGAGTTATTTGAAGATCATGAATATACAGCTATTCATAAAGATGGAAAATCGTTCCCAGTGCTAATATATTCCAATTCGATAATCAAGGATAATGAACGAGTTGGTCTTCGTGGTGTAATTCTTGACATATCCGATATTAAGGAAATTGAAAATGCTCTACGAGAAAGTGAACAAAGATATCGCGAACTAGTCAAAAAAGCACCAACGGGGATTTATGAAATCGAATTAGATTTTCCTACTGGTGAAACGAAGGTCCTGTTCGCAAATGATCTTCTCCTTGAGTTATTTGAAGTAACAGCAGAGGAAGCAGGAAATCTCAACCTCTATGAGATGTTAACTGAGGAAAGTAAAGAAACTTGGCTTGAAAGATCAGCCAAACTCTTCTCAAATGAGGAAATCGAAGAAACCGTTGAATATCAGATTGTAACAAAATCTGGAAGGAAACTTTGGGCATTAGTAAGAGCAAATTGGGATATCGAACAAGGTGTATCTGCTAAATCAACGGTATCTGTTCTCGATATTACAGAACTCAAAATGACAGAGAAAGAGTTGAGAGAATCAGAAAAACGATTTAAAACGATTTTTGACAACGTCACAGATGGAATAATACTTGTAAATCCAAAGGATGGAGAAATATTTCTCGCAAACCATTCTTTTTGTGAAATGTTTGGATATTCACAAGAAGAAGTAATGCATTTATCCCTCTCTCATCTTCGCCAAGATCAAATCTATAGAAATTTTGAAGAAGAAATGGCAGAAATCAACCAACAAAATCTATCTTTCGCTTCAGAAATCCCCTTAAGAAAGAAAGATGGAACAATTTTCCATGCAGATATCAATGTCTCACCCGTAACATTGGAAGATAATAAATATCATATAGGAATATTTAGGAACGTAGAAGAACGAAAAAAAGCAGAACAGATCAGAACGGAATTACAGAAAAGACGGGATAATTTTATCAGAATGGTTAATCATGAATTGAGAACACCATTAACTGTCTTGTTTGGATACAATGAATTTTTGCAGAAAAAACTAGAAATGATGACCGAAACGCAGAAAACGGATATTTTTTCAATCATTAATAAGAATCTAAATCGACTTGAACGCCTAATTTCAGATAGTCAAGCGATTACTCAATTAGAAAGAGGTCTCTTTCAAATCAATTTACGAACTATTGATTTTAAAGAACACATGCTTAAAATACTTGCACCTTACGAAGACCTATTAGAAGAACAATTTGAATTTGAATTTATTAACTTTGAAGAGGACGCTGTAATTAGTTATGACATAGACAGTGATCGAATTCAACAAGTAATTGATAATATAATTGATAATGCAATTAAAAACAGCTCGAAAGACAGCAGGAAAATCAGGGTTGAAATTAGAAATACTTTGACGGCTATTGAAGTTGATGTTATTGATAATGGAGCAGGGATTGATTCTGGAGATCTTGAGAGAGTTTTTGACCAATTTGTGACAATTGAAACTGAATACTCAACTCAAGGAACAGGAATTGGCCTCTACCTTTCAAGAGAAATAATGAGTTCTCATGGTGGATCGATAATAGCTCATAGCGACGGAAAAGGGCATGGAACACGGTTTACGCTAACCTTTCCAAAATAAAGGTTAAAGTTGAGATTTCAAAAGACCTCCTTCAAAAGAGTGTACAACAACGAAAAATATTTAATTTTCCCATAAGGATTTATTTATCAGAGGGATTTTTTCCAAAATTTAAAGACATGTCGTTACTTATCATTTTTTAACACTCAGAGGAAAGCCTCTGGAAATCTGTATTCGACGATAATTAAACTACTTAAAAAATCTCTATATAGCCATATGAGGGCTTATCATTAGCTTAGAAATTTGTAATGAATGCGCAGAAGCAGGTGCAAAAATTTACCGCTGTAGTAAGTGTTCAGCACCTTTATGTCGCCATAAAATTAGGACTCACGTTTGTTCTTCTCCCAGTCTCGGTTTAAGAGGAAAACAAAGTCCTCGAATGAAAGGTGCTTCGATTACTGAAGACGCATGGGTAAACTTTATTACTGCACAACAAAATGGATTCCAGATTACTATCCAAGAAGACCTAAGTTTCCTAGTGGATTTCCCCTGGTATCCTTTTACACAGATTAATGCTTGGATCCCGATTCGACGTTCTCACTACAAAAAGGAACGCTCCCGTAGTTTAAATGTGGAGGGTTATTTCGAATATCTTAAGAAAGAGGAAGATTCGGAGGAATATGACAGAAAATTTTTCTACTTCCCTTGGGTTGGTGAGCAATTTCGAATCTGGGAGAGGAACTGGCGCAAGCATAATGGTTATTGGGAACACAAGCGAACTCATCGTCCCACGAAATTCATTCTTCAGTTTCCTCACCTAGTTCAAGAAGATATAAAGCTTTTACAGAAAACAGGGATCACAATAAAGTATAGTCCTGGTGTGAAAGAAAAACTAGACGCGCTTTCCGAGACAGGACAACAGGAATACTCAATTACTGTTGAATCGACTGATGATAAATTGAGAATAAAATGGAATAAAGCATTTAATACGTGGTTTCACACTTTGTTTGATATTTTCACCCGATATATGGCCATACGATCAGAAGATGATCCTAATGCAGATTATTTACATTGTATTACTCAGGTCGGAGAACGAGAAATTGAAGTAGCTTATTGGGCCGCTTTCCGAGCTAATCATTTTTGGCGAATGGTTGAGAAAAGTATCAATGACTCGAAGAGTCAATCATTATTTGAACTTAAATTTACTCCATTTACACCTACCCCAAGCAAAAAAATATGGAAAACAGAAATGCAACATAATTATGAATTGCGGTCTTATCAGCAAACAGGAATTGACAAATGGTTTGAAAATCAGGAATTTGGAACAATTCAATTGCCAACTGGGGCAGGTAAAACCATCATTGGCATTGATGCGATACGTCAGATTCAACAGAGAACATTGATATTAGTTCCTAATCTTGCATTAGTTGACCAATGGATAGATCAAATTGGAACATTCATTGGTGTAAAACCTGCAGAAATTGGAATCTTTACTGGTCAGAAAAAAGCTTTTAGACAGTATCAGATTGTTATCTCTACTTTTCAATTGCTTGCGCAATACTTACAGGACTTCCATGCCTTAAAGAAGAAGGAACTTGAGAAAGTATCTCGTGATAAGATTTTAGTTAAAGATACAATTGGTTTCTTTACCGATAAATTTGGCTTATTGATAGCTGATGAATCACACCACATTCAAGCAGAGACCTTTCGTCATATAGCAGTCGATTTAGAGATACCAAGACGTATGGCGCTTAGTGCTACCATAGAAAAGACATTACACTCAAGTCTAGTAGTTAGTTGTATGGGCCCAATCATTCATAAAATCAATTATGGACTATTAGCTCGAGAAGGATTTATTGCACCAATTTATTCCGAACGTATTCACATTCCCCTCACTTCGGAAGAGAAAGGAATAATTAACCAAAAAGGGAAATCCTCATACGGGAAAGTTTCCCGAGAAGCAAGATACAAGATGTTTGCCGTTCAAAAAATACTAGAATCTCCATTAACCTCTCAAACTCTTGTTTTTACAAGCCGTATCAACCACGCAAAAGCGCTTCACAAGTTTCTAAAGGAAAGGAAAATTGACAGCACCTTACTAACAGGAGAAACCGTATTAAATGATAAGGAGTTTAACATTCTCCTAGATAAGTTTAGACATAAAGAAATAAACACTCTTATTTTAGTAAAAATGTTAAATGAGGGATTTGATGCTCCAGCCGATACAATCATTATTGTTTCAGGAACTAAAAACCGACGTGAACAAATACAGCGTGTTGGAAGGGCAACTCGACCTGGAAAAGTTGCGAAACTCTTTGAGCTCATCATTGATCCAATGGAACTCAAATATGAATATGAAGTTGCTGAATCCCGAAGTATTGATGATGTGATCGAACCCCATGTTCAGGAATTATTACTCCCCAGAGACGAAAACAGAGCATTGAATAAGCTCGTTGATGAAATCAAACTTTTTCTCTATGAGGGATAAATTTACAGACTACAAAGATAATTTCTAAAAATAGAATCTCTTACCGAAAATATGCCTGTGGAAAATGAAGGGGTGGTAAAAATAAATAATTAGGAGTTGGTTATACACCAATCTCCCAGAAATCCTGCTAAATCTACTCTTCAGATTCAGGTGCGCGGTGTGTATGATGATCAAAAAGCATATCGTTACGGAATGCAGCTTGACGATCAACCATTTCACTAGTAGAAGCTTCTTCTTCTATCTGTTCACTAACAAACCATGTAAGTAATTCACGTGGACCATAATCCTTCAATTCCTCAGCTAGAACAACTAATTCATTGATTTTTCCGGTAATATGCTGTTCATGTGCATAAGCTGCTTTAACAATTTCTTCTACACTTTGCCAATCATTTTTGGGTGCTTCAAATCCTGGAAGTTTTACAGTGCCTCCAGTTTCTACTATATAATCCATAAATTTGTAAGCATGAGCCAGTTCTTCATTATACTGAAGGACGAACCATTCACCTAAATTATTGAAGCTATTTTCTTTTAACCATGTACTCATTGATAAGTAAATGTAAGCAGAATTTAACTCCTCACCAATTTGTGCGTTTAACGCATCATTAAATCTTTCACTAATTAATGCCATATTGAGACATCCTTTTCTAAATTTATACTTTTAACCCGATATTAGGTATCCTTATGCGAATTAGGTGCATAAGTTAATATCTAACTGCACTTTATTAGGTCAATTTTAGTAGTTCTTGGTTCGAAATCCGAACCAATATTAACTTATTTCAAATTAGAAACAAGGAAACATGAACCAATATACTTCGGATCAGTTTGAAATGGCACACGAACTTAGAGTTAAAGATCGAAAAGGGTCGATTGTTAGAGAGCAATTACTGAATATTCTATTGGAGGATTCTAGTAAAAAATGGACTGATATCGCAGAAGTATTAAATGTTTCTGATACAGCAGTTCGTAAACGAGTTAGCAAACTCAAAAAAGATGGAGTGATTAAGAAATTTACCATTGAACTCGATCCTAGAAAGTTAGGTTTTGAACTTTCATCGTTTATTGGGTTCGATGTTGACGCTGAATCCTATCTTCCAACAGTTGAGGAATTAAAAACTTGGTCTGAGGTTAGAAGCATTTTTCAAACAAGTTTAGATCATGATTTTCTTATGGAGTGTTGGTTCAAAGATAATGATCATTTAACCGCTTTTCTTAAAAAATTAGAAAACCTTTCTGGAATTACTAAGATTTGTCCAGCTACTGTTATTCAAAAGATTAAATGAGAATTGTATGTTTTTTATGCAACCTTTACTCTTTATTAATTATACTTGTCACTCAATTGAAACATTGTTAATAGTATCATCGTATTTTATGAAAGCAAGGGCATAAATATATGCAATGATTTTGTAATATGGTGAAGCGTTTCCAAAAAAATTCAAGACTAGTATATCCTTTTCTAAGCGGAAATGGACAACCACCAGTAAATTTCTTTGATCCAAAGCAGTTAAAAACTTGGTAAAATTTAAATTGGGGTTTAGGTTATTTTCATACTTGAATAACTTGGTTGATTCTTCATAAATAGTATCTACAAGTATTTCTATATCTTTTTGAGTGGGTAAACTCACTTTTGACCACGTAATTGACTTCTAGTTCAATTTATGGAGCTTCCTGATAATTATATCTTAGTTTCTCCATTATTACTGACTAAATCTAAATTTCTTTTGTGTTTAAAGCTTTCCGTTCTTTACTTTTTAAAAGGATTTACTGCGAAATTGAAGCATTTACAGTTCTGGATTGGTTATTATACCTCTTTATCACTAATATGAGTAGGAAAACCAAACAAAATACTAATACAGATGAAAAAATAAAAACAGCGATTAAGTCAAATAATTCCCAGATAGGCCCCAATACTACAGTTGATGTAGTTCTTCCCATTGAGACATATACTCCAAAAACACCCAGTGCCATTCCTCGACTCTCAATTGGGGCCCGACGTGCCGTTTCCCCATTTGCAGCGATGTATGCTGTTAATATCGTACTATTGGTAAATAAATATGCCACGACTAAAAACATAAATTGGTTTATAAAGACATAACTTAATACCGTAATACAAAGTAAGATCAATGATATTGATATCGAAGTAACAAACTCAAACCTATCAGTTAACCTTCCTAGATATGGTTTGATCCAAAAAACAAGGACTAATGACCATAACCAAATCGCTGAAACATCAGCATTCGTAAATCCCTTTGAGACAATAATTAATGGAACATAATAGCTAGTGGTAAACTCAATAAACGCAAGAATAAAATGGAAGAAATATACCTGCCACAAACGATTTGTAGCACTCATTTGCTTAAATGATTTGATACTAGTCCACCAAGAATTAAGTAAAGCTCTTGGAACGTTTTCTACTGATTTACGATTTTCTTTTGGAAGTGATTCTGGTAGCAAAACGATCGTTACTATCCCTGTGATCAAAGAGATTAGTGCAATAGTACCGAACAGTTCCTGAAGAGAAAATTGTACTTGATCTAAGAGGTAGAAAGCAAAAACAGCTCCGAAAATTGACCCGATATCACTCTGTCTGAATACTATTCCCTGCGATTCCCCCATTCTTTCAATATCAACATCCCCTAAATATCCAAATATCGCAGGCCAATAAGCAGACATACCCAATCCAATAAATGCTGTAGCAATAAATACTAAAATCCAATCTGTGGCAATAGACATAAGTATAAGTGCAATTGTATAGCTAAAATGACCCAAAATCATTAATGGTTTTCGTCCAATGATTTGAGATAGCTCTCCAAGTGGTATCCGTAAAAATATTTGAAGAATATTGCGTAATGTACCGATTATTGTCACAATCAAAATTACTGTAAGGAGATCTTCTCTTAGAAAGAGATTTACATATAGCCCGTATATTAATAGAGGAATATTTGCAAATAAGGTTGCAAATCCTGCGGTCCAAGTGGCACGATGGTAAGAAACGGGAGCAAGGACAGTCTTTGGTTCCATAGTTACACCTAGATATAAAAGAAAAACAATTAGGGTTAATTCAGGCTATTACTCATGCTCTTATTTTTTTACCTGTTGCGGGAATCAAAGTTACGAATTTCTAACGGATCTGCTTTTGTCCTCAAAACTTCTAGCTCTACTTGAGTAGGAACTTCTGTAGTAGGGACATCTGGAGGAATCTCAAGATCAAAACCCGTATTCTCTCGAATCTCTTCTGTTGTAGAAAATTCATGTATTGAACGAACTCTCATTGTTCCACTGGGGGAATTAAAATCTAAAATGCCAAGATCCGTAATGATACTAGCGATACCAGTATAATTGTCTAATCCAACTCGTTTTCTCCACTCAGGAGAGGCACCTTTTCCCGTGATAAAATCGACTTTTTCAACAAATGTTCGTGCATCATGTCGTGGTACATAGGCAATGACTCGACTGCAGGCATTCGAAATATCACCTGCAGCTGCTCCTCCTGGAAATCGGAACTTAGGATGATTAGGATCACCTATCACACTGTTATTTATATTTCCAAACTGATCTATTTGAGCTGGTCGGATAAAACCAAATGAAAGAGTATGCTTTGGCCCTTCCCAATACTCATATAGTCGTATAAGGTGTGAAAAACCTTGTGCTTTCGAAATTGAGTTCCTGAATGCCTCTGTATCAGTCATTATTGTAAAAAGATCCACATCCAAATCAGGATTTATCCAATACCCTCCGTAAAAGAATTTTAGATTTGGAGCATGTGTCATACGGGCCAGTTGAACAGCTACAACTGCTGATGGGATAGCGATACCAGTGTAACAGGTTTCATTATTATTTATCTCTCGAGATAGAGAAACAACGATTTGATCAATAGGAGTATACTCAGAAGACATACTAGTTCTCCTCCTTCTCTCCAAAGATGTATTCTTGGAGATACATTTGAAATGTTTCTGGCATTTGAGCCATCCCTGAATAGGTCATAATATGTCCCATATCACTCGCATAGAAGGGGGGAAAACCAGAGGGCCATGCTCCTCTGGGTGCTTCTGCAATATAATCTGTATCAATTGAAGAGAACATTGTTGATTGTCCGTTTTTTATTAGATCTCTCCCTTCTTCATTTGTGATTATTTTCTCAACTGTCACGAACAATTCCTTTGCACAGTGCGCTGGTAATGTAGAAAATTCATCTAATGCATGATGCTTGGGGTAATACACATTACCATTCTTATCTGCGGCATAAGCGTGGACTATAGCTAAATCTGGTACAATTGCTGGAACTTGGATATACATTTTTCCTTTATAAGTTACTTCCTCAAAATCATCTCTAATTTTTACTAAATCAGAACCCAATAAAGTCCGTAGCATTATAGCAGGTGTTCCTATTGCTCCTGCTTGAAAAGCACGAACCATAGATAATTCTGTCCATTCTTTAAATACTACACTTTGCTCTTTTTCTATAGCAGTACGGAAATGTTTTGCCATACCAACCATGGGTAATCCAACATAACTTGCGTGCAGTTCTTTTATCGCGTTAACACCCAAGAGGAGGTCAATATCTAGATCGCCAATTAGTGTATATATTTTTAATCCTTTTATTTCTTGACGAATGATTTCTCTAACTACTTCCATTGGTTTTAGAAAGAGAGCTGCTCCTCCAAAGGAAATCTTCTTCTTAGGAGTTATTATTTTTCTCACAAGTTCGTCCACTGGACCTATAACTACCATTTTCACTTCAACACTTACTTCAGTAGGATAGTATGGTCTATTTTTATCTATCGACTTGTTTATAGAAATTTTTTCCTTGGTTCTCCTGTGGAGCAAAACAACTTAATTACTCAAAATTTGTCTTAGATACAGTCAATGGTGTGTTCAATGGATTTAGAATTACTGTCTTGGAACGTAAATGGAATTCGGGCATGTATAGCGAAAGGAGAATTCTTTAAATGGATAAGACAACGGAATCCAGATTTTTTATGCATTCAAGAAACAAAAGCTCAACCTGATCAGTTATCCTTAGCGATTGATTTACCTGAATATAATGCTTTCTGGAATTCTGCCGAAAAGAAGGGGTATAGTGGTGTTTTAACCTTAACCAGACATAAACCTTTATCAGTAGTGAGTAAAAGCAACCAATCTATTCTCGATACTGAGGGGAGATTTCTTCAATTGGAACTTGAGAAATTCTTTCTGATTAACTTATATTTTCCTAACGCCCAAAGAGGGTTAAAACGAATTAGCTACAAAGAGGAGTTTAACCAAACGCTCTTAAAATACACTGAAAAGTTGAAACAAAAGAAACCTGTTATTCTCTGTGGTGATTTCAATGTTGCTCATAAAGAAATTGACCTGAAAAATCCTAAGTCTAATCAAAAAAACGCAGGTTTTTCTCCGACTGAGAGAGCATTTTTTACTGAGTTTCTTGATCATGGTTATTTGGATACTTTTCGGATGTTTAATCAAGATCCTGAACACTACTCATGGTGGACTTATCGTTCAAATGCACGAGAAAGAAACATTGGATGGCGTATCGATTACTTTATAATTACTGAAGACCTAATATCGAATGTTAAAGATGCTTTTATTCTCCCCGAGGTTTATGGGTCAGATCATTGTCCTGTTGGACTTAAACTATCGTTTAAATGATGTCTTTACCGCAAGAAATAAAAGAAAAAATATGTTGTGTTGAATATATTCTGGAGTTGCTCGATTAGTTTGACAGATAATGATCTGAATTTTCTGACAGAGGCAAAAGAGCTTATGTTAAATGGTAGATTTACTGAAGCTCTAGATATCCTCAAAGTAGAGCACTCCAAAAATTCTTTATCCTTGGATTCCAAATTTAAACTAGATTTACTTACCAATCTACTCTACGTGAGACAAGGGGAGTATAAAAAAGCGGTAGAAGAAATTGATAAGCTTTCAAAGGAGTATGGCAAGAGTATACAGACTATTGACCTTCTTTTATGTAAAATAGAGGCGACTTATCGGCTTGGTAAGTCAAACGAAGCACTTATTTTGGTTGAAACTACTGAGAAGATGTTAAATTCTCTAGATTTAGTACCATCTGAAAAGATTATTAGAATTGCAGCCCTACTCTATCGATCTGCAGTTATTCATCGTAGTACTGGTGATCTAGATGATGCAATATATTATGGTGCGCAAAGTCTTGTTCTTCAAGAAACAAATGCACTCTTACAAGATACTGCCTATTCTCACAACATTCTTGGGATAATTTACTTTCAAAAAGGTAACTATACCAAAGCTCTCAATCATTACCTGAAAAGTCTGGATATCAATAAAAATCTGGGGGATCGACAATATATCGCGAAGAATCTGAACAATATCGGAGAGATCTATAGATTCAAGGGAGAATTAAATAATGCACTACAATATTATCAATCTAGCTTTGAGCAATTCCGAATTCTTGGAAATTCTCAGGATTTAGCTCATTCTTACCATAATCATGGTTTGATCTATCAAGCTAAAGGAAATTATCATTTAGCACGGGAAAACCTTGAGAAAGCTCTAACAGTAATTAATGAATCTGTAGATAACGATGTTGACCGTGCGGAGACTATTTTCAATTTAATTGTAGTTTTACTTGATTTAAAATTAATCAAAGAAGCACAAAGTCATCTTTCATCGCTAATTCAACTGGGAAAAGACAATCCCATAAATCGCGTGATCACACATCGAGCAGCTATAGCTGAAGCTCTTATCCTCAAGAAAAAAAAGACCCCAGAGGATATAGCTAGGTCAAAAGAAATATTAACTGATATAGTTAATGAAGAAACTTCTTGTCACGAATTAACAATAACTACATTGATTCACCTATGTGATATCTTATCACAAGAGATCAGTAAAGATGAATTTGAAACTATCTCCCGTATTGATAAATATATTACTCGTCTGCAGAGTATTGCTATCGAATATCATTCACATTTATTACTAGTGGAAATCTACATTCTTCAATCGCGGTTTGCTATTTTAAACGGGAAACTTCAAAAATCATTAAACCTATTACAAAAAGCAAATTCTATTGCTAAAATCAATAATTTAGATTCTCTGATTCATAAATTAGAGGAAGAAATTACTAGATTTGAGGAGGAGAAAGAGAAATGGGTTGCATTGATTCAAAGAAATGCTCCTCTTGACGAACGATTTGAATATGCTCGCATTGTAGAATATGTAAAGGGGGCAAAGAAGATAATAGCACTCTTCGACTAAAATCGTATTTCCCAAAATGTCGAATCTTGAATAGAGGAGGGGCATTTCCTTTTCGCTATCTTATAGAGTTCTTTTCTAGAGTATTCGAGAGAATAAAAACGCACATTATTGGCATCTAAGTCAAGAATCACGAAAGATGCTCCAGGATCACCATCACGAGGTTGTCCTATTGCACCAGGATTTAGAATGATTTTATCCCTTGGAAAATTAAACTCCTTAGGATATTTAACCATGATATTATTGTAGCGATCACCTAGATGAGACCATCCTTGAATACGATCCCGATTAATGAAAAATCGCTGATGAGTATGACCTACAATAATTATATCGACATTCTTTGTTCCAGAATACTGTTGTGCCCGATCTATCGTTTGTCGTAAGGGTTGGATAGGGGGGGCTGGAAGATATCTGGTTACTTTATCTTTCTCAATCTTTGAAGGCGTTCCATGAGTTAGATGAATGAGTTTCTGTCCGATTTGAAACTGATTGAAAACGGGAAGCTGTTCTAAAAAGTTGTAATGTTCTTCTGAAATGACCTCTGCATTGTTTTCAAACATTTGTCTCGCTGCAGGTCTAACTTCATCCAATGTAAAGAATTGTAAGTCTTTATCGCAAGAGTTTTTCTCTGATAATTTACAATACTCATATCTTACTCCTATATCATGATTGCCTAGACAATAGTAGGTTGGAAGAGAATAATCAATGAGAGATTCAAGACATTCAGTTGGTTGGAATCCATAACCAACAAAATCACCAGCACAAATTAGTGAATCTATTTTATCGGTAAGAAAGTCTAATACGATTTCAAGTGCAAAGAAGTTGGAATGAATATCTGATATAATCCCGACTGAAACCATAAAATTATCCCTTTTAGGAGAGAGTTGCGGAAAATCTCTATGAATAATCTTTAAATAACCTTTGTTAACAAAAATCCTGAGAGATAGCAATGAATTTAGAGTATCTTATGATTTATCAAGCATCTGGCCTTCCTATTTTTAGTAAATGCTTTAAAGGCTTCTGTTCTCTAAATGTAAAAGATCCTATGCTATTAAGTGGATTTTTGACCGCGTTACAAACATTTAGTACCCAGCTAACTCCTAATGGATCAGATACTGAATCCTCTCTTGAAGCGATGAAGATTGGTCCAACTGTAATGCGGTTTAGTAAAGTCCTACCTTCGGGTCATAATGTGGTACTAGGCCTTTCAGAGGACTCGCCATCAATAGCTCGAGATATTTTTGATGGAATTGAGACCTTTATTCGAACTGATTATGCTGATACAAACTGGGCAATAATTGATACTCGATTTGGGGAGGAATTCGGAGAATCTCTTGTTGCAAAAGTTCTTGCACCTCTATTTCACACCAAGGGTGGGTGGGCTGATACTTGTCCATTAGGTGATGCCTGTGCAATGAAAACCCTTCCAACTGTCAAGAAAATTTCAATTTGGAAGGCAATTAAAGAGAAATACCTCAGGATCTGGAAAAAAAAAGGGATGGATCACACAATTTAGTCCTTTTTTCAACCTAAGACAAAATATCTATCTGAAATTCACTTTTATACATAATAACAACTCTAGAGATTTCTTTTAATAACTAGAAATAAAAGAGAAGGAAGAAGAAATCGATTTTAATGGAATTAATTTGAATTCTTCTTCAAGAAGTCAAGATATCTACGAAGACTCACTGTGTATCGTTGTACATCGATTTCTCCAGATGAAAACCTATTTGACTGTGATTCATATAGTGATTTCCATTTTTGATACTCTGGATTACTTATATCGACATTTTGAATAAGACTAGATATTTGTTCCTTTAGTTTTTCTATCTCATCTGTTGAAACACTATCAAGAATTTTAGTTTGCTGTGTCTGATGTTCCTTGTAGTATTCTGGGGTGGTGTGCATTTTTTCAATAACAGAATCAATATCAAATTCTGCTGGTTTAAAATAACTTCTCGCAGTCGCTAATTCCTTACGGCCAGAAATGGCTGCGATAATATTTGTTTGAGAAGCACGTCTAGCAGGTATCCATGTACTTCCTAACGTGACCAAGCTAGCTAGACCAACCCATAGTATAAACATTGCTGTATCAACTAGAGAATTGATAGATACATCTACCGGAATACTCTGTCCAATATACCAAGAAATGAGCTCTGCCCCTAAAAAGGAGTTGAATATCCCTAGAAATACTCCTGTGAATCCCAAAATACTAGCTTCAATAAGAAAGACAAAGAAAACTCTTCTTTTAGACATTCCTATTGAGCGTGTTATCGCAACATCACGCTCCATCCTAATAGTTGAAACTAAAATTGCAATAAATTGGGTTAATCCAGAGAGTATGAATGAGTGAATGAAAATTAATTGAATAAAGGATCCTTGTACTCCTAAGCTCGCTTCAATCATCGTATGATAATCGAAAATCGTCATCACTGATTTAAGATTAGGATAAAATGCTTCAATATCCCTAACTACACTTACTTTCGGGAATGATTGATCGTAATCTCCCCAATACCACTTTGAAGTGTTCTTACCCCAGAGATCTTGAAACAGTACTGTGTCGATAAAGACATACTCTCCATTTCTAATGAAAGGATTACCATGGACAATCCCGCTTACTAGCGCTGAAAAATCAGTTCCATTTGCAGCACGAATTAAGACCTCATCATTCAGAAGCAAATTGAACTTTGCCACAATCGCATCAGTTACAACTATTTTTAGAGAAGAATTATCTAAGAGTGTAGAAATTGGAGTATCGACAGGTTCAGTTATAAATTCATCAACAAAGTAACCTATAGTCGATCTATCTACTCCGAAATAATGTAAATTTCCCCCTTTTTCGAACGATGCTCGTTGTTCCTGTATGAAATTGGTTTGTTGAATCCAATCCAAATCTTCTTTGAGTGTTTCAGTGAAGTTATTGGGGAATTCCAAATGATCCCAGGTTTCGATTACAATATTCAAATTATCACCAAAACTGTCTTCATAAAACGCTGGAACAGCGTCAAATAAACCACTACTTACCATACTAACAATTAGAATTAAACTTAATGAGAGGGCTGCTGTAAAAATAGTAATCAAGGCTTTTTGCATATCTCGTTGAATATCCTTAGTAGCAAGAAGCATAGGAGCTTTTGTCGTTCGAACTAAGATGTTTAATGCAATTTTTGGTATAAAAGAAACAAGTGCACCTTCAACGGCAAGAGTCCCGAGGAAAATTGCACCAATAACAAACACTTGCGTCGAACCCAATTCAAAACCTAGAAAGCTGGATTCTTCAACAACGTTCATAGTAATCATTCCAGCAATGATTGCTAATAACCCTCCAATAAGAGCAGTTTTCCAAGTAAATATTCGTCTTCTCGACTTTTTGAAGATTCGAGCACTGTGAATGGTTTGTACTATTGGCATACTCATGGCAATCCATAAAGGCCACATACCAGACAAGATCGTTACACTAATTCCTGTGAGAATAGAAAAACTAAAGGTCGTCGGTGAAATCACCATTGCGGATAAGCTTGAAACACCCAGAGTGTACCTAAACACCATTAACAGGAAGGTCGCGAACCCTATTCCAGCGATTCCTCCAATAACACTGCCACCGACTCCAATTAGAAATGCTTCAGTAAGGATAAGTAAAGTTACTTGTCTTTTGGCTGTTCCAATAGATCTGAGAATTCCGAATTCTCGTGATCTTTCTTTCATGCTAAAACCAAAGATGTTGGTTATGAAAAGAAATTCGATTGCATACGAAGCAATAATTAGAACAGTCATTGCAGTGGAATAGGTTTGAAGACCCGTTGCCTTAAGCTGATCAATATTTTTTTCTCGAATGATAATGTACTCAGGAAATGCATCAGTTAGATCATTGGCAATATCATTTAAGTTTAAAAGATCTGGAACCATCATTGAGACAAATAGCTCAAGAGATGAGGTATCAGAAAAAAGTGATAGAAGATGATCTAATTCGACAACAATGTGGGAACCTGGTCTATTTCCAAAAGGATAGTCATCCTCAATAATTCCAGAGATAATGAAGGTACCACCTGTAAAATTTCCACCTGGGAGAGTATTGGAAATTCTTTCGTTGAATGTGAATTCATCTTCAGGTTCAAGTTGATATAACCTAGCAATTTCTTCAGAAACAATGATTTCATTATTCTTTAATGATCGCTCTCCATCTAATCGATCAAATCGTGAAAAATCCGGATGTTCGGTAGTTATTCCAAATAAATAGGTAGCTCCAAAATCATCGGGTAGATTAATCAAAGTAGATAAGTTTAAACTCACTGTAGGAGAAACTCCCTCAACTTTAAAATCGTCTCTAACTGTTGGAAGAATAGCATTGATATCATCAAGTGTCACATTGTCTCTTCCATACAGAGTAATATCTGTGAAATTGTGAACCCGATTTGTTTGGATAAAATCCTCCTTTAAGGAATCGACAGAAATCGCAATACCGATTTGAAGTGACACTGTAAGTGCTACACCTGCCAACAGCATATATGATCGCATCTTGGATCTTTTAATGTTCCTAATGGACAACATAAAAAAAGGGAATCGAGCCATACCTAGTTTCTCCTAATAAACTGTATTTAATAAAGATTTAAAATGTCTGCTTTGAGAAAGACACTTTTAATGACTAAGGCACAAAGCTTTTCGCAGGTTTATTAATTTTTAATGTATCAGATAAAATTTAACTTGTAATTACGTTGTCAGAAGAATTCAAACCCCGACTAAGAATAACATACTGAACCACAAACCAACAAAAAAAGCACAGTGACGTTAATTTTTGAATGAAAGGTTCAATTTCTGAGAAAATCCCAATTATGAACAGTAATTCAAAAAGTACAATCAAAACACCCATATACCCGCTTTTACTTGGATAAAAAGGATCTAGAATGATTGAAAGTGAGTAACAAAGTAAAGATAATGAGATTGTTAAATAATAAGCAAAGGAAAAAATTGCATGAAGATCAAGCCATATATTAATTGGGATTAAAGCTATTCCGAATAAGCTAGGGATTACAAATACTCCGAATGCTGATCCCAACCTTGCAACCTTGCGTGAGAATGTCGAAGAACTAAAAATCGTATAATACCTTGTCCAAAATGGAATAAATAGTAAACCTGTTACAGTAGTTCCTGAAACAAAGAAAATTACTGAAAAAATATTATCATTTCCTTCTGGTGTTACAGTTCTACCCAAATCACTAAAATAATTTGTATAAAAATTATATCCACCAGGATAAAGCAGTGCTGCAACCAGAATTGATCCATAATATAATAAAAATCCGAAGATAGCTAAAATACATGCACGTTGTATTTTATCAATGATTTCGTTCTTTTGGGAGGTATTTAAGGTCAAATTCAACTCAATCTGGTGCTCAATGTCTCCTCTTATCTTTTTGTTGAGTTAGGAGTGAAAAACTTATAAAAACAAAAACCAATCCGATAGGAGATTTACCTAAGAAGTATCTAAATCGATCTGAAAAATTTCAACCCGGATTGGAAATGAATCAAAAGAAATTCGAGATTCTTTATGTAACAGGCAAATATTCATCACTTTTAGAAGAAATCTCTCAA
The DNA here is from genome assembly GCA_016840035.1 of Candidatus Hodarchaeota archaeon. GTDB lineage: Archaea > Asgardarchaeota > Heimdallarchaeia > Hodarchaeales > Hodarchaeaceae > Hodarchaeum. The sequence goes on along the minus strand of JAEOTC010000257.1, from coordinate 10,513 downwards.
TTAAAATTCACTAAGCCATCCACTCCAATAGACGAGATTGAAAGAGCTATTTGTCTATCTTACCATAGTAGGGCATTAATTCGACTTGGAAAAATAGATGAAGCAGAGAAACTCGTTCAAGAAATTATAAATATTGATATAAACGAAAATTTTTCTATTTCCAAGATGATATCTCAGACTACTAGAATCAATTTCCAAATTACCAAAGGAGACAATTCTGAATCGATAAAAAATGGAGAAATTACGTTAGCTTTAGTGGAAAAGAATAAAGACGATTTATCTAAGAATCCTCGTCTGCTCTCGCATTGGTGTGCGTTTTTACATTTCCTTCTTGGGATAGCCTATTTCTATCAATTTCAAAACGAGCGTGCAAAACAATACTTTCAGAAAGGTTTTGAAGGAGATCACACTAATTTATATGTGAAAGCTAAGTCTTTATACTACATGGCTTTTCTAGAACTAGAGAAGGGCAAGTTAACTAGCTTCTTTAAAAATCTTGAAAGATGTTTGAGAATCTACCGATCAATTGATGCTAAACAGGGGATTGCTTGGGTGAAAGCATGGTTGGGAAACTATTATTTACAAAAAGGGGATTTAGACACAGCACAAACGCACTTTTCTGAAGCATTAGAACTATTTAAAGTGATTAAAGACTTACAGGGTGTTAATCTTGTTAATTCACTCATAGGTTTAATGTTATATCAGCAAAGAAAGTTGGAACAGGCAAGAGTCATCTTGGAAACGAGTTTTGACTCATCTATTGAAATTGGAAATCCTATGATCACTTCTTATTGTCTTATCCCCTTGGTTTTACTCTATATCGAAATAGGAATCCGCTCAAAAGCAGAAAAATGTATCCAGAAGTTCAAAGATCTTTCCAAAGGCCAGAGCAGTGATCGAGTAAAAGTGCACAGTCTTGCTACCGAAGCAATATTTCTAAAATCTAGCCCACGATTGATCGATAAAGCCCAAGCTCAGAAACTCTTTCTTCAGTTATTACAGGATAAAGATAATGAACTTCAATCGCATGGATCCTATGTGTGGATCACCTCGGACAAATTCTTTTCATTTTTCGTTATATTTCATCTTGCAGAGCTGTATTTAGACGAATTTAAACTTTCAGAGGAGAATATTATCCTACAAGAAGTCCAGGAATTAATCAATAATGAACTTCAAAGTGCAAACGACCAAAAGTTTTCCCCTGAATATATCGAGCTGTCATTGTTACAAGCAAAACTATTAATTATTGAAGGAAAAATTAAAAAAGCCTTAAATATCCTAGAAGATATTAAACAGATAGCAAATATAAATAATCTCTACCGTCTGGAAGAAAATATCGGATTAGAGATTAAACGGATAGATAAGGAATTTACGAAATGGGATTCAGCTGTTTCTGTAAGGGAGAGGATAAGACAAGTGGAAATCGAGAAATATTTGAAGGAAGTACAAGACTTTCTAACATTTCATCATCAATAAAATAGATTAGGAGGTGAAGGAAGTTGACAAGTTTAAAGGATTCTATTAAATCATTGTGGAAGGAATATGCTGCGGCTGTAGAAGCAAGTGATATTGAACGGTGGATATCTTTATGGATCGAGGATGGAATACAAATGCCACCAAATGCTCCCATAAATGTTGGTAAAGAAAAAATCAAGCTCTTCGCGAAAAACCTAATGGCTGGACCACCAGTATCAAAAATGGTTATTACGAGTGAAGAAGTTAGAGAGACTCCAGAGTGGGGTTTCTCTCGTGGAAACTATTGGTTTGATATGACTCCAAAAGAAGGAGAAACAGTACGAGTGATTGGAAAATTTACAACAATCTTCGAAAAACAAGAAGATGGTTCTTGGAAGATTGCTAGAGATTGTTTCAATTATGACGCACCCCTTTAAGTGATACTCGTGGAAAACTGAGAAATTCTTCAAAAATTCGTATATTTAAAAAAGAAAAAGCATCGGAATTCCATAAAATAAGATATCTATGAGAAAAAAGGTAGAGCTAACTTTCATTAGCTCCTTCTATTGATGATTGGACATTTAAAAGAGGATACCTCTTACGTAAATATCCCCTTGTTGTCCCACGTCTGGAGCTCCAGGTCCCCAAAAGATTCCTCGCCCATTAAGGTATTCTAAATCTCCTGTCCCACTTTCTATTAGCCATCGGCCATCCCATTCAGAAAACCCATCTGGTCTCGAACCCCAAAAGTAGATCAATAGGGTTCCAGACATCCCGTTGACTTCACCATCAAAAAAGACAAAACCAACAACAGACCATGCTCCAGAAGCAGATATCACTACAACACACTGTTCCGTCGATGTTCCCTCAAAAGTTCCTGACCAAACTGCATCCTCTCTCGTTCGTAATATTGTGTCATCGTCTATAACTTGTACATCTAGGATTTCAGGTGTATATTGCCAAAGACTTTCAGCCATTGTAAACCTAGATTTTCTACTTCTACCTGCATTCGTGGATAATAAGGGTACGGCTAATACAACAAGAAATAGTAGAAATAAGGAAACCTGTGTTTTTTTATTACCTATAATTCTATTCACATCCAATATGTTTTATTCAATAAGACATAATTTCCCATTATATCCTATTAAGTACTATTGTATCATAATAACATTTATAAGTTTTACCATGGTACAAGCGACATATATTCTTATGATTTCCATATCTATTAATACCCAATATTATTTTACGAAGGTTATAATACATAATCTTAGTAAATTTATGGTGTACCGTTATGGCTAAAAACGATGAGAAAGGACGAGGACCTCCAAAGTTACCCATTCGTGTAGATCTTGATGAAGAAGATGCAGAAAAATTTACACATATTCAGGATAATTTCAAATTAAAAAATAAAGCTGAAGTATTACGTTTTTGTGTTAACAAGGTATATCACGGAATGGCCTTAGAAATCGATGCTGATATGTATAATGAAATTCATAAAATCATATCCAGTAAATCAATAAAGGTCAAATACGCTATTACCAGTGTTGATGATTTTATCAAACGAGCGATGAGCGAATTTTTGACCACATTAAAAGAGGAATGGAGTTTACGCAACTGGAATATGCGACAAACTCTCTCTGAAGAAGAAAATGACACCGCTTTAGCCTTACTTGAATTACAACTCCAAAAAATGCCCGGAGTAACCATTGAGGATTTAGCTAGTCATATGAAGAAAGATAAGAAGATTCTACTCAAGCATCTTGAGAAATTCATGGCAGATGCACTTCTTGATTTTAGAGAGTCTCATGGTAAGATTTATTATTATGTCCACTAACCAATGAAAAATTGGGTGTTGATTATCATGAAAAAAATTCTCATTCACAGCTATAAAGGTGGTACAGGTAAAACAACGGTAGCAGTCAATCTAGCTAATATTCTATCACAGAAAACGAGAGTTCTTTTGATTGAAAACGATTTCGGCATGCCCACCTTTGTTAATATCTTTAAACACGAACCAAAAGTCTATTTCAATGATTTTTGCAAAGATTCTGCAACTTTTAACGAGATAATTCAAGCAGGTATCAAACCCAATCTAGATATCATCTTTGCTAAAACACAATTTGATCCTTCTGCAGAAATTATGGGTTCAAATCAAGCATGGTTCCTCAAATTACTTGAGAAAATGATGGAAAATCTCAAAGCATGTGAAGACAAGTATGATTACGTCATTTTTGATACACCCCCTGGCTGGCAACTAATCCTTGTAAACCTGATTGCATTAGCTGATACTGTTATTCTCCTACTCAGACCTAATTCTTTTGAAGTATCAGGTACAAAACAACTTCTAGATATTCTATACAAAAGAGCAAAACCCTCCATGAGTTTCGATGTCAATCTTCTTTTCAATCAAGTTCCAGAGGTTGACATGGAGAACGATCTTGAAACATGGGCAAAAAAACTCCAGTTAGAAGGAATAAAATATGTTGGCTACATCTCCTGCTCCTGTCATACAGCTTATGAGATGGCTCATGAAACAACAATATTTTCGCTTGAACACGAGTTTTCTCGATCACTACAGCAAGTTATAGGTAATTTAAAAATATAAACTCCTTACAGGGGATATTTTGGATGAAAAAAGGAAGAGGGGAATTTCTCTAGCTCTTCTATTTCTCTTTATCATACAATCAACACTATCTTTTCTGTTTCCTTCTTCGGATGAAGTACATGCTAACCACGGTAAGGAGTGCAATTACTCCTAGATGTTTACCAGTAGTTTCACTTGTAGTAGGTGTCGTAGTAGTTGTATCCTCAGTAGTTCCTACTGTAGTAGACGTTGCTGTAGTTGTCGCGGTAGGTATTGTAGTCGTTGTTGTAGTAGGTTCAGGTTCAGTATTAGATACCGTAAGATTATCGAAGGAAACCTCTCCGATAAATGTAACTAACTCAAAATGCTCTGATGTTGTGATTTCATTATTTATTACCCGAAAAATGTGATTTGAGTCAAGAAAGACTTCAAACTCTCCATGGGTAGATTCACGGGAAATGGTTAGGTGATGGGAACCAATAAGAGGGAAAGAGAAATTGTGTTCAGCGATTATGCTCCATAAAGTGGGAAGAGGTTCACGGTGCACTCTCCCAATCCAGAGAACTAATGATATTGAATAATCTTTTACCCAAGGTTCCCCCTCTGTCCCTGATTTTATATAGAGGACATAAGATAGCATAGTGGAAGAGATTTCAGGGTAACTTATTCCAGTCAAGTTAAGATTTCCTCCACCATAACCGTTTACAATGAAGTGTATACCTAAAAGACTTTCCTGATCCTCGGGGATATAAAAATCAACATCCCAGGTCCCGTATACCACTGGGCTAGGATGGAGCGCACAAGCTAGCTTCCCTTGAGTAATGTTCGTTGTCATTATTCCATTTGCAATAATTGGGGGACAATCGATTAGCTGATATGGTTCCTTCCAGTCCCCATGATCATATCCAAAAAGAGTCCATTCGTCAAACGGGGGATTTTCAAAGTCCTCTTCCCACACGAGGATAGCAGCGGTTTGATTTATAGCTAATCCAAAGATTAATCCTATCGATATACAAACAATGAATAGTTTCAATTTCCTTCTCTTCATCATTCAGTCTCCTTTCTCCTTTAACTAATAATTAGCCGGCCTTATGCTTTCTGTTTCCTCTTTCGGTTGAAGAACATACTAACCATGACAATTAGCAAAGTTACTTCTAGATGTATGCCAGTAGTTTGGTCCTCGGATGTTGTCGTGGGTGTTGTATCCTCAGTAGTTCCTACTGTAGTAGACGTTGTTGTAGTTGTTGTTACAGGTAGCGTAATCGTTGTTGTGGTAGGTGTCGGAAGACAAGGGCCAACGCTATCACAAACAGTAAGATTATCGATTGAAACTTCTCCGTAAAATGTCGAAAATTCTAAAATCTCTGATGTCTTGATGATATTATTAGTAACACGAATAATACGTTCTGAGTCAAGGTTGATTTGAAATTCTCCTTGGGTAGAATTGCGTGTAATAGTCATATGATGGGTTCCAATAAGAGAGGAAGAAAGAATGTACTCCGCGAGATTTAAATAAAGACTTGAATTTCCAATCCAAATTTTTAATGTTATAGAGTAATCATTTACCCAATCCCCACCCTCTGTACCAGATTTGATATAAATGATATAACATACCATATCATAAGAAATTTCAGAGTAAGTTTTTCCAGTGAAGTTAAGGTTACCTCCACCATAATTGTTCGCAATGAACATTATAGAGAAAAGACTTTCCTGATCCTCGGGGATATCAAAGTCAAAACTCCAAGTTCCGTAAGCTACTAAACTAGTATGGATAGCAATAGCTTGTTTCCCTTGACTAATGTGCGTTGTCATTGCTCCATTTGCAATAATTGGGGGGCAATTGGCCGATTGCCATGGGCCCACAGTATCATAACCATAGAGAGACCAATCATCAAAAGGTGGGTTCTCGAAATCCTCTTCCCATACTAATGTAGCAGAGGTTTGGTTTATAACCAATCCAAAGATTAACCCTATCGAAATACAAGCAATATAAAGGTTCAATTTCTTTTTCTTCATCATTCAATCCTCATTCATCTTTGACTAATAATTATCAAGATTATTCCTTCTGTCTCCTCTTTCGAATGAAGAACATGCTAACCATGGCAATTAGCAAAGTTACTTCTAGATGTATACTAGTAGTCTCACTTTCGGAAGTTGTGGTGGAAGTTGTATCCTCAGTAGTTCCTACTGTAGTAGACGTTGTTGTAGTTGTTGTTACAGGTAGCGTAGTCGTTGTTGTGGTAGGTGTCGGAAGACAAGGGCCAACGCTATCACAAACAGTAAGATTATCGAATGATATTTGCCCATAAAAAGAAACAAACTCAAAAATCTCTGACGTTGTGATTTCATTATTCGTTTCTTGAAAAATTTCTTCTGAGTCAAGGTAGACTGTAAATAATCCCGTAAGGTCACGAGTGATATTTAGATGATGAAATCCAGTGATGTTTAGATTGGGAGATCCAGAATCACCAATAAAAGTGTAATCACCTCCATTGTACATATTTATAGTTATTGAATTACCACGTCCCCACCCACCTGTTCCAATATAAATAACATACGATTGGAAGCAGGCTCTGAGTTGAGAGTATCTAATTCCAGTTAGATTAACGTTACCACAACCATAATTGTTTCCAATGAACATAGCACCACCAACAGACTGAGGATCCTGACCCTCTGGAGTAAAAAAGTCAAAACTCCATGAACCATAGGCTACTGAGCTATTATGAATAGCAGTGACCAAAAAATCATTTGGGGATACCGCTTCACTTGGTGTATGTAGGTGTATACTTCCATTATCAATAAATGGATCGCAATCAATTGGTTCAAATGGATAAACTAATCCTCCTGTATCATAACTTTCGAGAAACCAATCATTTAATGGTAGATTCTCGAAATCCTCTTCCCATACTAGGACAGCAGAGCCAGAGTTTATGGATGAGGTTATAATTACTATTATTAAGGCCAAAATCATGGTTTTTTTCTTCATTCCTCTTACCTCATAGTGTTTTTCATTAGGAGGCATTCTTCATTACATCCTAATGATTACTATTGTAAAATAATATTAGATTATATAAACCTTATGGTAATTCTCTTGAGACATGTTTTAATCTCATCAATCAATTCTGAATGATTATTTGTAAATTCTAGTTTAAATGGCCGAGGTTTGATCTTATGCCCTTGAAAACACCAGAAGAATATTTAGAAAGTATTAAACGGGAAATTAACCTGTATATGTTTGGAGAGAGAATCACCAAATTTTGGGAGCATCCTTATTATAAAATCATTGAACCTTCTATCAATACTGTCAAAAAAATTTACGAATTAGCCCAAGTAGATGAGTTCAAGCGTCTTATGACTGCACAATCTCATCTAACTGGTGAAATTGTCAACCGTTTTACACATATCCATCAATCCATCGATGATTTGTTATTAAAAGTGGAAATGCAACGTTTGTTGGGACAGAAAACTGCTTGCTGTTTTCAACGCTGTGTGGGTTTTGATGCTGCCAACGCACTCTACAGTGTTACCTGGGAGATAGACAAAAAATGTGAAGGTGAGTATCACAATAGATTCAAAGAATATTGGACTGAGATTCAGAAAAATGATCTTTTTGTTGCAGGTAGTATGACTGATTCGAAAGGAGATCGAAGTAAACGGCCCATTGATCAAACCGATCCTGACGCGTTTTTACACATTGTTGATGAGAATAATAGAGGAATTTTCGTATCAGGAGCTAAAGTTCATCAAACTGGATTTTTGAACTCCCATCAGGCCATTGTTATGCCCACATTAGCATTAAGGAAGGGAGAAGAAGCTTACGCGGTAAGTTTTGGAATTGAAACAACAGTCAAAGGTCTTACGATGGTCTATGGAAGACAAACTTCCGATACACGTAAGCTAGAAGAAGGGATTCTTGATATTGGTAACTTCAAATATGGGGGGCAAGAAATTTTTGTAATTTTTGATAATGTCTTTGTACCAAATGAACAAATCTTTATGAAAGGAGAAACGGACTTCACAGGAGCTCTCGTTAATCGTTTTGCAGGTTATCATAGGCAATCTTATGCATGTAAAACGGGAGTTGGAGATGTACTTATCGGTGCCGCAGCTTTAATTGCGAGGTATAATAGAGTGGAAAAGGCCTCTCATATTCGAGATAAACTGGTAGAGATGATTCATTTGAATGAAACTCTATGGAGTTGTGCTGTGGCTTGTTCGACAAAAGGTTTCAAACGTGATGCAGGTAATTATGAGATGGACATGCTCTTAGCTAATGTGAATAAACAAAATGTTACACGATTCCCGTATGAGATTGGCAGACTTGCTGAAGATTTAGCTGGTGGAATTATTTGTACCATGCCTAGTCAACAAGACTTCGAAGAGCCAGAAATCGGTCCCTTGATTCAGAAGTACCTTTCCACCTGTGAAGAGGTTCCTGTTCAGGATAGATATAAGCTACTTCGTTTTATCGAAAATCTTTCCATGGGAGTCGCTTCCTTAAGTTACAAAACTGAATCACTGCACGGGGCTGGTTCACCCCAAGCACAGAGAATTATGATCTCGCGTCAAGCAAACATTAATGAAAAAATTGATCTTGTTAAGGAGATATTAGATATTTTTTGAATATTTAGAATTCAATTTTATTATAATTCCATGGAAACTATAATTAAGATATGGATTACTTCAAAATGTTCCTACTACTAAGGAAGATTACCTATCACAGTTAAAAATTAACTAGAGAAAGTGGTTACAGATGAATGACACAGAAAATGTTGTTTCTTTAAAAGAAGCGAAGAAAGAAGTGGGAGTAGCAATAACACGGTTAGCTCTGATGCACTTAGCTTATTCTAAAACTCTAATTGAAGAGTTAGGGGATATTCATGGAGAGGAGATAATCATCAAATCTATCGTAGAATACGGTCGACGAATTGCAGATATGGTAAAACAAGGGGAACAAGATCTACCTTCCTATGGAGTCTATTCAGGAGAAGTATATCAAGATGACGAAGGGAGGTACAATGTTACGGGATGTAATTTAGCCAAAGTTTTCAAACAATTTAATGAATTAGATCTAGGACGATATTACTGTTATGTGGATCCTGCCAAGAGTATGGCATCTGACTTGGAGAAAAAACTTATTCATACGTCATGTGAAGCGCGTGGCGATAATCGATGTACCCTAGAATATCTCACAACAACCAAAGAAGATCGAGAATCCTTTTCCTTGAATGATATTAATCGTTGGAAACATTCCGATCCCTATTTATTATAAGATAGGTACACTATTTTATGAATGCAATTGTGAAGGAGATATTAGATATTTCTTGATATAATTCGAGAGAACATTTCTCCACATATAACAATACACTGAAAATCAGTTTAAAGCAGTATAGAAGCCATTTCTATATAGGTCGAAGGATAATTATCATCCTGATATCCAGTTGTGGGCCAAAGATCTAAACCATCATCTTTATATCGAGGAATTAAATGAAGATGAAAGTGAAAAACTGATTGTTGAGCAATTTCCCCACTAGCGTGAAGAATATTAATCCCGTTAACGTGATATTTTGTTTTTAATTTCATACTGATTTCTTTTACACCATGAAGCAATTTTGATAACTGATTTTTGGAGATATCGTAAAAATTCCGAATATGTTCTTTTGGAATAATTAACAAATGACCGCGAGCAATTATTGTTTCTTTCTTAGGAGCAAACGCAATAACATCTGCTGTTTCAAATACTTTGAAACATGGGACGTTACCATCTATTATATTACAAAAAATACAATTTTTGTGTTCATTTCTCTGACTCATTGCTTCATCTCTTCTATGGTAGAGTGTACATGTTTAAAATATACTGTATCATTGAGGGAAATATAATGAAGTGCCTTGTTTTAGGAGCAGGTTTAGTTGGGAGTGCTATCGCCCTTGATTTAGCAATGGATCAAGATATGAATGTAACAGTTGCAGATGCCAACCAATCTTCCTTAGATAAATTGAAACCCCAGAATATCAATGCAATACACGCTGATTTATCAGACTCGCAAACTTTGAAAAACATGGTAAAGGACTTTGATATTATTGTTGGGGCATTACCGGGTTTCATGGGTTTTGAAACGCTTAAATCTATTATAGAAACCGGTAAAAATGTTGTAGATATCGCATTTTTTTCTGAAGACCCTTTTAAACTTGATAAACTTGCTAAAGAAAATAATGTAACCGCAGTAGTAGACTGCGGAGTTGCTCCTGGTCTTAGCAGTATTATACTAGGCCATCTCTATAGCTCCTTAGAGAAAATCGATTCTTACACTTGCTATGTTGGAGGTCTTCCAGTAATTAGAGAGTTACCTCTTGAATATAAGACCCGTTTTTCACTTATTGACGTAATTGATGATTATACAATACCCGCGAGATTTGTTGTAAATGGTGATCTTGTTATCCGACCAGCATTATCTGATCCTGAAATAATAGATT
>JAEOTC010000256.1 GCA_016840035.1 Candidatus Hodarchaeota archaeon | reverse complement strand
TACTTAGTTAAATTTGTAAAAGGTAATTTCTTTGAAGATCTTCGTTGTTTTTCACCGAATTCATTCGATGGTATCACATCCATTCTTGCTATCTTTGTGACAGAGAAGGAGGGTATGTTGGAGTTTAAATCGCTATTTGATTCGTTTCATTACATTCTCAAACCTCTGGGTTATTTTTTGATAACTATAGGGGCATATGAATACTCAGATGACAAATTTATTGATATTGCTGAAGATTCAATCCATAATCTTCAAAACATGATTAAATCTTGTGGTTTTCATATTCTGAAATTCTCCAGTTTTATGGATCCAGATATCGATAAGAATATTCGTATTCTTGCACAAAGAAAATCCTAATCAGGAGCATAAGTTCCAAATACTTAGCTCAATACGGGGGTATTGTAATCGACCTGCTCCTTATCTTCTATTGATTGCTTAATTATTAGGATACACATTTTCTTCTTGACAATCCTTATTAAGATCCTGGTGCTTGTTGGTTTATGGAAACCCGTTGGAACCCAAATAGATTTGACTTACTCTTAGCTGTTCTTATCGTGCTAATCCTTCCAATTCTCGCAAGAATACTTTATTTTACATCAGGAGCACTGATTCCCTTGATTATATATTATGGAGTAGCGTGGGGAATTTCTATTTGGAGACGCGGGAATTCTGGCTATTCTCTGAAAACTAAAATTTTAATCCCACGAGCATTCGTGGTTAACGTAATAGTGATTGGCCTTGCTTTAGTGTTTGCATTTTTGGCTCGGAATATGGATGTGGTACCCAATTTTACAGGAGCTATCTTCACTGGTTTAATCTGGGCTCCGATAAATGCCGCTTCAGAACAATTACTTTGGATTTATTTGTACGATTCATGGGATTTATATGCTCCATCTAAAGAGCAATATTCGACAAGAAGTTGGGTTTGGATCAACAGAATTGTTGGATTTCTCTTATTTACGGCATTTGTTGGAACCATACACACCTTGTTTTGGGTGGAATTTTTGGACCCTGTGATGGCCGATAGTATTTTCGGAGTAATTTTCATTCTATTAACTTCTCTATCAGGGTATATTCATATTCTAGCTTGGCGAGAATCCAATAATATGGTGTATACGTTTATTCCCCACTTTCTGCTAAATCTAGTTCCCTTATTTTGGACAGGATATTCCATCTTTCCATTTCTTATTAAATGAGATAAACCAAGTACTTAGACCATGTGTAGGATGTGCATTGGCCATTTTTCCCAGGTAATCACTAGATGGGGATATCTTTATATGAAAGATTTTGTAAAATCAGAAATGAATTAATTGAAAATCTTATCCGCTGATGTCCAAATCTATGTTAAACTATTTCTGTTTAATCTTGGCCTAGTGGTTTCAATTTTTTCTTTCATTTTGCTAGTAATTTTCGAATTTAGCATTATTCCTGGAATCTTTTTCGTTTTTACTTTCATATTAGGCCTATTGATAACCCAAAAAAGTAAGAGGTATAAACCTATCCCTGATAGGGAAATGCACTGAAACAATTATTGAGTGATGTGGAAAATGATCGATATATCTGAATTTATCAAATTTATTGAAGAGAATTTTGACCTAGTGTCAGGGGTTCCCTGTTCTTATTTTAAGAATCTCTTGGCCACTTTAGCCAAACAAGAAGAAGGTTTAACTATCAAACACTTAATTGCCACCCGTGAAGATGAAGCAATAGCCATTGCTACGGGAGCTGCGTTATCCAGAAAACGGGCACTAGTTTATATGCAAAATAGTGGAATAGGAAATATAGGTGACGCATTAACATCATTAGTCCAATTGTATCAACTACCTATGATGCTGCTGATAAGTAGTAGAGGACTAGAAGATGATATCGATTTTCCCGAACACTCGATTATGGGAGATATAAATGATCCGCTCCTAGAAACTTTGAAATTAAAATATTGGTATTTAAAAGAAGAATGGTGGCAAAAAATTATGCAGGAAGCAATTACGGAAATGAATACACAATCATTACCAGTAGTAGTAATGGTAAAAAAAGGGGTGTTATCTGAATGAGGGGATATGAAGTCATTGCATGTTTGAAGGATTATCTCACCGAAGATGATCTCTTAGTCAGCTCCAATGGGAACATCAGTCGAGAAGTGTACCATCTTCTTACAAAACCCCAGGTATATCTACGGGGATCCATGGGTTTACCAGTTGGAGTTGGATTAGGTTTGGCTGTGATGAACTCAGATAAACGAGTAACCGTCATAACAGGAGATGGAAATTTGCTGATGGGATTTGGATCCTTAATTACTACAGCTTTCTATCGCCCCAAAAATTTACGGATCCTGATTCTCGATAATACGCAATACTATACAACTGGTGGACAAAAAACGGTGTCAACAGCTATAAATTACAATAAATTCTTCGAATCACTAAATATCGAGTATTTTAAGTCACTAATTCCTACAGAAATGAATTTAAAACCTGTTTTATCTGAATTTTTTGATATAGGTCTGCTAAGTATTCTACACCTCACCATTGAAGAAGGAAAACAGGATTTAGCAAATATTCCCTGGCATCCTACCCAGATTTCAATGGAAATTCAAAAAAAATTTCTCAAAGAATAATAGCCTATTTTTGTTTGGTACTTCCGATATCAATATCCTATTATAAGTTACGAAGTCGTTATCCTTCGTCTCCCTCTAGGAGGTTTAGAAATGCAAACAATTGGACTTCTTTTTGCAAGAATAGTTATTAGTCTGTTTATAGGATTCTTTATCATTTTTATTTTAAGTATTGTATACTATCGCTTTAAATGGTTGGATCCTAAGGAAGAGGATCGTCCTGAATTCGATGCATTAGAGTTTGGAGTTAGTGCACAAATAACAATTCATATCATTAGTGAAAAATTACTCTTATCTCGTAGATTTTATCTTCTTGGAGGAATCGTTTCTGTACTTATTTTCCTAATCTCCTATGCGTAAAAGAAAGGAAATAGATACATCATCGACTTTATCCTTTAAGAAGAAATATATCTGAGATACAACTTTTTTCATGTATTTTGCATATACAAATGAATTATCGAGTAGTAAACTATGAGATTTAATTGCAAACCCTGTGCAAACACCCATATTTTGTGGAGTAAAGTCTTCAGAAACCTTTTTTATACAAATCGAAGGAATTTTACATCTGAAGAACAGCAACTATAACGGCCTCTGGCAGTTTTATATTTGGTGCTCTTTAGTATAGGTAAATACTCTGCAAGGTTAATCGTATGGTAGTGACGAAATCGACCGCCTCGTTTTTTCCTGCCAATAGGATAGAAAGTGAAGTATCTTTAACCCCTAAAAACAAGAATTTTTTATGTAATCTAAATAAATTTGGATTTGTAGTTTATGGCTGAAATAAAATCAATCGCTTCATTTATTCCTGCCAATCGGCTGGAAATTGAGGAGTTAGTTGATCATTATCATTCCATGTCGCAATTGCATTATAAGACCGCATTTCGCATGATGAAAGACACCGTTAACCGTTTCAGAGGGAAAGCATTACGTTCTGTTCGGTGGGTGTATAACCAACGTCTCTTATTGCGAGAGAAAATTGTCCCTGGCCCTAATGAAGATGCTTTAACTGCAGGAATTCAAAGTTTGAATTATGCTGTTAAGCGTGCAAAGATCGACCCAACGCAAATTGATGCGTTGTTTGTTGTTTCCGAATCTTATCCTTATGCAGTTAAATCGAGTACGGCTATTGCTGGAAAAGCAGGTCTGACAAATCTACGCTTCGGTGTCCGCGGTGAATTTGCCTGTAAACCCTTCGGAGAGTTCTTAGAAATTGGTGCGGCATTAATCGATGCGGATCGTTGTAGATATGTTGCAATTACTGCAACCGATGCCTCTCAAGGAGCTCCTGGAGATGATCTCGAATTTTCTGCGTCCTTTTATTCAACCACAATCATTTTAGGAAAAGATAATGGGATAGCAGAACTCAAAGGCCGAACCTCGATCAACTATGACTTTTCTGATTTCGTTCGAAAAGAAGGTATGAGCTTCCCTGAACATGAAGGCCAAGGTACCAGTCTCGCGTTCCGCGGAATGATCTTATCTGCAGTGAGGAAGCACGTCGAACGTTATGATATTGACCCCAAATGTCTTCCCAATAAAACTTGGGTTATCCATAGTCCTAATGGTTCCTTCCCAAATGAGGCATTACTGGATGTCTCTAATCACTTTGGTATTACGCTAGCGAAGAAAGAATTTGACGAAGATGGTCGAATGTTGGGTATCAAACCCGAAGTGAAAGTTTCTAATCTTGCCCCGAATATTGCCAATGGATATTCTGCCACAGTTCCAACGGCTCTATGTGATGCCATTGAAAAAGCGAACGCAGGGGATGAAATTATGACTGTTCTGTATGGATCAGGTGCTGGTTCCGATGTCATTAGTATTAATGTAAAAAAGAATGGTTCGAAAGCAGCTAATACTCGTGTTCCAACGGTTCAAGAACAGATCGAATATAAACAGAAAATCTCTGTTGAGGATTATATTAAGTTCAGAGACAATCCCGATAACGCAGCTAAACATATTGCTCTAATTGAATATGACGCTATATCGGAAGAGTATTATGAAGTTGAAGGGTGTCCCAAATGTGGTGCAGTCTATTTTGGGGATAGCTGGAGTAAAGAAAATTTCCCAGATTTTGCTCCTCCTAAGAAATTCGAACAACTTAAGGGTAAATGCTTACGTGGTATTAAAAAAGATAGCTCTGATGCCAAAAGGATATGTGGTGAGACGTTAGAAACCGTTAATATTCCTAAACGAGCCAAAATTACCAAAGTGCACTTCTACAATCCTTCCACCAAAAAATCAGCTGGTCAACCTGGGAATCCGTATTGGGCTATGTTTGATCAAAAAATGGTCCGTGGTTTCAATTACAATCCTAAAATCTGTAACTTCACTGAAGGTGAAGAGGTTAAGGCCGTTGTTGGTCGTTGGCGACCAAATCCCAAAGATTGGGTTCCTCTACTCTATGTTCCTATGTTTACTCATTTACGACGGGATTTCAAACCCCCCAATTGAGTATTCATATTTAAACTTCCCTTTCTTGATGAATTTCTTCATCAAATCCCCCTTTATTCTCTAGCATTGGATTAGCGTTACTTCTGACACACTGGACAATAATATGTACTTCGATTATTCTGAACTATCTTTTCGATCTTAGATCCACATTCGGTACAGGGTTCTTTAATCCTTTGATAGACTTTATGCCAGCGTTGTGCTTTTCCTCCTTCTCCTGAGGGGAGTCTATATCGAGCATCAAAGGAACTTCCTTTGTCATTCAATGCTCTTAATAATATAGTTGAGATTGATTTTCCTAATAAAACTGTCTCATCCTCAGTTAATGTAGAGACAACTCGTTCAGGATGTAGTTTCGCCTTGAAGAGAGTTTCTGCCTTGTAGATATTCCCAATTCCTGACACTAAACGTGCATCCATCAGTAAATCTCCAATTTGTTTTTGTTGAAATCGCTTCTCTGCAAGGCGATTTAAAAACTCTTCAAGTGGAAAGGGGTCAAGTAGTCCATCAATCCCTATTTTCTTAATCGGAGGGTACTTCTTTACTTCTTCTATGGAAGGAAAAATCCGAAACTGTCCAAAATTCCGACAGTCGTCAAAGATCGCATGAGGAGGATGCTTCATCTTCACTATGACCTTTGGATGAGTGCTTACTTCCTCAACTTCTTTTAAAGTGTTTATCATTGTCCAGCATCCCGACATTCCAAGATGGTTAAGGATAACTGGTTCTTTTTCAAACTCCCATACAAGAAATTTGTTGTAACGGTGAATATCTACTACTTTTTGTCCTGAAAAGGGTAAAAAATCATGCTCTTTGTCTTGATACTTTGGGTATTTCTGAGAAAGAGGAGTAAACTTGATCTGGGAGATAGGCTGTCCCTGAAGAATAAGTAATTCACGTCGGACTGATTCGACTTCTGGTCCTTCTGGCATTATTTTCCTTCCGTTAACTTTAAGCTAAAATCTTCTCCACTGAATTGAAATAATGCAGAGGCCCCTATCACCATTAATAATATTCCGATCAGTTGCCCAATTGGTATGACTTCGGAAAATACCAATACACCATAGATTAAGGGTAAAAGGGTAGCAAAGCTGTTGAACAGGGGAACAATTATCGTTGCTCGTTCCTGCTGAAATGCTGTTTGCAATGTTATAAAAGATAATATTTGAAAGATTGCAATCATAACTAAAATAAAAATAATGAATATAATGTTCTCCCCTAGTAATCCCAATAATTTAGTATATGCTGAACCGAGACCAGCTGTCACTCCTGAAGCAATACCTAATATTGCTCCATTTTTTAGGGGAAAGGATATTCGTTGGGCAAGCTTTCCAACTCCCAAGATAAGAATACAAATCAGTGTAATTCCATAAACTAAAACATAATCAATTGAGGTAATGTCATTCACTAGGGGTGAAGCAAAAAGGGGGATAAAAATTACTCCTACAAGGATAGCAATAAATCCTAACCATTCATAAATGTGAAGCGATTCTTTCAAATAAAAAACTGCAAATCCTGCAAGAATTACTACTCCAGCATTACTTAAGGGAGCAATTACAGTTAGAGGTGCCATAGTTATTGCTATAAGGAAGAAAAGCCATCCTGTTGTAGTTAAAGTTGTACCAAGGATCCATTTCCTGCATTGTGCAACTTGGTACAATTTTTTCTTAATATTTCTCGGAGTAAATGAGGGTAATTGAGCTGCTTCACTTTTCTGAAGCACAAAGCCTATATTCAGAATAATGGTACCAATTAATGACACAATTACTGCAAGAATCATGCTAGATCACTTAATACACTTATTTAGTAACGTATTTTGACATTATCTCTTTGTTGCTTACTAAGAAATAGTCGTGTTTCATTACTCAAGGGGTTCTTCGCCAAGTTCAAATATCTTAATGAGGGAAGAGATACGAGAGAATCAGGAATGGTGGTTATTTTATTCTGCTGTAAATCGACATTTTTTAGCTGATGTAATTCATAAATTGATTCTGGAAGTTTTTCAAGTAGATTGTCACTTAAATCTAGCTTTTCAAGAGATTTCAAATTGCCAAAATTTTCAGGAAGAAATTTTATGTCACAAGAGTATGCAAATAGAAATTTTAAATTTTCAAGATTTGCAAATGATGCTGGAAAAGAATTAATTGTATTCTTTGATAAGGATAGTTCTCGTAAATGTGTCAAATTTCCAAAAGATTTTGGAAGAGCGGTGATTTCATTTTTTACAAGTCCGAATTCCCGTATTAACTTCCAAGGTCTAAGATCTTCAGGTAAATGAGTAATCCGATTATTTACTAAAAGTAGAACTCGAAGAGATTTTAGCTTCATTAGGCTCTCAGGAACCTCTGTAAATAAATTCCGAGATAGCACCACTTCCTCCAAGTTTTTCATGTTACCAAGTGACTTAGGAAGCTCAACTAGCTGATTTTCTCTCAAGTTCAAAGTTCGGACTGACTTCAAGCTGGCAATTGATGAAGGAATAGATTCTAGTGCCAGATTATTAAGATTCAGTTTAATTACCCGATTCTTTTCAAAGACAAAACGCTTTAATTCTATTTTTTCTTCACAGAGTTCACTAACTTCTTGATAGAACTTCAGTACAGATACAGGCCATGACTTCATTTGATATCAACATCTCTCTATCTGGGTATACTACTTTTTACCAAATCAGATAAATTTATGTTTTACCTAAATTCACGAAATTTGCTCATCATTTTATGGTGTCTTAATGGAAATCCACTTCTCTAAAGAATACATAGCTGCAGTCGTTCAAGCACTCTTCGTAACCGTGTTATGGAGTAGTTCGTGGGTAATCATTAAATTTGGGCTAGAAGATTTACCACCCCTTTTCTTTGCGGGCTTCCGTTATCTTATTGGATCGTTTTTATTACTTATTCTGGTTTTTGTTAATCCTTATCATCGTAATACACTAAAAAATGCAAAATTCAGAATATGGAGTCTATTATTTTTATATGGCTTAGTGTTTATTACTTTTACACAGGGTGGTCAATTCTTAGCGCTTTCACTCCTACCAGCTATAACAGTTTCGTTCCTATTGAATATGACTCCATTCGCTGTCATCATTTTTTCATTTTTTTTGCTCAAAGAGAAACCTAGCTTGTTAGAATTATTCTTTTTTCTTATCGCACTTATAGGTATTCTTTGTTACTTCTTTCCATTTAGTTTTGAAACATTATCATTCTCTGGGTTACTCGTCGGTTTGGGGCTTATTGTAGTAAATGCCCTATCTTCGATTTTAGGAAGAAGTATTAATCGTGGAAATTCTCTCCATCCACTCTTGATTACCGCAATAAGTATGTCATTCGGTTCAGTCATACTTTTATTAACTGCTCTTCTATCTGAATCCATTCCTTCAATTTCTTTCGATTCGTTTCTTATGATTCTTTGGCTCGGAGTTGTGAATACAGCATTAGCGTTTACATTATGGAATGGAGCGATGAGAACCATTCGAGCTATGGATATTGCGATTATTAACGGGACTATGTTTCCACAAATTGTTTTTCTCTCAATTTTATTTCTGGATGAGATTCCAGTGTTGAATGAATGGATTGGTCTTGTGATACTTTTGGTAGCTACCTTTATTCTGCAGTTTAATCGAGCTAGAATTAGTGGAAAGGAAAATACCGCAAAAACCCTTGATAAAAGGACAGTTAGTGATCGAAAATGAAAAGAGAATCAATTCAAGTGGGATGGAAATGGCTTGATCTTAAGGATAAGAGTGGATGGGAGATTCCAGATGGTCCTGTGATGAGTTTAGTGTATTCATTAGGACAGGATCCAGAAATTAAAGTATACGACCTTGGCTGTGGTATTGGAAGGCATACAGTTTTTTTTGCTGCACAAGGTTATGATGTTTATGCAAGTGATATTGCTGAGGAGGCCGTTCAGGCAACTAATACTTGGTTGGGGAAAGTGGGATTAACAGCCAATGTCAAGCAAGGCCGTATGACCGAAATTGACCACCCTGATAATACGTTCGATCTTGTTGTAAGTTACAATGTAATTTATCATGCTATGAAAGATGATATCTTTAAAGTGATTTCTGAAGTTTTTCGTGTTTTAAAACCAGGGGGAATGTTCTATGGCACACTTATTACAAAGGATAAAGGTACTCCGTTCAGAATGCAGGATAATCTTATTCTAGATGACCAAACACTTGTTGTTAAAGGTGGTGTGGAAGATGGGATTCCACATTTTTTCTCCTATATAGACGATGTTCTTGAATTTTTCAAGGATTTTAACATCGAGAGTTTGGTATATGATGAGGTTTTTTCTGCTCCTTTTGACATTGATAATCTCTTAGCACAAAAGGGATCTGGTCATTTTCGATTTCTGGTTAAAAAACCGATTGGAAATTAATTTTTCGCTTCAGTGTTCCAGAATGATCGTTTACCCAGATATTTACCTAGATAAACAATACTGAGCATTATAGGAATTTCCCAGAATAATCCCATCGTTGTTCCAAGTGCTGCAACTGAACCCAGCCCAAATACGGCAATAGCAGTTGCAATGGCAATTTCAAAGTGACTTGATGAACCGATTATCACCGTAATAATCGCTTCTTGATAGTGTAGTCCAAATATCTTCGTAATTATCACATTGTATCCGACAACTATTATAAACCCTAAGATTAAAGGTACTGATACTTGTACCAATAATTCAGGGTTTTCTATTAGTGTTTTCCCATTTAAAGCAAATAAAATTATTAAAGTTGATAATAAAGCGATAATTGCGACTTTTCCTATAGTTGGACGATAGGTTTCATTGAACCACACTTCTCCTTTACGAGCAATTAAATAGTTCCTACTTATTATTCCCAAAATAATAGGCAATCCGATGAATAATATGACAGATAGAGCTAGACTCCATCTATCGATAGGAATATTCTGTAACCCAGTGAGAATGGCTACAAGAGGTGCATAGAATATCATTATCGTTATGGTGTTCAAACTCGTATTAACAACATTCTGCTCTTGATTTCCTTCTGCCATCATCCCCCAAACTAATACCATTGCTGTACATGGGCTTGCACTAAGTAGAATTATAGCTACGATTAAATCATCATTTCCTGCCAAAAAATAGTTAGCTAACACAAGGCCAACGATAGGGGCAATAAACCAATTGGAAATTAGCGTCAAAATGATCGGTTTTGGGTTCTTCCCTAGCTTTTTCAACTCAGAGCCTTTGAGATTTAAAACAGCTGGATACATCATAAAGAAAAGGCAAATACCAATAGGAATGGATATATTCCAGACTTGAATATTATCTATTGTCTCACTTATCCACGGAAAGTTTTCTGCTAAGAGTATCCCTGCTAACATACATAAGGGAATCCAGATGACGAGATATTGTTCGAAAATACTAAGTGAAGATTCCTTCTTTGGAACTGTTTCAATTGTTGCCATATTAACCCACAAATTCTCGATATTTTGTACAAGATGTATAATAGAATTGATATATTCGCCTTATGTGATACATATTTAAGAATTGTGATACTTAAGCTTTAGCTAATTTATTTCGGTAAAATAGTGATATTTTTGACGCAGGTTAACAAAAGACAATTTAAATCCCGTATTGTGCAAATTTTAGGGAAATGTGAAGATATAGACAACCCTGAAAAGTATTATGAGAATTTAGAGAAATTATCCTCCAAACTTAGGGCTGAAGAAGATTTTCTGTTTCTTAAAGGAGTATTTGAAACACTTGGAAGTACTGATAGACTATTAATTATTAACGCATTACGGTTAAAAGATCGTTGTTCGTGTGAATTAGAAGCTCTATTAGGAAAATCTCAACCAGCAATTTCAAGGGATTTGCGAAAATTAGAAGATATTCACTTAATCTGTGGCTGGAAAAAAGGGAAGTTTATTCATTATTCCCTTGTAAGACCTACCTTTAATCAGATGAAGCAATTCTTTGATCAGTGGTACGTTTCACTAGCAAATTGGTTTGAAGATTTACATCTTCAATGAAGTGATTAACGCATCATTCCCAATTTATTCGGGTACTATCAATATCCCGTAGAAATTTATTGAGTTCACCGATATGATGCATATTATGACGAAGAAGATACAAAAGTTTCTTGATGATTAGTAATTTCCCATTATCAAAACCGTCTGTTGTAAATAAATCCTCAACTGAAACATTTGCTAGATATTTGGTTATGCTTTCTTCAATGTCATTAAGATAATTGACCATATCCTCCTTTGTTAATGCTGCCATCCGTTCAAGAATTTCTTCATCACTATTTTCAGTCCATGAGAATCCCGCACGTTTCCCCCACTCCATTCCTTCGGGTGTGTTTCTATTATAGAACTCCGCAGTTTCAATAATATGATAAACAGTAAAGGAAAAAGACCAATCGTGTATTCTTTCATTCCATTTGCTTGGAGTGATGTTCTTAATCGCCTGACGTAACATTTGCCAGGTGTGATGAAATTCCTGGGATAAAACTTCGCCTAAATATACATTCTTATTGCTCAATTCTGTCACCCTTTAGTTAAGTTTGCAGATTTTCTCTTCCTTTTACTACAATCTAATTTTTGGAAAAAAGGTCCTTTCCAATGGACTATTTTGTTTGGTATTGTCCCGATAGCTATCAGTTCATCCATTTCAACTGCCCCCAAAATTTTTGTAACAATTTCAACTCCGTACTTGTCAAGTAATTCATTATAGCATAGTTGGATATCATTTGCTGAAGATGTTAAATGAGCCTTTGCCTCTATCATTATTCCCTCATGTCGTAATGGATTGCTAGGATGAGTCTTATCCAAAGTGAGAGTTAAAAATGGATTGTGATTAAGGTTTACAAGAATATTTGATTTTGAATTTACCAAAAAGCGAAGAGTGCATTTCTCATGTTCGTTTACAAAGAGTAGAGATTGAATTATTGGATAATTTTCACGAGATATCGTGTTTACATAGACTAACGACTTAGCTAGTATAAATTCTGTAATATATTCTGGAAGTTCACACCATTCTCCATTTAGGTCGCATTTTACTCTCAATTGGTGATTTCCAGCCTTATAACATTACTAAATTTGTTCTTGAAGCTTTAGCGAGGTAGAATTGCTCAGGAATTATTTCAATGATCGTTCGACTGAGAATCGGAAAAATCCGCCAAGCTCGAGGAAGCTCTCTACTTCCGCGCCAGTATTCATTGATGTAATGAGGATACTTTCTATGAAACAGAAAGTAGGTGCGAATCATTCTGAAACCTAAAACTATGAAATAAATTATACCTGTTCTTATATCATGTCCATAGATTCTTGTACGACCGATGGTTAAGAGGCCGACATTTTTAGTATAGTCTTTCTGTTCCTGAGAATCAATGAAAATTGAAATTTTGTTTATAGAACGTAAATTCTTGACTTTCTTGCTTTTATTTGATGTGGCAATAAAAAAATTTCTTCCATTAAAGATAAATAAAGTAGGGGTAAGATGAGGTCGTTTTTTAGTTGTAATAGTTCCTATTTGAGCAAATTTTGCTGATTTAAGTAACTTTAAGATTCCCTCTGGGATCGCCCGAAGATAGAGAAATCGTAGATGAAAGAGGACTATAGAGGAAAGAAAAAGTGTTAAGAACAAGTATAACAGTAATAAATATAATAATATTGGATCTAACAATCCTAATGGAATAAGCATAAATCCTCCACTTATGGAAAGGAAATTAAATCTATCTGTTCCTTCTAAATTACGTATGTCGACTGGAGAAAAATAAGAGCTTAACATGGGAGTTTTTAAATATCTGGAAAGACGAACATTTCTTCTTAACTGAGTGAAAATGAGATAAAGAGATAAACCCAATCTATAAGACAGATCAAAGATCAATAAGAATATAAATAACATGAGAAGAGGAGGTAGTGACGTTACATTCATTTCACTTTGAAGTTGGGCGAGAAACGTGGGTGAGTGAGGAAAAAGGGGTGTAAAAAGGTAGGTCAGAACCCCACAGTAGATAAAAACCCCGAAAATTATTGAAGATGGATGAAATAAATCCTCTAAATACTCAGTCAAAAACTTCTGATTTACTTTGTTAATCCGTTCGATTTCGACGTCTCGTAATGCATCTGCATAACGGAAAATTCCAATTGTCCAGATGTATAAACCAAGAGCACCTAATGTACCTGCGGTTATGAAGCTGACTGGTATATCATAAAGGAGAAAAAGGAGTACTCCCCAAGCAAAATACATTATGAGAAGAAGAATCGTATTTGTTTGAGAGGATAGTTTGTTAATGGGCCAGAACCCCTCAAAAACAAGCTCTTGGAGAAACTTATATTTCTTATGAGGCTGCATTATTCCAATTTTCAATCGATTTTTCTCCAAGTGCATTCATAATTTGATTTAATGTCTGTTGTGATGCCAGAATAAATAATGGATTCAATAAAAACCAATATGCTGTACCTAATAATCCCTTGGGGATAATTCTGAAGATCTGACTCAACTCAACTCTTTGATCCTCATTTTTATCTAGTTTATAGGTTAAAAAGATTTTTCCAGGTAATAAGTTATACGTTGAAAATTGATATTGGAATTGAGAGTCTTCGGATGTCCATAAGTTTGTCGGGATGGAGAATCTCCCTTGAAATAGATGATTGATTATGTAACCTAGTGATAAAACCCAAGTTAACAGCTTCGTTTTATTTAAAATGCTTCTAACCTGTTCTGGGCTTAATTTACTCCCTCTGATTGGTGTATCAAGATCTTTTTTTGTTTCTCTTTGAAAAATCAAACCCCCTGACCATTTAGAATCCCCTGGATGATACCAGGTCG
>JAEOTC010000050.1 GCA_016840035.1 Candidatus Hodarchaeota archaeon | reverse complement strand
TTGCAGAGAGTTTTGCGATGAAAACATCTTCCTCACCATTATATTCTTGATCATAAGCATTAGAAGTTGTTGGAAAATCACTCGAGCGTGTTGTGCCAAGGAGATAGATATTATTTTCATTATCTAAAGTAATTGCTGTATATTTTACATCATAATCACCATAATCATCTCCACTACCCCCAAGCAAAGTCGAGAACATAATTTCTGACCCATCTGCCGATATTTTACTCACGAAAACATCACTTCCCCCATTATACGAATCATCGTAAGCATTTAAAGTCGTTGGAAAGTCGCTTGAATGGGTGCATCCAGAGATGTATATATTATTTGAACTATCTAACACAATATCATAGCAGGCATCATTACTACTTGTACCAAAAAAACTGGAATAGATTAATTCTGAAGAAAATGATTGTTCTGTTTGTTTACAACCACTAGCTATCATCAATAACCCAGTGGAAACAGGATTGAAGAGTATCAACATAATCATTAATGAGAATTTAGTTGGTGAATTCATTTCGTCTACCTCCTTTACATAATAGAAAAATTCGCTATAAATATCGTGTATTTAAAATTGACAGGGTTAAAAGATTTTCTACCACCCTAGGCGACTCTCCCCCAATATGATAGTACCGAAGTTATTCGACCTCAAATCGTTGAATTACTTCAGTAAGTTCATCACTCAATTTGTGCAGTGGATAAAATTCCTGCAGAACAAGCTATCTATAATTCTACTGCTTGGGAAGATGAGATCGAGTTTAGATACAATGTAGAGAATTTCGAAGATCAGATCCTAGTTAGTGTCAATTTTGAAGAATTCTATTTCTGGACTAAGGATAACACTAGTCAAGAAGTTAAAACTGTATTTGTTCCTCAGTGGGCTTTAAACAGTGATATTTACCATTAAACTGGAGTTTCTGACGATTATGGTCTCAGTGAGTCTGCCTTTGAGACCTATAGGTATTATTATTCCTCCTGCTATGGTAATTGGGATAGTCATGGTATTATTCATGATCCCACCTATTCAAACCCCCTACCAAGGTTTTTGTCTCTCGTTACTCAAGTTATTCCAATTTTACTCTTCGGAAGAATAGTTATAGCAATTGTACTGGCAATATGTAATCTAGGAGCTATTCTTACTCGGTATCGAAAGATAAACAGTCCTAGATAACCTTGAAAGAGAGTAAGATATGAAGTCAATTTATGAATGATTACTATAATTCTTTTCCTGTTTCAAACCATGAAACAATGAGAATCCTTTATCCCCTTCCCTAGTAACAGCTTATTTTGTCGGATTACAAGATGGGAAATCTTTTGTTTTCCTCGAATGATAGACTATCAAAAATTTGACTAGAAAGAAATCCAAAGGTGGAGTCCTCCTCTAGATATCCAAGTACCAAACCTGTATCGTTTTAGGGTTTCGTCGGGACTATAGATATCGCATTGCATTATTAACTATCGTGAATGAAATTTCATATTTTTTTGAGGCTATTGGACTACTTTTTTTCATTTTTTCTTTCAAGAATTTTTGTTTAGGTCTTCATCTTAACCTTATTAACACACTGTTTCTATTTTAACACGTGGGTGGGGGAGCTCCACCGCTTGGACCTGCTGATCCTACCATAAAGGACATCAAGTAAATTAGGATCACGAAAAGCAAAGGAAGTATCTTCCAGAGGGTCATATTTACGGTAGATGAGTTTTTTCGGGTTCTAAGTTTTTTTTCGTTCATCTTTTTCACACATTTTCTTTAGGTCGTTCTTTTTGCGTTCTTACTGAATAGTGCCTGAGGAACTTATCCGCAAGAACATTCAAATTTGTACCTAACCAAAGGGTTTAAATGTTATGGCGAGTCTATCCATTCTTACCATGGTTCCACCCAGTCTGCAGCAGATTGACTTTAATCAAATCCGACAAAATACTGTTGCACGTGTAGAACCGCTTGTCATGGATTTATTGGAAATTTGGGTCGAAATTCATAATAGCGTGAAATCTCTTTCTATGAAAGATGTCCCGAAATACTCCCACAGTCTACTTCAAACATACACCTTACCACTTTTTGATCGCCATAAAGACAGTGGCATTTTTCAAAAGTATGATGCCTGGATTAAGGATTTTTCCGCACTAGCAATCTCTTGGCGCAAGGGGATAATCATGTTTCCCTTGCGTTTGATCACCTATGAAGTAAGTTTGCATCAGGATCAGTTACTTGAATATTACCTAAATCGACTCCGAACTGGACAATTACAAGGTACACTACAGGAACTATTCGATTTTCTCTTTCCCCGACTAATAACCGTTTCCATCCCTCTGAAACAGGTTGATATTCTTCTAATGAAATCCCTACTAGAGGCCGATCAAGGCAATTTCAATTATTTCAAAGGTTTAGAATTGATTGCTCAAGCTAATCTTACAAGCACATCAGTCCGTACTGTTAAGCGTCGTATGAAGTTGTTGAATTACTCCCAAATTCCTATCCCAGTTTATTTCTTGGATATGGGAGCTTTAGGGTATGAAACCTACATCGTATCACATTTCGACCAAGTTCCTAAGGACATTTCACCTTGGGTATTACACTCCTTAGATATGACTATCAGCCAGTTCAGTCTGATCCAAATTCCTCTGAGAAGTCCTAATCTTTACAAAAATGTACAGGATCAATTAGAGCCTATTATTTTTTCTCCTCTAACAAAACGTATTCATTCTTGGAACTTATCAGGTTTAGATGAGGGAAGAGATTCGTGGAAAGTGCCTCCCTCATTTATCCATACTTATCCCACCAGAAACTCTACTACACCTTCTCCCCATCTCAAAATGTCCCTCCAACCAGAATTCGACCATTTTCGTGAGCTTACAGCCCCCGATATTAAACTGATCGAATTTATTACAACTAAAGGAACTGTTTCTAGTGTTAAGAAGTTAAGTCAGCTCTTACACATGACTGTCCCTGACATCACAGAACGTATGCGAGAATATCAGAATGGACATTTAATTTACC
>JAEOTC010000255.1 GCA_016840035.1 Candidatus Hodarchaeota archaeon | reverse complement strand
GATGGTCTTGGATTCCATGTTGCAGGGATCGGGGATGTAAATAACGATGATCAGGATGATATTGCGATAGGGGCAATATTTAATGATCAAAATGGACCTGATGCAGGAATTGTCTATATGTCACTAAATTATTTCATTTCTGAACCAACTACAACTACAACAACAGCGACCACAACTGATATTACAACGACGACTACTCCACCAACAACAGAGGATCCGACAGATAATGGAACCTCTTTCTTAGCTACACCTGTGAGTCTAGTCGCATGTTTTGTCGTTCTGATATCTCTAAGAAAGAAATCTAAGGAAAACTAGAAGTAATGGTTGAAAGTAGGTATCCTCCCACCTACCTTGATTTAACACATTCATAGATAATAAAAAAGGGAATACGATCTGTATCAAAAGCCAGTAATCTAGGATTATTCTGAATTGTTTCATTATCAGGTTTAGGCTCAACTATTTCCCGAATTAAAAAACCTGCTTCTTTTAGAGCAGTACTATATTCCGAGAGTGTCCGATCAAATTGCCAGATAGGGGATATTGAACCCCACGAAACTAAAGTTCCACCTGAATCAAAATAACGATCAACCATCACATAATGACGTTCTTCATTCCGAGGAGTATCGAAAGGAAGACGATAAAAGGAATTGTTAATTCGAGCAAAGGCAGGATGCAGGTTGGACATGATAAAACGCCCTGAGGGCTTTAAAACTCGTGAAATTTCTTTAAAAGCCTGTTTATAATCTAAGACATCAACAAAGACAATATTAGATACAATCAGGTCAAATTGGTGGTCGTAAAAATCACTCAGGGATTCAAGAGATAAGCAATGATAGTTAATTCCCAACTGTTGGTCTACCTCTTTATCTATACAAAATTGAATAAAGGTCTCTGAATAGTCGACTCCGGTCACCTGTGCTCCTTTAGAGGCAAGACAACGGCAAAAATATCCATTACCACATCCAGCATCAAGAACAGTTAGCCCCTGTACTTCACCAATTAACTTCCACATTGCTGGATCAATAATAAGCTGTCGATTAATATCTCCTTTATCTTCGGGGGAGGTATTATTCACTATATCTAGCCATCGCTTGCTAGTCTGTTCCCACTGGGCTCTAACCTCCGATTGAGCAATGTTTGATTGAGAAAGTAAAGGAGAATGGAATCTAACAGAACCAAGTTTTTTCCTGATTGGTAACACCGCATTAGGAATGGTTAACGCTTCTTCCAAAGTAATCTTCTCTCCTTCTCGAAATGCTGCTGGGCTCCATTTTAACTGATTTACCTTGATACCCTCTATAAGTTGTGTATATGTTTCCTTATCCAATTGCCAAGGATGTTTTCCCTGAAACTCTGAATAAAATAAATCATAATGGACATCATTACAGGACCGACAATGAAAAGAATAAGTATAGGTAGTATTCCAGAAGGAAAGAGGAAGAAGTACTGGAGAAGTACAGTTTCCACAAATTAAACGCTTCTCATTTGGACACCAATACAGCCAGCTGAAATGATGAAATTTTTTACAGACAGAACACTGGAACTGCGAATGGATTGCGCATCTATATACTGTGTCATCTACTGAAAACTCACCTGGACGAGCTGGATAATTAGTTTCATATTTCCTGATCATTTCACAATAAAAACACGGAGATCTCGAATGGGAAACCATATTCCCAATTTCCAAAAACATCTCTTTTATTTTTATGATTGGAGCTAATTTGATAGGATAAATTATGCAAATTACAGTAGATATCGAAAAAAACCATCAACTCATATGGTAAGAAGTTCCCTACTTCAACCCTTTTACAAATTCATATGCTTCTTCTTCGATTTGGGGAAGAAAGGTACTCTCACTATGTAAGAAATAATCGATAATATACTCATGCGCATCCTGAGGAATAAAAAGCATTTTAAATTCATTTTTGCTTAGTTTAAGGGCTTCTTTAGAAGTAGTTTCTAAGATATCGGCAGCTTTAGTAAGATTACGTGCATTAAAATTCTTATCTTGGAGAATGTAAGTTTTTAAATAAGCAACTTTCCGTAAGACTTCTGCAAGACGTAGATTGGATTCATTTCTTCCAGGAGGAATATAGCGTTTGGAAGCATAGGGAATTGACTGTTCATAGGAGTATCGAAAACCAATAATTTCTGGAGAGGGTAAATTGAATTTTTGGGCTTGTCTATAGTCTAAAATTCCATATTTATTGTTATTTCCATACAAAGCGGAATATTTTGAGAGTAGGGATGGATAATGCTGACGAATAGTATCAAGAAATTCTTGCTTACTCCTTCCTGGTTTTAAAGTTAACCCTGCACAATAAACAAACTGAGCGTCTGCTTCTTTCACCTGTGCATATAATTGACTTATATTTCTCTCAGAATCACCGATGAATGGAAGAAGCGGGTATGAATATATTCCCGAATGAATTCCTGCTTGACGGAGTTGTTTAACAGCAGCAAATCTTTCGGAAGTAGTACTAGCTCTAGGTTCAAAGATTTTTTGATCTTTAGAATTCGTAAGAGTAATAGTAAAGTTCACAGAGGCATAGGTTACCTCATTGATCTGTTTAAGAAGATCCAAATCTCTGAGAACAAGTTTATTTTTGGTTAAAATATAGACAGGAAGATTATAGTCGGCAATAATTTCAAGAAGTTTCCGTGTGAGATTCAATTCGGCTTCTAAAGGTTGATATACATCACATACTCCCCCACCCAGGAAAAGAGTAAACTTTGCTTGAGATTTACGTCTAGGGGAAGTGGTTCCAAGATGAGTATCCAATGTGGTTTGCTTACTCGAGGTTGCATAATATCCCTGCTGTTTAAAAAAACGTTTTAGAAGGTCAGGGGCATTTTGCTTCACACGTAGGAGGTCTGCAAAATCCTCATGCATATGATAACTTTCGGATTTCCCATCACAATATTTACAATCATGAAAACAGCCATTATAGGGATTAAGATTCACTTCCGCCCACGAGAAAATCGAGGGAGTGGTCTGACGAATTAATGATTTGGCTGTTATGTATTCGACACGCATCGGAGTAAGAGTGAATGAGATGATGTAATTTAATAACATACCGATTTAAACCTGTAGTGGTTATTACAATCTTGAATACAGGGAAAATTTTCGTTGGAGTGTAAGAGAACAGTGCTTAACAAGGGAAAGGGGTAAAAGGAAAAACCATAATATGACATATGGTAAGAAATGATCCCGCACTCCCCTCGAGCTCCTGTCCAATCCGACATTAATAATAATGTAACTTCTTCTTACCAGCTATATATATAGTCATATTATGATAGTACCTCTTTTTATATGGCCATATTTCACGAAATTTCACGTTTCCTTGGTACTACTCGGTTACTAATCCCTCTTATGGTGTTTTTCCACTCCCTTTTTTTTTAGTCGTCTGAAAATGCTTATTCCACAGGTTTTCGTTTTCGCTCCTCTAGCCGTAGATGTTCCACTCGCAATATAGGGGTGAAGGTTTTGTAATTGATTTCCTTATTTGTAACATATTTCACATTCTTACCATATCATCTTCAGTCCTAACTCTCTACAGTAGGTAGTTTCTAGACAAACAAATTTATGAGAGTTTCGTAAGTATATGATTCTGATTACTATGGGATCGAATCTACCAGAAAAAGAAGTTGAGCGGTTATATAGGGACCAATTTTTATTACCGTCTGACCATGTTCAAGATATTTATCAGGACGGGTATCAGCATGAAACCTGGGCTGATGTTTTTTGGCGGCGACGTTTTCGCCATAGTCACCGTGAGGATCCGGAACTAAAATTCGTCTTCCAGACATCTCCCTCAAATGTTCTCGAAATTGGTGCAGGATATGGACGTATCCTTCAGAAACTCCTCGAATGGAAGAACAAAGATACTAGTGCCATAGCATTTACTGGAATTGAACTCTGTACATATTTCCAAACCTATTTTCTACAGTACCAAAATTTATTTCCCTCTCTACAACGTGTTCGAATGATTTTCGATAATTTTCTTACAACCTCTGCTTTGAAAGATAATTACGATGTCATTCTTCTTCCTATGAACACACTTGCCAATTTTCCCTTTGTACAACTTGATTCTCTTTTCAAAACCGTCCACAGGTATTTGACAGACGAGGGACTGTTTTTATTCTCAAATTACAAAATTACATCTTCAGAACAACTGATCAAACATATAAATAAAGATACAGAATATTCTGGAGACTTATTAGTAGATCTTGGATCTGGCCTATTAACAGCCGAATATTATGACTTTCCTTCTACCTTTACTCATTATGGTGCAGAAAGTATTACCTATATCTGCTATAGCACATTCTCTCGTGAATATGCTTTGCTTAAAAGGAGTATTTTTCGTTCTTCCACCATTTTTCTTCTATCTGACTATTTGAAACAACGTCTTTCCGCAAATGGCTTTTCTGTCGTAATTAATGATGATTCCAGTCATTCTTCCGTCTACGGGGTAATGAAAACATAGTATATTTCACATTCTTACCATATCATTGATATTTTTCTTTCCCCTGGACCTCCTTCAAAATTTCATAATTGCCTCTAGATTGAGCCATCTTTATGTTTAATCGGTTATCAAGTGTTTTATCTTCTGATGGTCGTTTTTGACTTAGTTTTCCCAGGATTATGAAAATTCCTCCCCCTATACCAAAAATTAGATTCTAACTCAAAAGGAATATGAGTAATAAATACCCACCGAGTATCCAACATACATCTCTTTTATTCAAAGAATCCCCTTGATTTTTTATCCCCTTTTTGATGTTAAAAGAAAAGCTATCTCGGAAGTAGCGGGAATTCTAGATTTCTTACCCTATCAGATATGATATTATAATCAGGATATTTTTACGATTGATTCTCCCTCGAAATCACCATCGGTTTCTCCTGGATATAATTTTCTTAGTTTACTTGGTATTTTATCTCTTACTCTTCCATTCTTCCGAGGAAAGTTTAAAAAAACCAATATAGACTAGTTTTATATCCTCTAGTTATAGTCCTGCTCATATTTCGCTACGATAGCTAGTACCTAGACTTTTCCTAACTGCTTCAGGGTCAACCTTTTCATGATTCTAATTTTAGTTGGAGTACCAGATTTTGAAGTTTTTCTTTGCAGAAGGAAGATCGCTCTCAAATCATATCGTCATATAGATTGGCAATCCTAGATCTTTCCCGTGTGTGGGTTTTAATTCAGATTTTCTCTACTTTAGAAACCAGTGTCTGACTTATATCGGATTTCCTTAATTGTGCAACTAATTTTCCTCTGTATTTCTCCATATTTCTATCGATATAGACTACAAATGGTAACGCAAAGCATATAGCTATGATTGGGCTGATTATCATTAGTCCCATTCCTACGGCTTCCTCAGGATCCCAATAAGATCCTGCTACCAAGATAAATATGGAAAAAAACAACTGTAATATGAATCCGATTCCTGCATATCCTTGTATTCCACTATATATACGTTCCCCCACTAATACAACGCTCTCCATCCCTGTTTGTTTGTCTTTTTTTATTATTCCCAGTCCAGTATCCTGTAATATCCAGAATGGAACTATTATTAGAGTAGTTGGTATCGAAAATATCCATACTAACTGCCACATTACTTCTGGATCAGGAGACATCTCCGTATTTCCTAACGGATATACACTTCTCATAAATTCTACAATTATTTCTGAACTAGCCATTATAGAACTTAAATTCGCAAAAAAGAAGCATAGTATTACTGCTCTTGCGAGGATTTTCCCAGTTTTAATCTCTCTTTGTTCTTCTGGTAATGGTATCAAACCAATTGTCTCTTTTTTCATTCGAATATAGAATTTAATCCCAATATTGAAGAACAAGAAGATACTTACCAACCCTGTAATAAAAATTAATATTGGTACAGGCAGAATAGCTATTAACCACTCTTGATTATAATCTCCTGGTGTTATAAAGTATCCTTCTTCCGTTAAGGCTTGTTCTGTTTCCATCAAGCTGAATAGAATTAATGTTGCGAAGTATACAATAATAAAAATTACAATTAGTGTTACATAGATTCTTTGAGATCCATTCTTTTTGTTTTCCATGATTTTCGCCTTATTCGATAATTTTTCTTAATTTCCCCCCTTTGATTATTTAACGGATTTGCACACAGTACTGATTTCTTACCATATCACTCGTTCCTGTTTGACCTAGTTTTTGTGCACCTGATAAAATATTTACAACAGATTCCTCTTTCACTAGACTTAAAAGAACAAATTTACTCCCAATAAGTGAAAATGAATTCTTACAAAATCAAACAACTCATTTTGCTGTTGACTCTCCTTTTTTCAATAAATGGTTTATTAACACCCGTTAATCCTCTTCCAAGAGCATTAAGAGGAGAATTTTTCGAACTTCAAGGTAAAAATCTTGCATCTGAAAGAGCCCTTACTTCAATAAACTCGACCTCGCTTGAGGAATTTGTAGATACATTCTTTGATGATGAAGTGTTAGATACATTCCGTATCCCAGGACTTGTGATGTCTTTTGTCCAGAATAATGAAACACTGTTCATCAAAGGGTTTGGACAGACAAATATTTCATCTTCCGAACCTATCAAACCGAATAGTACGATTTTCAGAGCAGGGTCTGTTTCAAAAACATTTGTTGCCACTGCGGTCATGCAACTATATGAAAAAGGATTAGTTGAGTTACATGCAGATATTAATGATTATCTTCCTAATTTTAAGATTCCTGAGACCTATCCTGGTCGTCCCATAACGCTACATCATCTCTTAACGCATACTGCGGGATTTGATGAGGTCTGGAATGTTACAATTCTCGGAAATTCATCATTCGTTTTTGAAGAATTTTTAGTATCTAACTTACCAAAACGTATTTATCCCCCAGGAGAGGTTTTCTGTTATTCCAATTATGGTTATGCTTTGGCGGGATATTTAGTGGGAACCATATCTAATGCAAGTTTTGAGCAATATGTCCAGAGCAATATTTTTGATCCATTAGGAATGAATTCCTCAGGTTTTGAGCAACCTATCAGCCCTCAACATCTTCAGGACCTTGCCCAAGGATATTTTCTGGAGGATAATGAGCTCAAACCTATTATACTTCTCTATCTCATGGCCTATCCCGCAGGTTCGTTATATACGACTGCTTACGATATGACTAAATTCATTATTGCCCATTTGAATAAAGGAGGATATAATCATTCAAGAATTCTCAATTCCTCTACGACCCAATTAATGCAAAAACTTCAATTTACTCATCATCCGCAATTAGGTGGCTATTGTTATGGGTTTTATGAGTACATAGATCATATTGCCCAAAATATTACTACCATTCACCATGCAGGAGATCTGTATGGATTCGCAAGTGACCTAGTCCTGTTTCCAGAACTGAAGCTTGGTTTTTTCCTTTCAAGTAATGGTGTGAGTACAGGTTTACGAGAAGTCTTTCTTGCATCGTTTTATGACACATTCTTTCCCACCCCTCCTCCTATTCCCACCCCTACCCACGATTTTATGGATCGTAAGCACCTCTTTGAAGGTATTTACTGGTATAATCGTTATCCTCATGAAAAATTCGAACAGGGAGAGTATACAGATAGTATCCCTTATTCCTCTTTAGAATTATCTGTAAATGAACCCGAAGAAACATTAGTGACTACATTTTATGAGCAAGGAGAAGTAATCCCCCTCGAGTGGATTGAGATTGAACCATTTCTCTTTCAATATCCTGGATCAGATGTAAAACTTGCATTGATTCT
>JAEOTC010000254.1 GCA_016840035.1 Candidatus Hodarchaeota archaeon | reverse complement strand
TGTTTTTTTTCTGCTATTTCTTTGGGAATGATAAATCCTATCAAATGACGATCAGTCAGACTTATAAGGAATTTCTGAACCGCTACCTCAGTTTCAGTAGGAGTTAATTTGTATCTGTTCTGGAAATCGTTCATAATGTCTTTTACTTTGTTTTTTCCATTACATAAAAGAAAAACATCCATGCCAAGTTTATCTAATTGTACTCTCTTAAAATTTGGAGTTGGTAGAAACCGTCTTACGATACTTCGCTTTTTATATCTACTAATATCTAATTTTAGGTTTAATGAATCTTCAGTCCTTGATTTTTGTTCAACAAATGGGCTCATTACAGGTTTAAGTCTTAAAAATTCTTCTTTAGTGACCATCAAACTTTTTTGTCTTTTCTTTTTCTTTGGTTCTGATTTCTTTGATTTTTTACCTTTCCTCATGATTCTAATCGTCCAGTAGAAGCGCGTCTTAGCAATTCAGCAATTAGATGGTCAATCCACATATGTTTACTCAAGGATACTTTAGTTTTTCTTCTGTTTGTGTATTGTTAGAGAAAAAACACACATGAAAGAACAATGAAAATCGATGATTTGATACAGACTACAAAAGAGAAATAGTTTGTACGATATAAATTATTATAAATTAGGAAATGTTCCCGAAAGCATTTTGAATAGCATGAGCAAGATCAGAAGCTGAAGTGCCTGGAGTTTCGCAGTTATTTGTCTCTAAGAATGAATTTATTTGCTTGGTGAGATTTTCTTTTTCAAGATCGTGGTTCATTAAGAATTTCTCAAGTTTAGGTAGAATCGTATCTGGTTGGATCCAAAAATCTCCACTAATATTGATATCAGTAAGGATAGTGCCCTTAAACTCACAAATGACTGTAATCAGACCACCAGTGGATTTAAACATTCCTTCGACTATGTGGGTGGATCCATGTATTTTCACTTTACTGTAGAGATGCTTTCCTCGTGCTTTCACCTGATAAAGCCATTCGTCGGTTACATACATCTTCCTAAGATCTTCTAAAATCTCAAGTGTTCCCGTTTGCAGCTCTGATTCAATAAGTTTTATATTAAGAGTTGTTTCGATTTGTCTTAAGTATTCTTCAATAATTGATTCACGGGAAGGGATATACCCCAGCTCGTCATGAAAAGAACTGATACCAGCTTCCAGAGATTTGATTACTTTATCACGAAATTTCTCGCTTGGAACTTTCAGGATCTGAGCCATTTCTTTGCGGGGAAAGTCTAAAATGAAGTTTCCTACCAAAACTTGTGCTTTTTCAATCAATCCAGCACCATTACCGGAGATTTTACGATTATCAACAATTATATCATTAATAGGTTTATATTCAGCATCAATGCCAAAATGACGATATGTCTGAGCCACTGGTTCAAGAGTCAGCTTGAAAAAGCTATTAATATTCCTAGGAACTACGGAGGAATCAATATGAGCAACAACATGATAGAATAATTGATTTGGGTCTAGGAAGACGGCCCCCCCTCCACAGGCACGACGATATACTGGAAGATTGTGCTTGGTACAATAATCCAAGTCTACAACTCTCTCAATTACTTGATGAAACCCACAGCAAACGAATTGTTCGGTAGGCCAGTCAATTATTAGGAGATCACGGGATTGTATTCCTTTACTCCGAGCCAACGCGGCAGCATGCCATATCACTTGGGTATTTAGGCCATCAATCTCTCTAAGGAGAATTAAATCCCACTCTTGTTCTTTCATCAACATCCACGTTATAACAAATACACAAATTTATGCATTAAATATCATTAGGCATTTATGAGAAATTGATATTTCAAGTAAGTGAGGTATAATGGAATCATCAAACCTTGTATTCTTATCAGGGGGAACAGGGACTCCTAAATTGTTACAAGGTATTCCATCTTCAATCAATCCTGAAAATATAACAATTATCGGTAATACTGGTGATGATTGGCAATATTACGGGCTTCATGTATCACCAGACATTGATAGCATTTTATTTACGATTGCAAACCTAATAGATCACTCAAAATGGTGGGGAATTTACAAAGATACCTTTAATATGGTTAAAATGCTTCGTGAAAACTTGAAAGAGGATATCTGGTTCAATCTTGGAGACCAGGACGCAGGTTTCTGTCTTTATCGAACTTGGCTCTTAAGTCAAGAGGTTTCATTAACTGAGGTCACAAAGAAACTAACATTCCTCTTGAATATCAAATCTAAAATCTTACCTATGGCTGATCAACCTATTAGAACAATGATTAGGACCAAAAATGAACTTCTTCATCTTCAAGAGTATTGGGTTCGATATAGGGGCGAGCTAGATGTCACAAATGTCTTTTTTGAGGGGGATCTTAGTAAAACCTCCCAAGATGTTTTAACAGCAATAGAATCTGCTGATTATATAATATTAGGGCCCAGTAATCCAGTTTCCTCTTTGGGGCCAATCCTTGCGATTTCCCCTATTAGAAGTGCGCTTCGTAAAACAAAAGCTAAGAAATATGCTATCAGTCCAATTATTGGCACCTCTGCGATTTCAGGTCCCACTCCGAAGTTTCTAAAGGCTTGGAACTATGAAACATCTCCCCTCACAGTCGTTAAGATTTTTCAGGACTTTTTAGATGGAATTGTCTTACATGAAACCGACCAAGATCTTGAAGATGAGACCCAAAAATTAGGAGTGACACCAATTTTTGATAACATCATAATTAAAGACCAATCTGATGCCCATCGTCTCTTTAACGTCTTGTTGGATAAGATATAGTATGAAGATTAATCCATCTAGAACAATATTAGCAGCAATGGCTGGAATTACAGATGGTGAATTTGCAGCTCGGGTTTATAGCACAGGACTTGTGGGGAGAGTTACAATTGGAGGATACGCAATT
>JAEOTC010000049.1 GCA_016840035.1 Candidatus Hodarchaeota archaeon | reverse complement strand
TCTCACTAACCAAGATTATCCAATTACAAAGTATATCTCGCAGTATTTAACTTTGTATTTAACACGGAGATTTATTTAGGAAAATACTGAATAAAATATTAAGTAAAATACTGAACAAAACACCACAATAATGCATTTTATAATAATAAAGATCTAAGCACATTAGTTTAGAAGCATATTCTTCTCAAATTCCTAAAGTTATAACCTCTAAAGAAATAAATCTGTATCTTAGAATAACGTAAAGAAGACTATATCTCACCTGATTTGAATGAAGAACCTCGTCTAGAACTAATGATACACTATAGAGAATGTATAACTAAGCATAAAATAATTGAACGACGTGAACATTTAACGATATTACATATTTGTGAACATCATTTTGAACATTTGAACCACCAGGTGTGATAACCGATTAGGGAATTACAGAAAAGAGTGAAATGATTTTGAAAAAATAGTTCGTTTAAGAATCATCTCTCGATCATAGAATAAAGTGAAGCACAATCAAATTTATGAAAAAATTCCCAATAACACAATTACTAATAAAATTCCACCCACTAAGTAAAAGAGGATGGGTTCAACACCGAAAATGCTATCCTTCACTTCATAGAAGAAACTACCTGAGTTCACTAGTTCATTATCAATCCCTAAGATTTGAATGAAAAAATCAACATCAGAATCCTCTTCTTGTCCAGGAATACTTCCCACATAACGAGAAAGACCGTCGAGAGTCATAGTTACTCTTTGCTGCGCTCCCCCGTTTACAGTGTAGATAATGTTAACATTTTTTATCTGCGATGTGAAAACCTTAACTTTAGCATTAACCTGAACTGTTTCCATTGAAGAAGGTTCTAAGGGAGAATAAAAAATCTCCTCTACGAGAAAAACTGTATCAATCTCATGTGTAATAGGATAAGCGGTAAAATCACCATCACTGAAAGAAGGGGGTGTCCACCCAACTGGATTTTGTTTCCCAGTAGCTTCTATCCAAATCCAACCGTATTCTCGTCCATCCTGAATATTCCAATAACTATTAGCGTTTGGATAATCAGGAAACCAGATTAGTAAAGCACAATGACTTGGTGCGTCTACGATGGCTACATCAAAACCAGCTCCATAAAACAATGTTGCACAGAAAAAAGCAACATCTTCACAATCAGAGATAACAGCGCCAGTATTATCAATAGCATTCTGAACCATATGAGCCATTTCATCTCCATTCCAAGCCCATTCAACTTGAGCTTTCCCGTCCATAAACACATTATCCTCATCATACCCATAAATTGTCCATTGTTGAACGAATTGTAGAATGGTCTGAGCTAACTCCACCCTATTAGAATGACGTTGTTTCAATTCAAGTCCCCAACTGAAGGCAAGATCAGAATTAATACCAATCGTTTCATAGATCATATTAGGTAAATAACCAGTTTCACCAGAGTATAAGTTTCTATTTATATCCCATTCATCATACCAGTAACGTCCATATTTAGTAAAAGTCGGAGGATAATTCCCACCACTAGGATAGGCATAACTCTCCATCATACAAGTACCGATTAATGAAACGAAACAGATGAGGAAGAGTTGGTAAACTTTTTTCATGATTTGACCTTCAGAAGGGCATAGTTAAGACGGCATGAATAATTACGCCAAGAAAAACTTCATATGAGAATAGAAAAATTCCGATAGCTTCAGGTGATTGATTTATATCATCGAGATCAATTTGAAATGGAGAAACTTTGGCGAAGACGTAATAGAAGAGCCATCCGAAGAAGAGACTAATGAATATGCTTAAAATTACTAAAAATAAGCGTTGAAGATTGATAAAATTTCCGAGTAGGGGAGATTGCCCGAGGAAGATTGGACTTACAGCTGAACCATGGACTATGAGCCCAGTGAATATGATAAAACCAGCGACAAAGAGAGATGTGGGAATAGGTTTACCCTTAATAGTCTTAAATTCTTTAATATCAAAAGTTATTAGATCAAGAATTTTTAAACCTAAAAAACCAATAAAAAAACAGAGTATACTCGATACAAATGTTCTCAAAAGCCAAAGAAGCATACTAATCAGAGTGGGACTTGAAAATGCCATTATTAAATGCAACTCCTTAAGAGAGCTTAAACTTCTTGACAACATATAAATCTTAATAAAATGAAAGCGATTTAACGGGTTAACTGTATGAATGAAAAGTTGCTCCTAACCATTATTAAATATGCAACTCTTAATTCAGTAAGCACCAACACAATCTCTGATGAAACGCGTATTCCAATAAATACGGTAATACGAAACATAAACAACCTCGTAGAAGAGAAATTATTAACGATCTCTCATGAAATCATTGAGGCATCTTTTGATCAGAGAATTCAACTAGCCATTTATGGAATAAAGGAAGGAATTGATATTGAGAAAATTTGTACTGCTTTGGGCTGGAGGGAATTCGAAGATCTCGTTATCTTAATTCTAGAATATAACGGTTTTAAAACGTTGAAACATTATCGCTTCAAATCCCTTGTTCGGAGATATGAAATTGACATCCTCGCTTATCGAGATTCACTTATATTATCCATAGATTGTAAACGTTGGAAAAGAAGTTGGCAGAAGGCAGCTACAAGAAGGATTATCCATGCTCAAGTTGAAAGAACCAAAGCTTTAATTCAATCATTTTCAAGTTTAACAAATTTTTTTAAAATAACCAACTTGATAAACATTGGATTCATACCACTCATAGTTACTCTTTCAGAAACTCCTTATAAAATCTATGAAAAAGTACCCGCGGTACCAATTTTTCACTTCCAAAACTTCCTTGATGAGATGAATATTCACATTGACCGATTGATGACTCTAAGGGATTTCAATCAATAGGAAAACACATATTTACAAAAAATTTATTAAAAATAACTTTTCGCGGTCATGAAAGAAAGTTTGATTTGTTGGTTAACTGCACTGAAGGTGGGTAATCCATGTCCAGGAAGCATCATTTTAACATCTATCTCTGTGAGTCGTTTAAGAGACTGAAGTAAATCCTCATGGTTTCCAAAGGGGAAGTCGGATCTACCGAATGAACCATTAGGAAAAACTGTATCCCCTGAAATTAAACATTTGGTATTCTTTTCGTAAAGACAAACGCTTCCAGGGGAGTGCCCAGGAGTATGAATAATATCAAAGAGATACTCACCCACTACAATCTTACCGCCAGCATTGATTTCTTTAATTCTCATAGGATTTATGTCTCGAAGGAAGGGTACTTCCTCCCTTTGAATAAGAATATCCAGTACATATGATTCCATCAATTCAGCGAGACCACCAATATGATCAAAATGGAAATGGGTCAAAATCGTTTTCGAAACGTTAGGTATTTTTGAGAAAATTTCCTTTAATTGTGGAATTATTCTATTTTCTACTGCACCATTTCCTGAATCAACGATGGTAATGGTCTCTCCACTGAAAACATAAACATTTGAGGTTACTCCTTGCCCTGTAACAAGGTATATACCTTTTAATGTAGTATGGTAAGACTCTAGAGTTATTATCGTCAATTAGATCTCACTAAAAATAGTCATCTGCGTAATCCCCTCCAGAATGATCTCGATGGAGTGAAACAATCATTTCAAGCACATGAACATTACTTAAGTCGATTATGGAAACATGATCGTTTACCTGTATGACATGTGTTTC
Organism: Candidatus Hodarchaeota archaeon; assembly: GCA_016840035.1. Classification (GTDB taxonomy): domain Archaea; phylum Asgardarchaeota; class Heimdallarchaeia; order Hodarchaeales; family Hodarchaeaceae; genus Hodarchaeum. The sequence goes on along the minus strand of JAEOTC010000049.1, from coordinate 4,952 downwards.
CCTTCTGTTCAACAAGTAGGAGCAGGACATCATAGTCACAATCAACAAGGATCTTTCTAACTTTCTGAGTGTTTCCCGAAGTCTCTCCCTTCATCCACAGTTTCCTTCTAGTTCTACTCCAATATGTTGCATAACCTGAATCTAAGGTCTTCTTGAGTGCTTCTTCATTCATATAAGCTACCATGAGTACTTCCTTGGTCTCATACTCTTGAACGACTACAGGGAGTAAACCGTCTCCCTTCGCAAAATCTAATTCTTTCATTTCAATATGCAAAAATATCACCTTTTAATCGATTGAACTTTAACTACTTTGAGAGCGTCCTTTAAACTAAATCTCTCTTCATACAATGCTTTTCCAACAATCGCACCCCTAAGACCAATCTGTTTTAATTTGAGTAAATCATGGGTAGTACTTATACCACCAGCTGCAAATATTTTAGTTGCCGGATTTTTCATTGCATTTTGAAGAGTGCCATAATCAGGTCCTGAAAGAAGACCATCTTTGGAGATTGAAGTGAGAAGGAAAAGTTTAACTCCAAAATTTCTGAATTTCTGTATTGCATCCCCTAAAGTAAGCCCTGTAGCACTTGTCCATCCTTTCATCATCACATTGCCATGCAGATAATCTAAAGCTATCATAATTTTCTCATTACCATATATGGTTAATAATTCACGTAATTTATCGATCTGTTTAAAAGCTAAAGTAGTAACAATCACTCTTTCAACACCTGAACTTAGAAGTAATTCAGCTTTTTCTTTACTTCTGATTCCTCCACCAACTTGAATGGAAATATTTGTTTGTTGAATTATAGACATTATAACACTTAGATTATCTCCTCGTCCCATTGCAGCGTCAAGATCGATGATATGGATGGTTTTCGCTCCTTCATTGATCCATTTTCTTGCAGTTTGTAAAGGAGTACCAAAAAGATCATAGTTAATGGAAGTGTTTGGGTCACCCTTTCTTAATCTGACGACTTGCCCCTTCATGATATCTATTGCTGGAATAATTTCCATGTTTTATCCTATCCACCATCTTGAGTGATAATTACATTACACCTTTAGCACTCGGAACGTCCATTCTTCTTGGATTAACACGAACAGCTTCTTTAAGGGATAAAGCTAAAGATTTGAAGGCAGCTTCAACTTTGTGATGATCATTGTCACCGTATTTAATCCAGATGTGCAGGTTGAGTTGAAGAGAGGTGGCGAAGGTTTCCAGGAAGTGAATGATATCCTCCTGCTGCATGTCCTCTACCGTTTCCCCACAGATCTGAAGATCGATCTTCTGATAGGGTCGCTTTACGAGATCTAGAGCAGTAAAAGCTATGGAGCAATCCATCGGAACAATGGCATACCCAAAACGATTTATACTCTTCCCTTCTCCGATCGCCTTTCTTAATGCTTTACCAAGACAGATAGCTACGTCTTCGATTAAGTGATGTTTTAAATCACCCTTAGCAATAATTGTAAAATCTATCAGACTATGAGTGCTCAATGTCTTTATGAGATGATTGAAATATTGTATCCCTGTATTAATTCGAACGATTCCAGTACCATCCAAATTTACCTTCACGGAGATCTGAGTTTCTTTCGTCTGTCTTGAATATTCGCTAATTCTCACTTGTTTTCCCCCTTTATCATGTTTAATAGAGTGGATATATCGTTTACTGAAGGAAGTATTATATCCGTTTTAATTTCAAGCAGGTGCAAGATAAATTCCTCTTTAAAATCGGAAGTTGAATAAACACCCATGGATATAAAGCGTGGATCGATCTCATTAGCGTTCTTAACCATTAATATATCCTCAATCGAATCACCAACATACACAGCATATTTGAAAGGTTTTAGATAGTGAGCCGACTTAAATAGTAGAAGGGGACTGGGTTTTTTGAATTTCTCAAAGGTATCTATCTTGTAATCTTGAAGGAAGAAGAGGGCTTCCTTCTTGTACTCATCAATGATCTTGCCTAGTGTATGGTTGGCTGATAAGAAATCTCTTCCAGAGACAATTCCAAAGTTTTTCTCTCCAATAATTTTGGATAAATCAGTCAGGGTTTTTGAGGTTATTATTGTCTTTTCCATTTCGACTAATCCGGTGCCATCATAATATTTTGGAGGAACTTTGTGTTGTTTGTGAAATAACATAGGCCCATAGAAGATTTCATCGAAAACACGAGAAAGGAGACTTTTTTTCACATTTCCAGGATATTGAAGGAAACGTTTCATTGCCATACCTATTAATGCATTTTTCGATTTCGGATTGAGGAAGAACTCTTTTTCAATTGAGGTAATACCTATTGAATCAGTTTTTTCCGCATACATATTTAGATGATTGATTATTTTGGTCCATTTGAGATTCAGAGGAAATGGTTGCATATCTTCAAATGTTGTTTTGATATATTGAAATCGGTTATGTAACGTTTCTGCGATAAACTTTTTTGAGTTTACTAGTTTGATAAATTTATTTTGAAACACTCTTGGCAAAAGGGGGGATATAGTAAGAAGGATTGAATATACAACATCCCAATCATTGTTAAAACCACCACTTCTTTTATAGAGATAGATGGTTTTATTGAATATATCCTCTGAAGGGAGAGAGAGACCAATTAAAGTATTGAGAAAATACTCAATTGTCTTTACAATAGTTTGGTTATACGAACTTCGGACATCAATTAAGACTCCATCGCAATCAAAAATGATCGCGCCTAACTTCTCCAATTTCTTTAAAATAGCGGTGCGAACGTAAGCGGACTGATCATTTATAGAAGTTTTTATGTAATTAGCCTTCAATTTGTTTCAGCTACAGCAGAGTTCGGTCATGATGTTAAGGAATTTATTGTTCATCTCCGGAAGCCCAACGGTCACTCTTAAACATCTCCCAAGATGGAGAATGTTTTCAAGATTTCTGACAAGAATTCCATGATTCATGAGTTTATCGCACATCATGTTGGTATCTTTCTCTGTGGTAACTAGAAGGAAATTAGCGTTGGAAGGGAATGCTTTTACCCCCGGTATTTTAGTAAGTTTCTTGTAAAAGCGTTCACGTTCAGTTTTAAGCCTCGTTATAGAAGTGCGAACGATCTCCCTCTTATCTAAGAGTTTAATCGCTAATTGTAACGAAAAAGTATTGATATTGAAGGGGAGTTGAAGCTTTTTCAATGCAGAAGCTATCTTTGGATGTGCAAGACCATATCCTATTCTTAATCCTGCTAATCCAAAAGCTTTTGAAAAAGTCCTTAACACAATCAGATTGTCATATTCTGTAATCCTTTCTCTAACGGAATAGGGAGCATATTCCACATACGCTTCGTCGATAATGACGATACCTCGAAACTTGTCAAGTAGTTGTTTGATGGATTCGAAGTTAAATTGATTCCCTGTGGGATTATTTGGTGAACAGATAAAACAGAGTCTTGTTTTTGAAGAAGTTTTTGAAAGTAAACCATCTACATCTAGCGAAAAATCATCATTTAATGATGCATCGATAAAGGTATTACCTTGATTAGTTACAATTATTTGATACATTGTAAATGTCGGCGTAATTGAGATTGCTTCCTCATTAGATCCTAAGAAGAATCTTACTATCGTTTCGATGAGTTCATCTGAACCATTCCCAAGAATTATAGATTCTGAGGGAAGATCTAAATACTCCATTAATTCGTGGATTAAAGTTGATTTTTCCTTTTGAGGATAAAACCTCGGATCCAGTTCCTCAGCTAATTCTTTGAGAATTCCAGAAAAGAATGATTTCGAGAGGAAAAGGTTTTCATTCTTATCAAGTCTGATAATTTCCTCTTCATGAATTCCTAATTGTTTTGCTACAGTCTCCGGAGTGTATTTCGGGATATACTCTTCACGATTTTGCATTTTCCTCAATTTTGCTTCAAGCCACTCAAGTTTAGGGATCATCAATGAATCTCTCCTTTATTGCTTGGTAATGGTTTGGTAAACCTTCACTATTGGCTAAAACCTTAGCAATTTTTTGCATATTTCTCAACTTCTTTCTTGAACAGTTTACAATATCAATTCGCTTAATATAGTCAAAAATTGATAATCCAGAATAGATGTGGCTAAATCCAGATGTAGGAAGAACATGATTCGTTCCAAAAAAGTAATCGCTAGCTGAAACAGGGGAATACTCTCCCAAGAGGATAACTCCCGCAGATGTAATTTTTTTAGCGATATTTTTTGGTTTATCTGTCATTATCTCTAAATGTTCAGGTGCAAAAGTATTTATAAAGTCAATAGTTTCAGCCACAGTATTACAGACGATTACAAACCCATTCTGAGAAAGACTTTGGAGGATAATTTTCTTTCGAGGCAGAGTTGGGATGATACTTTCAAGGTGGGCAATAACTTCAGAAGCAATTTTCTGTGAAGAAGTAACTAATCCAACCACATTATCTGTCGTGTGTTCAGCCTGGGAAATTAGATCCCAAGCAATATATCTTGGATTACTAGTTTCATCAGCTAAAATAATGACTTCACTGGGTCCCGCAGGAAGATCAATCGCCACTTCTTTTGAGACGGTTATTTTAGCCAAGGTTACATATTTACTGCCAGGTCCAACAATCTTCAAAACAGATTTTATGGATTCTGTTCCATATGCTAAAGCTGCAATGGCGTGAGCACCGCCTACTCGATAAACTTCATTTACACCACAAATATCAGCTGCGACAAGGATTAAGGGACTTATTTCTCCCTGAAAGGTTGGGGGGGAACATACTACTATTCTCGGTACATTGGCAACTTTTGCAGGAATGACTGTCATTATTAATGTGCTTGAATAGACAGCTTGTCCACCAGGGATATAACATCCAACACTTTGGATTGGTCGAAAAGTGTGAGAGATTGTTAAGCCTTGTTCAGTTGTAGCGAATTGCATATGTTTAAGTTTTTGATTTTCAATTTGACTTATTCTCTCTTTGAGATAGATTAAGGCGTCTATT
>JAEOTC010000253.1 GCA_016840035.1 Candidatus Hodarchaeota archaeon | reverse complement strand
TTGATCTAGGTCCTGGTTCGAATTCTCTGGTTTCCTTGCTGTGGGAAATTCCTTTTTCAACACATTTTTATTCACTGAGATTCTTTAGTGCATTTCAGTTCTACTTTGAATACTGTTTCTTTAGACTCTTTTTCTTACTTGAAATTCCGCTTTTTTATTTTGGGAAATTTAATAAGAAACGTATGCTTCTAATAAGTTTAATCAGCGAGTTAATCCCTCTTGTATTATCTATCCCTGCACTGTTTACGTTAAATTCTCAGGGTGAAAATCTTAATCCTATCATTCTTCCCATTCCACTCTTGCTTGTTTTTGCTCTCCTTTTGATTTGGTATATACCCCGATCAGTCTAAGCATAATTGCTTTGGATCATACGAAGTGGACAGATTATTAAGCCCTTTTACTAAAAACATTGATCAACGGTGTGGAAGACCAATGTCAGGGAAAGAAGATTTTGAGAGACTAATGGAACACTTTCTAAAAATGTCAGGTGTTCAGAAGCAAGGAAATTCCTTGAAAAAGAATAAGAAAATGTTTGCTATGTGGACTAAAAACGACCAATTTGTTGTGAAGGTGGCCGCTACCCGAGTTAAAGAACTCGTTGATTCTGGGGAAGGGCTACCTTGGGATCCAGGTACTGGGAAATTTATGAAAGAGTGGGTAGCTATTCCTCCGAGCCCGCTAGAGGTATGGATTACACTTGCTGAGGAAGCTAAATCCTTCGTCACTTCAGCCAAAAAGAAATAAATCCCAATTGCATCTGATTTTCTCTTATTCTTTCTCTAAAATTTTTCCTGAGGACTACTAATCATTTTTGACATTTTTGTTCGACCTCTTGTGATTAAAGATTGTAATACAATCTTTTGACTTCTGATGAGGGAGAAGAAAAGCATAAAAAGGAGAACGAATCATTATCATCAAGAGGGGATTACTCATTCGCTTCCGTATCACTTGGTTACATGCAAGAGGTATCATAGCCGTTCTACTTCTAGTTCTCTCTATCTTCGCCGTATTTGGAAATTCACCACTGAATACTGTTCCCCAGCAGGTGGCTTCCTATCAAGGCGAAGTAGTTATTCCCGATATGGTAGCATCGTCCTTTTTCCTAAACCCTGATCTATCTGATCCTTTTTGTAGCTTGTCGACTCACGTAGTTGATAGGATTCATCTTTCAGCATTTTTTATTCCTCCAGTTGTCTATAACTTGTATAAGATGATCCATTCGTCTCAAGAATGGAAAGAAACTCGTGATACTCGTGAAGTAATTTCAACAACCATATTAAACCATCCAGGAGTATCTCTTCGTGGAATAATTCGTCTTTCAAATGTCGCCATGGGTTCAGTGCAATATTGGTTGCGTATTCTTGAACAAGAAGGTAAAATTGAAATGGTAAAATTTGGAAAGTCAAACCATTATTTTGATACGTCCCAATATTGGTCAGAAGATGCTCGATTATTATTTTCGTTACTTCAGAACCAAAATATTGCAGAAATCCTTCAATGTTTGCATGGAAGTTCTACAATGGTTTTTCAAAAGGATCTCTGTATAACTTTAGGGATCCACAAATCGTTACTGTCATATTATGTAAAAATTTTAAGGACTCATGATGTTATTGAGCAAAATGGAAGAGGATTAACGATTTCCCCTCGTTTCAAGCATTTACTCACTTAGTCTACTGACCACTACACTGCATTATTCCTTTTTTCCCGATTTTTGTCAAATAATTGCACCATAAGCATTATATAACTTAGAATCACTTTCTTATCAAGATTGGAGAGAATACTTTTGAAATTTGACTGCAATTTCTAGGCTGAGAGGATGAGAATGGTGGAAGAAAATCTGGGAAAAGAAAACAACAGCTTCTTACTTAAAAAAATGCTTATAAACTCGCTTAATAAAGATAATTTTTCTGTTAAGGTCTTTATTACTCTAGGGGTTATCATTGTATACTCTCTGCTAGCCGTCATTCCTCTAATAGGGGCTAATCTCGGCGAAGCAGATCCTTATGGCATTATTCGTATTATTGGGGCTTCTAAGCATGGTACTTCTACCGAATTAGGGATTCTACCACTTTTAACTGCTGGATTTGTATTTCACATTTTTTTAAGAACCAATCTTTACCAATTTGATCCTACCCATCCTGATGAGCTTAAACGGTACAATCGTATCAGAATTTTCTTGGGTATCGTTTTTACTGTAATTATGGCCTTGATTTTAATCCTTTCAGGATTATATGGTACAGATTTAGATATATTTACTCAATTTTCAATTGTCGGACAATTGATTATAGCAGGTATTATTATCATCTATTTAAATGAATTTATTAATAAAGGTTGGGGATTAGGCTCGGGAATATCGATTTTTCTGGCAAGTGGGATTTGGGTGCAAATTATGCAGGCGTTTCTTGCTTCCAACAATATTTTAGAAGGACCGGGTGAACTTACATCAGCACGGGGAATTTTTTTAGCTATTCTTTATTGTATCGGAGAAGAGGGTCTTAATGCTTTTGGCTTCTTATTCTTTCGTTATAGTCCCGTTCGTTCTCATAGCTTAAACCTTCCTCATTTATCACTTCTTTCTGTATGGTTTGCAATTGGTATTTTCCTTTTGGTGACATTTTTGTCGCTCCAGATATCTAATAGTAATAATTTTGACGATGTAGAATCTCACAAGGTTTCTCTCTCTTCCCCCTTGCTATCAATCCTTTTAACGACAACTTTCTTCGCTCTTATCCGTTTTCTTAGTCAAGTTGTTTGGAATTCGAGTGGAAGGGAAAATTCCTCCTCAATCTTTGTATGGATATTGGGAACTTACCAATTGAATACTGCAGCGGAGCAATACGTCCCTACTGGGGGTTTAGCTTACTTCTGCTCTCCACGTTTTCATATCCTTGATGGTTTATTTGCTGACCCATTAACAGTACTTTCGCATGGAATCGTCTATACAGCTGTATTTTTAGGTTTATACAGACTTTTTAGTAAACGAATTCCTCCGCTGTTAAACAGAACTCGAACTGATAGTCATAATCTTACGTTTGATCGGAATTGGCTTGTAATTGGCCTTTGTTGTGTATTTGCTGACTTGTTCAACGTTCTGGGTATCGGTATGGGTATAGTTATTTTGGCGTTGATACTTGCAAACTATTATCAACTCCTAGTAAACCAACAAGAGTTAGAATTTGTAAGCTTTGATTTAGATAAGGATCAGCGAGTGACAGCAGATTTTCTTACGAAAACCCCCGTTTCGAGTAGGTTTTTTTGGATCTTTATTTTGCTGTTATCCATTGGATTATTCATTTTGCGGTTTATTGTTTTTGTAATTCTCGGCCGAGAGGTTTAATTCATTAAAGGGTTTGAAATTCTTATGAGAAGGAGTGGATCGTAATGTCTGATGAATCCTTACCTGTGTATCTTGAAAAGATAAAAAGGATATACTATCCAGATAAAGTGGTTTTAGACAACATTAACCTTACTGTCGCTGAGGGAGAGACAGTTGGTATTCTGGGTAACAATGGTGCGGGTAAAACGACCCTTATTCGGATTCTTTCTACCCTTCTTCTTCCTTCTTATGGTATTATTGAGATTTTCGGCCTAAATCCCAGTCGTGAGGCTACTCAAATTAAGCAATTGATTGGTTATCTTCCTGAACGCTTCTCGTTTTATCCCAACTTCTCTGTGATTGAAGTTTTGGAGTTTTTCTCTCGTCTCCGTGATCATACTCGTGTGGATCAAGCGGATTTGCGCGAGCGAGTCATAAAAGCATTGGATATCGATTCGTATTTACATGTACCGATCAGATCACTCTCCAAGGGGATGTTACACAAGGTAGGTTTAGGGGTTACACTTATTCATGATCCTCGTCTCTTGATTCTCGATGAACCTACCAGTGGATTGGACCCTTTAGCTCGTATTCAGGTTCGTAAATTCCTCTTAGATCTCTCGGATGATTTTGATAAAACGGTTCTTATCTCTTCGCATATCCTCGAAGATATTGAAGCCGTTTGTGATCGTGTGTTTATTCTTGAGAAGGGTGTTATGCTTCATCAACCTCTCTGGATTTCTGAATTAAAGAATAAGTTTGATCAACTCCGACGGGTAGAAATTCGGGGTGATATTTCCAGTGAATCTATCCCTGATTTGGCTACCATTGATGATATTCTATATTTCCAAACCTCTTCTAGGGGTATTGACCTTTATTGTCATCAACAATATGTTTCGTCCCTCTCTTCTCTGTTTTCTGATGTACCTCCGTCTGATCACACGGTTGTTGCCAATCCTGTTATTTTAGAAGATATCTATTTCTTGAACCATACCAAGGTTGAATGGATGGCTTATCTCTCATGAGTTTTATGGAGCTGTTTTTTGATAATCTACCTTCCCCTTTCTTTCATTATTGTACGGTGCATGAGATCAAAATTCGTCTCAAATCCTCCCTCTTACTCTGGTGTTATTATGGCTGTATTTTTCTAATCCTTCTTCCAAGTTTTTTGTACTTCATTTTTTCCTATTCTTTCTCTCCAGTCTCTTCTAAACTCCTTGGACTTCTTCTTTTTCTCTTCCTTCTCTTCTTTCCGATCAATCTTGATCTGTTTTCTCGAGAACGTCAGGTTTCAATGTTGGATTACTTGGTTATTTCTCCTACTCAATTTAAGACACTGTATTTTGCTCGAAGTTTTGCCAATGCCATTTTAATGATTCTTCCCCCTCTCGGTGGCTTTTTAGGTGTATTTTTGATTGAGAAACTTTCCGGAAACAGGCTTTCTCCCCTCTTCTTTAGTCCTTTTTTTCTTCTGTTACTTTTCCTCTTCTTTTTTGATTGGTTTCTTATCTCCGTCTTAACTCTTGGAGTTTCTGAAAATTATTATCCATCTTCCATATTTCGTACGATTATTTATTACCTTACGATTCTCACTGTCTTTTTTGTTCTTCTAATTTTGGATTTATATGACTTTCAGTTCCTTATTTCACCTGTCCTTCTTGGTCGGTCCCTTTTTGCTGATTTTCCCTTATCTTTTCTCGTCTTACTCATCCTCAGTTTTATTCTACTCTTTTCTGTGTACAAGGTTATCACTCATATATGTCAGAAAACTGTTATTGAGGTCATGAAAGGGGGTCAACAGATGAAAAGTGGTAATTTTCACACTAGTTCTAATTTCTATTTAAAATTATTAAACCTAACATCTACTCAAACCCCTACATGGCAACAATCCTTGCTTCTCCTGAATTGTCTTCCTTACGTCCTTGTTTATATCCTCTTTGATGATTCTTTCAGTTCTATAATGTTTGTCGTCTATTTATTTTGTATTCATTTCATTACGATCCTTCTTATTGGATTATTTACGATATTTCCTAAAATTGTTATGGAAAAAGAATATAATATGGAGGAAATGATCCTTGCACGAATTTCTGCCTATCGTTACTTCTCTCTTAAAGTTACGAGCCTTCTCAGACCAATTCTCCTAAACTTCCTCTTTTCTTTTGGAGCTCTCGTTATTTTCTTCAGGTCTGAAACATCTACTTTTTTTCCGCTGGCTGTTAATTTATTATTCCGGGCGATTTATTTTGTAGCTGTCCTTCTCTTGATTTGGCGTATTTTTCCTGTAAAGAATTTGCTTCAGTCGACAGTTCTGTCAATTTTTGGGATTGAAATTGTTGGAATTTTGGTTTCTATATTTCTTTTTCCTGGAGTAGATTATTTACTAATTCTATTCTCTCCCATTCTCTCTAGTCTGCTTCTTGCAGCATATATTTCCACGCCTGATGCCCAAGAGGTTATCTCCTTCAGTTTACAGGCTAATATCGTTTTAGCAATTACTTTTTATCTTGCGTCTTTGGTACTAACGAAATCAGAAATCAGTTATAGTTAGATATTCTGGAAACACAATGAATCTTTCGATTTTCTTCTAGGACTGTGTTATACTTTTATTGGCGACTCGTCCTCACCGTTGTTCTACGTTGAGGACCTTAGATGTTCCCTAGACAAGACTTCTTTCCATTAATTTTGGTAGTTTTATATGGGTGGCAGTCAACACCAATAAGCTTAAGGAGGATAACAGATTAACTGAATGTATGAGTCGATTTCTCTTACGATTTCTGATTCTCCCGTTTTTAATCCTGTTTTTCTTTTCTTCTCCGTTGCTTCTCACCCGTGGTAACCCTATTCCTAGCGATTATAACTATGGGACTATTCCCCTAGCTTCAAATTATGATAATTCTGTATATTTCAAATCAGAAGTAATTATTTTCCGTTTTACGTCTTCTCGTGTCTTCATTAATGCAAATTATACTTTTGCTAATGGAAATTCTAGTTCTGTTGGCCTCAACATTTTACTTCCTTTTGTTATTTCAGGAAGCAAGGAAACTAACCCTCTTCTACTAGAATCTCTCCTGCTTGATGGTTTACCCGTGGATTATGTGTGGAAGACCATTCAAATTCCTTCGATTTCAACCTATGGTGATTTTCAGGCTCTCGAACTCTTTGTATATTTTGACGGTGAAGAAGAACATACAGTTAATATTCATTACAATCGGGATTACCAGGATGGTGCAGGAACCTTTACTTCCAATACTGCCGAATATAACTTTCGATATTGTGTTGGAACAGCTTTGACTTGGAACCATAATATCGATTCTGCTGATTTCGAATTCTGGATTCCTAAATCTATTTGTAACGATATTAATAGTGACAGATACTTTGATACTTTTGAAGAGGAGGACAAATTTTTCGTCGGGAACCTGAAGTATTCTGATTGGTTGCCTGAAGAGGAATTCATCACTATCTGGTGGACTGACACCGTTCTCATTACAGGAATGCAACAAATATTTCTGTTGTTTGGGATGGGTATAATTGGTGCCCTTGTTGGAACTGGTGGACTCATCTATTTCCTCAAACGAAAATTTTGAATCGTAGTTCATGAGCTTCTCTTTACACTGAAGCTCCTACAGATGGTAGTGTTTAATCCCTAGTGCTTTGAACTCAATCAGTTAGCTTTACTTCTTCTCCGTTCACAAACACCTTTTCTACTTTGCTGTAAAATTCGAAGGGATGGCCTGACCAGATGACAATATCGGCATCTTTCCCTTTCTCTAATGAACCTACTCTGTGCTCAAGACCTAACATTTCTGCCGGATTCATGGTTACACAACGAAATGCATCTTCTCTTGACATTCCTTCTTTGATCACAGCCATGGGTAATAGCGGAAAATAGTTCATGGGAGTTAAAGAATCTGTTTGTAATGATACTTTGACTCCAGCATTATGTAAAATGACTGCTGTCTTGAATCCACGTTCTCGTGTTTCGGGTTTACTGACCCATATTAGCGTTGGTCCTACCACTGCGGGATATCCTTTTTTTGCGATGTAATCGGCTATTTTGTGCCCTTCCGTACAGTGGATTAAGACCAATCGCAAGTTAAATTCTTCAGCGATCCGGATAATCGTAGTTATATCATCTGCCCGATGTGCATGGGCATGTAGTGGAATCTCCCTTTCTAGCACCTTTACAAGGATTTCCATCCCTAAATCCTTTTTTGGAGGTTTCGGTTGAGGTTTTCCTTCCTCCACCTTCTTTAGTGATTCGTTATAGTGTTCTAATTCCTTGATATAGTCTTTTGCTTTATTTAATGTTTCCCTCAGAAGTGCGGCCACTCCCATTCTTGTCATTGGCATCCGCTTGTTCATTTGTCCATGGATACGTTTAGGATTTTCTCCTAGGGCAACTTTTAAGCCACTGGGATTTAACACTAGCATTTCATCCACAATCGTCCCTACAGGTTTGATCGAAAAATTCGTTCCTGAAATGACATTTCCTGAGCCTGGGCCCGTATTTATGGTTGTTACTCCCCCTTTTAGGACATCTTTGAGACTTGGTTCATGAGGATTGAATGAATCAATCCCTCTTATTATGGGAGTAACTGGGGTTGTCATTTCATTTCCATCTGCCCCTGCCCAGCCAATACTCCCATCAAATAATCCTTGATGCGTATGTGCATCTATGAATCCTGGACAGACATATTTGGATTTCACATCAATTGTTTCAGTCCCCTCTGGTATAGCAATGTCGGTTCCTATCTCTAGGATCTTACCTTGGTCGATTAAGATCTTTCCTTGTTTAATTAATCCCAGATTCGGATCTAATATTGTTCCATTGATTATTGCTTTCATTTTTTTCACCAATTAATCGTAATCTTGCTAAATTAATACTATAAACTCTTCTTTGTCTCCTTCTTTTTTAGCTTTAAATAGTCCTTTTTTATAACCTAAAAGCTTTAATATCGATTACGTCGCTCTAGAACCAACTGTATACAACCTTATGAGAATGGATTTATCACCAATCGGTAAGATTCCTTAATAAATCCAATATATTCGTAACTCTCTGTGTGTATTGAGATGTAAGGAGGTATCTCCATGAGTCTGAAGCACTTTGGGATTATTTTTAGTTTAATTGTCGCGTTGGTTCTTTTTCCGTTGAACGGTTTGAGTATAACGACTTCTTCTCCCGTTAATACAATCACTGATCACCATTTTCCTGTAATTACTTTGTTTAATGGCAATGGTGCCTATCATGTTGAAGTTGAAGGCTTTAAACAGAAAACCAGTGAGTGGGGTTACGTTCTAAATATTATTGAACATTTCACGAATGAATACCTTGAATTTACAGATATTTTGATTCTTAATGCTCCTGATTTCTTAACTCCCCTTGATCGACAGCTTATCTCCGACTGGTGGGCAACTGGTAATCGTACTATCTGGTTTGCGGGTGATAGTGATTATGGGGGTTCCTACAATGTTTCTGACTTAAATTATCTCGTGGTGGAGTTAGGTCTGAATGTTACCCTTCAAGATGATGGCGTAGAAGATGCAGCTAGTAATGATGGAACTCCTTATCGTGTTTTAGCGAATACTACCAATTCTCTTTGGGTAAACGATTCTATCACAACTGGTGTCTACAATGTGAGTTTTCATGCTCCTACCTGTGTTGTTCCGTATTCAGGTAATCAGTCGGGGATTAATCTTGGACCCAAATGGGATGACCTCCCCTTCACAGATTGGATTATTAACACCTCCAATGCAGGTATGGTATACGGTGAAGAAATTGATAATGATACTATTTGGAAGGGGTATCCCCTGAATGTTCCGGGTAGTTATACATTAGCGGCAGTTCAGTGGCAAATAGGTCCTAAGGGATCGTCTAAAGCTGTTTGGATGGGAGAGAGTATCTTTGTCGACTATCAAGGCACTTTTACGAATACAACATTGTGGGGAGGATTCGGCCAACAGAATCTTCCGCTTACGTATAATCTTTTGCGGTGGGCGAACGATCCCGACGTATCGATCCTAAACAAAGTTCCTCGTGTCTTTGTTTTCAATGGCCACAATGCTTTTGATGATTCTGTTGAAGGTTTTAAGTCCAATGCATCTGCGTGGGGCTTTGAAGTAGTTGTAATGGACTTATTGGATCCTTATCTTCTCGCTGAATCAGATATTCTCATCTTAAATGGAAATGGATGGGGTAATCGTGTCAGCTTCACACCTGTTGAACTTGATGTTATTCTCCGCTGGTGGGCGTATGGTAATCGTACTATCTGGTTTGCGGGTGATTCGGATTATGGGGGTTATTGGAATCCTTCCATGTTTAATAATCTCTCTTTGGCTCTTGGTGGTCAGATGATTATTCAAGATGATTCAATTCACGATGGGATACCTATTGATGGCCTTCATGGCTATGCAATTGCCAATGTCACAAACTCTCTTGGCCCGATTGCTAATCTTACTTCTGGAGTTAATGATTTATTCTATCGCAGATCTACGGTGATTGCACCTTATTCTGGTGGATTAGATGGAATAAATACCATGCCTAAATGGACTGATCTTCCTTATACTGACTGGATCGTGAATTCTTCACAATCTGGGGAAATAGTTGATCAGGATTTCGATGCTGATAATGTTTGGGAAGGATATCCGACCTTCACACTGGGTAGCTGGACTCTGACTGCGGTCCAATGGCATCTTGGTCCCTGGAATAATTCTAGACTTATCATGTCTGGGGAGTCCATTTTTGCCGATTATAAGAATATGTTTGCATATACGACCCCGTATCTTCCCTATCCAATTGATAATATTCCGTTTGTTCACAATTTGTTAAATTGGGCTCTTCCAACTGATTATTTCAAGTATACGCAGGTACGTGAGGAACCCTCTACTATTTACATTACTGATCTACAACATACTCTTCATTCTGATCCCATTTCCTCCCATTATCTTCTTGACAATGAAGGATTAAATGTGTCCTTCCTCGTTCAAAATTATCCCAATGCGTTTCTAGGGGTTGAGTCTGTCTATGTGAACTTTTCTTCTCTCGGCTTTGAGGAGATGTTCCTTCCGAAGGAAGTGTTTTTTGGAACCTATTCCCTTTCTATCCCCGGCATTTCTTGGCCAGCTGGGGAAACGGTTGAGATGTATGTGTATGTTAAAGATAATCTGGGTTATGAAACCTATTCTTATATGCTGAGCTTTGACATTCGTTCCTCCGACTCTATTCCTCCCGTGGTCGAAATTTTGTCCCCTCAACATGGTTCCTCCTATGATTTTAGGGGTGGACAGGTTTTCCTTGTTTATACTATTTTTGATGACCAGAATTTTACTGTGGAGGTTTTTCTAAATAATATATCTATTGGGTTTAAATCTAATGGTTCAATTCTTACCGAAATTTCTAGTTCAGGAGATTATACTCTCCGTATTGAAGCTACCGATGAGGCTAACAATATTGGGGTTGCAGAGGTCGTTTTCACCGTTTTTGCATCTGGAACTACTGCTGTACCTACTACACCAACAAGTAGTACTACTCTAACGACAACAACACCTTATCCCATTTCCACTCAGACTAGCCAAAGTATAGGATTTCCCCTTCTTTTTCTTTTAGTTTTGGTAATTCCATTTTATCGAAGAAGGATTTCAAAATCACGCTAAGTGAGCTAAGATTTTCTTTCTCAGGCCCCTTTATCTTGGAGAAAAATCTTGGATTGGATACAACAAGACTAATATCACTGATAAGATCACAGCTATCCCTCCATATACTGCCAAAATGACCAAGATTTCCCTATTCCGTGTAGGATTTTCCTTTTTGATCAGCATCTGGTTGATTTTTGCAAACATACTCCGAATCTGTTTTGGTAGAGGGAAAAGGACAGACGTTTGTTGTTGATATGCGATATAATGGTTCCCATACTTCTCTACCAATCTTTTCTCATCCTGAAAAATTAAACCCATCATTAACAAACTGAATAATAACATAAATGTGCTGGGGGGAGTAAAGGGGAACCAGAATTTTCCAAGTGTGAGAAAGAATGATTGCCCCCATGTAATGAACATGATCCCCAAATATTGGGGGTGTCGGGAATACTTGTAGATCCAAAAATCTATTATCTCCACTCCATTGAATTTTCCATACAACCAAGTTATCGTCCCCCATAGGAAGAAAAACACTCCTAATACCAGTAGAATAATCGGATATCCAATGATGATTCCTCCAACTAGATTATCCAACGATTCTGGCATAAAATCGTTGATCAACAGTCCTAGAATTATTGGAGCATAGATTATTTCTCCTAGTCGGAGGAGTTCGGGGGATAGTTCAAATAGTGGTTGCCATAGGACTGTAAGGATGCCTGCCCCCGAGAAGAAGTACATTTTAAATGCAAATTGGCTGAATGTCGGTAGATGGAGAAGTACACTTCCAAAAAGTGAGATTTTATACCTACTTGCTAAGATTCCAACAACAATCAGAATTACAAGTACTATGAGTGAAATCATCCCGAGTACTTTGAAGATTTCTAGTAATTCTTGATATTCCGCCTGAATAATCGGAAATTCTTCGTCACGATCTGCCCCAATCATTTGTATCCATGGATCAAACATCACATTGTCCAAAAAGTATCTCCCTATTATACCTGCTAGGACTATTGATGTGAACATGAATGCTATTGTTAATATTACTGATAGTACCAAGGTACCTCCTATGATTAGGTGTTTCCGTTTGATGGAGGAGCTATCCTGTTTATCTATCTGTTCTCCATTTGCTTTCTCCATTTATAGTTCTCCCATCTTGCTTTCTCTTAATTCTTCCGTTTTCCTCGGTTTTTTCTGTGTTTGTTTTCTCCTTCATCCAAAATCTTTTATTTATGTTTGAACTAGTTAAAGTAAATAACAAGATTAAAGGTTTTGAAAATGGGTTTGAAAAAAAATCTGTTGATGGGATTATTCATTATCGGCTTTCTTGTTGGGTTCATTCTTTTTATGGATGAAATCCGTATTATTCCCCTTTTGGAGGGTTTAAAACCGTTTTTAGATGATATAGGGTATCCAGAACGACTTTT
>JAEOTC010000003.1 GCA_016840035.1 Candidatus Hodarchaeota archaeon | reverse complement strand
GAAAGAAAATAATGAAAAATAACAAGATCAAATTTGGATTAATCTTCTTGATTTTTATCATAAACTTAGGAATTTTTGCCCAAACAGAGGGAGCTTATATGAATACTAGTAAGGAAAAGGTCAGTTTAGAATCATTGACACCTTCTAAACCTGTAGAAACCTCTACTGAAACAAAAGAAAACGTTGTTCAGTATGAAAGGAACGAATGGGAACTAGACGCTATTTCACAACGTAGTTCATCCCCAATAGTTCCTATAAAAGAAATTGACACGGTTAGATATTCTGTAGGAGCAACCCAGTATGTTTCATCACCGAATATAAATATTGATGGAAATGCAGAATTTCATGCTTACAGTTTTCCTGGGAATGGGACTGAGAGTCAGCCATATGTCATAGAAAATTTGAATATCACAAATAATGGTTTTCATCTCATCTACATAAGAAATACAGATTTATTTTTTGAAATACGGGATAATCATCTTAACGGAATCAATCAATCTTACAATGCAATCTTTCTATTAAATGTCTCAAATGGATTAGTGCTAAGAAACATTGTGTTTAATGTGGAAATTGGTGTCCATTTGGATAGAGCTCATGGGAATGAAATTATATGGAATGATATCTTCGACATATCCTACGATGCAGTTAATGTCTGGGCATCCAATAATATCACGATTAATTTCAATACAATATGGAATGTCGGTGAAAATGGGTTTTCAAATGGTATTTCAGTCTCAGATTCATGTAATTCTACGTGGATTGAGGGGAATGCAATAAATAATGTAGGTGGTTGGGCTGGAATTTATCTTGGATTTTCTTCCTTAAGTACTGTGAGAAATAATTATATCAGTAATATTCTTGACGGCAATGGGATTATCATTGGATATTGGGGAACGAACCCGAAGAACACCTATGCTGCTGTAAACAATAATACGATTTACTATTCAAGATATCGTGGTATTCGCGTAGAATGTGCAAATGCTAATACTATCACCAAGAATCATATTTTTCAGAATAACGAAGATGGGATACAACTATATTCCTCCTCAGACAACTTCTTTGAACATAACGAAATTTTCGATAACACCTGGGATGGAATATTGATTGATGCTTTCTCACAGAATAACCAATTTTATTCCAATATATTGGACAATAATAGCGTTGGAATTTACAATTACAATTCCTCGAACAATGAGTTCTTTGGGAATGGCATCTATAATTCAAGAGCTGAAGGAATTATCATTGCACATTCAAATAATATAGATATTTCGTTCAATGATATTCTGAGTGCTTGGGGCAGTGGTATTTACTCTTGGGGAGCGAATAATAATTTTTACATCGCAAATAACACACTATCATCAAATTCTCGAGCTACTCTAACAAATCCTGAACTATGGGGGTCTGGAATACATGTAAGTGATTTTACTGGAATTATCGCTGGGAATATTATTACCAACAATCATTACTCAGGCATATATGTGGAAGTGGGTTCTGGTGCCCAGATTTATGGAAATGAAATTTTGTCTAATGGGTTTACTGGAGTCTCAATAGTCAATGTTTCTGAGACGGCAGTGGTTGATAACAGAATAAATGATAATGGTGGAAATGGAGTATTTTGTCTATACTCTGATTCTAACACTATTGCAGTAAACACAATTATTAGAAATAAGGCAAATGGTATCTTCTTAATAGATTCTAACTTCAATCTTATTGAGAATAACGAAATAGCTAATAATAGTGGTACTATAGCAAATCCATTACCACCTGGAATTAAGTTCTCGATTCAAGCTTCAACCAATGGTCATGGAGTTTTCTTAGATCCCTGCATCGGGAACATAATTAAATCCAATCAGATTTATGGGAATGCTGGAAGTGGTGCTTATTTATTGTATTCCAGCGGTAATGATCTAACGGACAATTCTTTCACCGATAATAATGAGAACGGAGTATTTCTTGAAGGTTCGAGTGGAAATAAAATTCTTAAAAATTACATCGCGAGTAATGGTGATCCAGATCTGCTTTATATGATCACAAAGGGTGATCTCTCTTTTAAGATCGAGGCTTCAACTAATGGTCATGGAGTTTTTCTTGACCCTACCTCAAATAATGTTGTAAGTGAAAATATAATCGAAAATAATGTTAGAAATGGAGTTCAACTGTATCTGACTGATGATTCATTAATTTCTAACAACGATATTTCTGGAAATGAAAATGGTATTGCATTAGAGGATTCGAATAGTAACAATATCTCACATAATACAATTTTTGAAAATGGAGCTACTAGCGAAAAACGACTAGCTGAATATCCTGGATTGAGATTCTCAATACAGGCGTCAACCAATGGTCATGGAGTTTTCTTAGATCCATCTGACAATAATGTCATTCAAGGTAATAATATTTTCGGTAATAGTGGTAACGGCATCTTCCTTGTCGACTCAGATAATACCAATATTCTCGACAATATATTATCAGTTAATCTGCAATACGGAGTAAATGTTGATCCTAATTCTCTTTCTACAATTGTTGGTACAAATGACTTTTTTGAAAACAACTTTGAACCAGGATCACAAGCACGAGACGATGGCGTGGAAAGCTTTTTCGATCACAACTATTGGAGTGATTGGATTGGTGAAGGTAGTTATGAGATAGATGGAACAGCAAAAAATTCAGATGATAATCCAGCTGATAATCCCAATTTTAAGCCAGGTTATGAACTCACAACACCCACAATTATCTATCCAAATGGAGGAGAAGGCCTTGATAATACAATAGCAGTTCAATGGGAAAGCGTTTTTTCTGAAAAAGGTGGAAATATTCAATATTGGCTTTTCTATTCGGGAGACGGTGGTTCCTCGTGGGTAAGTATTCCCATGGAGAGCTATGAACTGATAACAGCATCAGATGGTACAAAAAGGATACAGTACATGTGGGATACAACTACTGTGGAAAATGGATATGATTATTTAATTAAAGTCGTTGCAGTCGATCTAAATGGTTATAGCATGTTTGATACGTCAGATGATCTCTTTGCAATAAAGAATGAAGTTGACGAAACAACTACAACAACTGAAACGAAAACTACGACAACAGGCCCTCAGATCACTCCAAGTTGGTCATATCTTATTGCTGCAATGGGATTAGCTCTTCTCTTGGGAATGAAAAGACGAAAGTAAAAATAGATCCTTAAAGATCAATTCTACAAAGTTGATAGGCGATTGACAATACAGTCGCCTTAACAAATTTTTTTATTAGCGAACAATTTCTTTAGCTGAAAGGGAATATTAATCAATACATTTTCTGAGATAGGATTGAATAGCTTAGAGGAATCTAGGATTGCCCACTCAGCACATTAAACAACTTATAAGTAGACTTAAGGGACCTGATCTTACATTAGTGCAAAATCCCAATCAACAAAGAGCACAAATCCTATATTATGAAGGTATGTATGAAAAAGCACTTCGGATCATTGAGAATTCATCTGAGGAATCGACATTTTCTGAATTAGAAGAAATTCAATCCAAAATATTAAAAAGCAATATTCTTACTGAAATGGGGGAAAAACAAAAAGGATTCGATCTTTCAATCCAAGCACTCCAAAAAAGCCGTGAACTCAATCATCCATTGTTAATATTTGAATCTCTTCGAGCACAGATCAATTCCTTATTTTTATTGGGTGATTTAAGTCAATGTCAACAGGTAATTATAGAAGGAGAGATATTACTAAAAGAATCCAAAAGAATAAGTAAAAATGATAAAAGAAAATTTCACGCAATTATTCAACAATATAATGGAAAAGTCCTTCGTAAAAAAGGCGAATTAACAAATGCTGAAAGTTTTTTAACCAAAGCACATGACATTCTGAAAGAACTAGGCAATGATTATGAACAAGCTACTCTTTACAACGATCTAGGTATAAATAATGCCATGAAAGGAAATTCAGAAATGGCATTAGCGAATTTCAAAAAAAGTTTACAACTGTATGAAGAACTTATGAATTCTTCATCCTCAATTAAGCTCTATAACAATATTGGCCAAATTTTATGGCAAAGAGGAGAATTAGAAGGAGCATTAAGTCATTATCTTCGTGGACAGGAATTAAGTGAAAAAGCTGGGCAGAAACGATTTAGTGCTGCATTATTAGTAAATATTGGATTAATAAATCAGAGTAAAGGCGATTTAGATTTAGCATTAGACAATTTTCAACAAAGTTTAATAATTTTTCAAGAATTAAACCGATTAGATGAAGTCGCTATTTGCCATAATAATATGGGTAATATTTATCAAGCTAAGGGGGAATTAGATATAGCCTTGGATTACTATGAAAAGAGTACGACCTATTTTGAAGAGATAGATAACAGATACGAGATGACGGCCTCTTATCATAATATTGCGTCAATTTATCGAGAAAAAGGAAATTATATTGAAACTTCTACACAACTATCTAAAACGCTGATCATTCAGGAAGAGCTTGGAAACCCACTGGAAAAATCTGTCACTCTCTTATTAATGATAGAAAACTATATTCAATCTGGAGCAAAAGAATCAGCGGAACATTATCTCGCTCAATTAAATGACATTAGAGGAGAGAATAAAGTCATTGAATTACGGTATCAGAAAGCTAAAGCTCAAGTGTTGATTATGAGTGGACGAGTTGTACACCGAGCAGAAGCACAGAAAATATTAACAGAAATTGCAGGATCTGAAATAATTGACCACGAATTAACAGTTGAAGCCATGTTCAAATTGTTTGAGCTACTATTGTTTGAATTAAGAACTTCCGGAAATGAAGACGTACTAAAAGAAGTTAAAGAGCTTTCCCAAAGGATTATATCAATCGCTGAGTCACAAAAAAGCTTTTCAGATCTTGCCGAAACTTATCGCTTACAATCCAAGCTGGCATTACTAGAACTTGATATAAAAGAAAGTCAGCGATTATTAAGCCAAGCCCAAATCATCGCAGAGACAAAAGGATTACAAAGGTTAGCTCAATCAATTTCTTATGAATTTGATTCATTATTAAATGATCTAACAAAATGGAATGATTATATCGAACGTAACGCCTCAATTACGGAGAGGTATGAATTAGCAGAACTAGAGTCTATGATGACTGCTATTCTAGAACGGAAGGGAACTCAATACGATGATCTCCCTGAAGAAGATCCAATGATGTTATTAATTTTGGATGACGCTGGATTATGTTTATTTTCAAAAACATTTCCTTCTGAATCATTTTTACAGGATCAATTAATAGGAGGATTATTAACTTCAATAAACGCTTTTATGCAAGAAGCCTTTTCTCTAAGTGGATCTATCGAGCGGATTAAACATGAAGACAACACTCTTCTCCTCAAAAATGTGGATCCTTACCTATTTGCATATGTTTTCCAGGGGCAATCATACTCCGCCATGCAGAAATTAGAAAAATTTATCGCTGTAGTTCAAGAATCAACATTATGGGATGAAATTGCTAAAATCCGCTCAACAGGAAGATCAGACGAAGTAAATGATGCACTTAATGAAGAAATATCCAATGTATTTTTAAAATGAGTATGGGTTCAATGAGAGTTGTTGTAATTGGTGTTGGAGCCATTGGTGGCCCAATTGCAGCTCATATAGCAGAAAACCAAGTGGATGTTACTGTTGTAACAAAATATCCTGATCTTGCTAATTTGATACAGACAAAGGGAATTACACTGCAGGGAGTTGAAAATAAAAGATCTATCCCTATCAAAGCGGTTGCAACAATAGATCAGTTGGAGGGAAAATATGATATCGCATTTCTGGCTATGAAGGCAATGGACGCGTGTGGAGCTGCTGAAGCATTATTATCATTTTTGAAGGATGATAGTGTCGTAGTTACATTACAAAATGGGGTGGTAGAGGAGGAAATTGCCAGAATTG
>JAEOTC010000252.1 GCA_016840035.1 Candidatus Hodarchaeota archaeon | reverse complement strand
TGAAGTATAACTAACGCTACTTGTTCCAGTCTTCATTAATCTAAATAATCGTTTATCTACTGCTTCCAATCCATCAATCTGTTTCTTTAGCTCCATTAGAATTTCGACTTTCATTTCTTCTATGGTTTCTAAGAACGAAATATATTCACGAACAATCGCTTCGATATTTCCGACTTCTGCGTGACTATCTATTAATTTCACAATTTCATTGCGTTTTTCCCTTAAATCAAATCTCGTTTCTATTGGAATTAACGGAAATGAAATTCCCTTGATATTCTCTCGAATTCGTGTCGATACTTTATACTTCCAAATCGTGATTTTCTCATATTCATCTAACAAATTTTTGACTTTATCTTGGGTAGAAATCTCTATCTCTTCTCTAATTGATTTTAAATCATCTAATTCTAATTTAGGTACATGCACCTTTAGTTTTGGAGGAATTGTTTCTAGTGTCGTGATGTGATTTGCAATAGGATGTATCTCACCATCAATGGCTACCCAAATCTCACGTCGAAGCTGACCTGATAATTGAGTCAGGTAATCAATTTCTTTGACTAGATCCCCTACTTCCTTTTCATCTTCACTCTTATAATCTCGTAATTTTTCTATTTCTTCTTTCAAATCATCGGAAATCAAATCTTTTAAACTATCACGAGTATCGTATAAGCTAACAAGGTTTTGACGCATGTTTTGTTGAGCTGGTTTCGAAAAATACGCAACCAGTCTTGCTTCCCAATCCTTAATCTCTCTAGCTTTAGTAACTAATTCTCCAGGAGTAAGAGATTCAAAATCTTTTACTGTAGGTATGGGTGGCCCGTCAGTTAAGCTAATTGCCTCTTGGATGTGAGGATTTTCAAGCATTTTGAAAAAATAGTTTTGACACTCTGCTGCTAGAGTGAATCGAAAATCATAATATTGTTTTACCAGCTCCACCCACATTTGAAGTTCGTTTGTCTTTTCTGTTTCCTTTTCTATGCTTTTAACATCTTTAAAAAAGTCATCAGGAACAGGAAATTTCATAACTTGAAGGGTTTTAGCAGCATTCATCAATTCAGCCGTACTTACCAGCTTTTTCAGTGCAATAATCAATTTAGAATGCCATGAACGTATTTTTTCAATATCTTGAATAATTACTGGGATTTCTGAGGCCGAAACATCAATATCTGGAGCAGTAATGATGGATGGATCCATCTCATCATCCCCAATCAATTGTATTATCCGTCCGATTTGATCTTCAGTCTCTGTCTTTAAAGAAATTTCATAGGTCCTTAATGAATTTATGAATTCATTTCTCAATCCACTTAATCTTTTCTCAGTTTCAATAAGCTTTTCTACTGATGTGCTTGAATCAGCATCGCTTTGAATTTCTTGAATGTTTAATTGAAGACTCTCTATATTACTCGAAATTTCAATACCAATCGAAGAAATTGTTCCAAGATGTTGATGCAATGTTGATGCCATACGAACAATTTCTGCTTGAATTTTACCCTCTGTTCCTTTTCTTCTTTGCTTTAGATAAGCATTTTCAACTTCTAAATTGTTATAGAGCTCCAATAAATCAGAAATAATCATCACATGAATACTTGCTTTAGAAGTTTGACTGGAGATCCGTATTTTTTCTTCATCAAAATTCACAAATTTCCCGTATAATTCAATTATTTCTCGGTTAAATACTAAAGTAGATATATTTTTACCTTTAAGTACTTCAGCCACCTTATTATATATAGTTAATACTATTTTACTAAAATTTAGGACCAGAGCGGTTTCTAAACTTGGAATTTGGACATTCTTTATGTTATCAGTTTCTTGGGGGACAAATTTCGCAATTTCTTTGATGTTTTTAGCTAAATCAAAGTAAATTCTTCGATACCCAGCGAGTACAGTATTCAAGAGCTTTTCTGTGGTTTTGTTATACTGATTCTTCTTCTGTGAAAGCGATTTTTTTAAACCTCTTTTTTTAAAGAAGCCTGCAGTGGTTAGATCTTTTTCTAGCTTTTGAATCTGGGTAACCAATGTTTGAGATTCATTTAAGGAAGAAATTACTTGTGCTGTGGGATCAATTGATCGTAATTCTGTGGCTACAACGCCTAATTCGTGAAGATCCTTTTTAGATACGAGAGAATCTTCTGGGGTTTCCGACGACATGATATTCAACATTCCAGAAATTTAGAACCTAATCTCCTTTGATGATTCCTATGCTAGGTTGTTCTTAAATAATGAAATAACATTGTCAAAATATAGTTTTGCTTATTCGAAGTCATCATAAATATCATGAACTAATGTCATTTGTATTTCACAACGAAAAAAAAGTGTTTTGGCATGATTTTTTTTACATATTCGGCATTTTCACTGATCTCTCTCTGGTACAAACTTAAAAACCGAAAGTTTGTTATTTGAAGTACGTTACAGTAGAAGAGACAGATTGAACACTAAATATTTTGTACTATAGGATTATGTCTGTTCCAATAACTCATTCTTACAAGAATAAAATAAGAGGGATGAACGAATAATGAGAATTACTCGCACTGAACAAATTTGGGTTAGATCACACAAAACCTTTTCATTATATTGTCATCTCTCAAAGAATCTCTATAATGATAGCAACTACCAAATTCGTCAAGAATTCTTCAATACTAAGAAATGGCTTCGATACAACTCACTGTACCACAAGATGAAAAAAGCTTCCAGCTTTCAACGTCTTCCTGCCCAAACTGCTCAACAAGTCTTGAGAATTCTAGATAGAAACTGGGTTAGTTTTTTTAATTCGCTTAAAGCCTGGAAAGCAGAAAAATCAAAATTTAAAGGAAAACCAAAACCTCCTGGTTATAGAGAGAAGAATGGTGAGTTTCAACTAAACTTCACAAACCAACAGGTGAGACTAAGGAGTAGCTTCTTGATTTTTCCAAAGAAGGTTGGATTCAAAATCAAAACTAGGCTCCCTGACACAATAAATGTAAGAGAAGTAAGAATTATTCCAAAAGGGATAGGTTATATGATAGAGATAGTCTATAGCAAAAACATTCATCCAAAGAATTTAAATTCAGGAAACATTTTAGCTATTGATTTGGGGATTCGTAATCTCATAACTGCAGTAAATAATAATGGTATCCAACCATTTGTTATCAAAGGTGGGGTAGCAAAATCCATTAATCAATACTATAATAAAGAGTGTACAAGAATTCACTCCATCTATAGTCGTCAAGGATTAAAAACTGGGAAAAAACTACAAGAATTAACATGTAAACGTAATAAGAAAGTGAACGATTATTTTCACAAAGCTAGTCGGAAGATCATTGATCATTGTGTCAGAAATGACATTGGAAAGATTGTTATTGGGTATAATCCCTTTTGGAAACAAAATTGTCGCCTTGGAAAAAGAAATACTCAGAATTTTGTCACCATTCCTTACTACAAGTTAATTCAACAATTAAAGTATAAAGCAGAAGAACAGGGAATCACAGTTATCAAACAAGAGGAAAGTTATTCGAGTAAATGTTCTTTCTTGGATGGTGAGTCGATAAAACATCATAAAAAATATGTCGGGAAAAGAATTAGTAGAGGATTATTCCGATCCCAGAGAGGTATTGTTATTAATGCAGATGTAAATGGTGCCTATAATATCTTAAAGAAAGCACTCCTGAACGTTATTGACACTGACAGGATAGAGGATGTTGGGTTACATCCTACACGCTGGAGACTAGCGCCGGTAACGAGCTAGTTGATGATCTCATGTAAAGAAAATTGACTAAACATTAGCAATTTTGATAACCTAACTTTCCATTCAAAAAGAACAGAATGCCTAGTTAGAATGGATCGAATGAAAACAAGGTTAGTCAACTAGAGAGTTTTTATTTCTTCCATTATGAATTATTTTATTAAAAACTATAAACAAGACCAAAAAGAATCCTTG